>JAUNGK010000194.1 GCA_030524555.1 Bacillota bacterium | reverse complement strand
AGATATGTGGTTGGGAACTCTATCCATTAATTCAGTCATTTCTTCAAAAGTATGCGTAGAATGAGCATTATGCTTTTCTTCAAGTACATTATTCATATTTGCCCAAACATCCCTGCGTATCTCATTTTTATCATTTAAAATAAATTGTTTTTCTTTTAATGCTTTTCGGACTTGATTTCTTTTCGTGGAATCATACAGCGCAAATATATCCTCTTCATTCTGTACACCCGATATGTCAATAACATTTGACAAGCCGCTCATATGATACTGATATCCTCGCTTCAGCAAGAAATAGGATATCCCGCCATATGGCTGTATTGAGAAAAATTCCGGCCTGAGTTTGACAATAACAGTATCATACCTCTTTTCATAATATTCCATTATAATATTTATGATTTCTTCCAGGCTTTTTATGGAAAGCCTTCTATTAACAATAATTCCCGCAAATGTCGTCCCGGGATGTGAAATAATCGTCTTCGAATTATCCGGATCTTCTGCTGCCACAAATACTCCGCGTATGCCTCCTGAGCCTTCATCAACCACATATATGGATTTATCTGTGAAGCGTCCCTTAGGATGATAGGCAAGATAATGAAGAGAATTAATAAATTCTCCATTCGTATCAATACTTAGTATAAAGTCATCAATTGCCTTTTTTTCTTTATCTGAGGCACATTCTATTTCCTTAACTATAAGTTTCCCCATTTCAGGATATCTCCCATAAAAATTTTAGCTATTTACATAGGAAAGAAATTGATCATAATCCCTAATATAATCATCTTCATTATAATAATCTGAAGCAAGAACCATTAACACTGCATCCTCGGAAAAATCATACATTTCCCTCCACATATTATTGGATATGTACAGCCCTTCATATGGTTTTTCAAGTGGAACCACCTTTTTTTCCCGTCCATCATCTAACAAAACTTTACAGCTTCCGTGAATACATACTAATATCTGTTCAAGAGATTTGTGAGCATGTTTGCCACGGACTACTCCCTTTACAGTATCATACATGTAGTACACTCTTTTAATGCAGAACGGAATATCTTTATTTTCTTCTAATGCAATAAGCTGACCTCGATCATCGCCATGTGGCTGAAATACATATTTTATTACCTGCATATACACTCCTTTTTATTGAAATGAATTGATTTTCTCTATAATAAAAGATATGTCATCATCTGATAATCCATAATACATTGGCAGACTAAGCTCTGTTTTGGATATTTCCTCTGCAATCGGAAGCTCTCCCTCCGGAATCTTCAAGTCTTCATATGCCTTCTGTAAATGCATCGGAATAGGATAGTGCTTATTAGTCATGATTCCAAAAGACGATAAATAATCTGCAAGTTCGTCCCTTCGCTCACAACGAATGGCAAAAATATGCCAAACCGGTTTCACATCATTAATCACATATGGCAGTATCATTTGCTCATTTGATATCTCGCTCCTATATCTCTCGGCAATACGGCGTCTCTCCTCATTCATTCGCTCGAGATGAACCAGCTTAACCCGAAGGAACGCAGCCTGAATTTCATCCAATCTGGAATTATATCCCTGATATATGTGATGATATTTATAGTCCGAACCATAGTTTCCCAAAGCACGCACCTTCATGGCCACTTCTTCATCATTAGTTACTACGGCTCCCGCATCTCCCAGTGCACCCAGATTTTTCCCCGGATAAAAGCTAAATCCTGCCGCTTCTCCAAAACTTCCTACTGATTGTCCATGATAAACAGCTCCATGTGCCTGCGCACAATCCTCTATAACCATCAGACCGGCTTTTTTAGCAATAGCGAGAATTTCCTCCATTTCTGCTGGCTGACCATATAAATGAACCGGAATTATGGCTTTTGTCCTGGGTGTAAGCTTCTCTTCAATTCGATTAACATCTATATTATATGTTTGAATATCAGGCTCTACAAACACCGGTTTTGCTCCCACATAAGTAACCGCCAGCGCAGTGGCAATATATGTGTTAGACGGGACTAACACTTCATCACCTTTTCCGATCCCAAGCGCCCTGAGCGACAAGGTCAAGGCATCTAAGCCATTCCCGCAGCCAACACAATATCCTGTCCCACAAAAGGCGGCAAACGCCTGTTCAAACTTTTTCCCCTCTTCACCACTTATATACCAACTGGCATCATAGACACGTTCAAATGCTGCGTGAAGCTCCTTATTCAGTTCTTCCTCTATCGTTTTAAAAGAAACAAATGGTATCATTTTTATTTGCAATCCTCTTACTCTGTCAATTATCTATATTTTATCATAGCGCCGATAATATGCCAACTTCACCTGCTTAGGAGAGCACTAGCGTACATACGATAATACTCTATCAACTGTTTCCATCCCAAAACACGCCAATTTGCCTTAACAAAAGGCCCCAATTTACTTTTTAGCATTTTGCTTTCATCCTTCGGTATGTTTCTTCGGTAAAATTGCCATTCATCTAATAAAAATTGCCACTTACGTCTGATGTATCCATCACCTTCCACGTAAGGTGCGTACTTATCAATTATTTTTTCACTTGCGTCTAAGAAAGTTAACCACCTTCTTACAAAATGTTCATTTTTTTCCTTAGAAGAAGCTGAATTTGGATTTTTCCTGTAAAACACATCCTGCTTATCAATATAAACAAATTCCGTCTCCTTCGTCCTGGATATTCTTAACCAATATTCCAAATCTTCAATACAAATATCAGTATCATAAAGTCCGAATTTATCATACACATCACTTCTTAATGACACCCCGGGCGCAAAAATACAGTTATGCCAGTACAATCGTTCAAACAACGTTTCTTTACATAGATCCGGTTTTTGCTCATAAAACGGAGATAATAAAGAAGGATTCAGTTCTGAATATTTGTCTTTTTCTTCAACCCAGTATCCATCTGTTACAAATACGGAAGCTTCCGGATATTTCAGGCAGGCATCCATAATATCTGCCGCATAATTTTCTGTCATCATATCATCCCCGGATAACGGAAAAATAACAGCTCCATTGGCCTCCTCTATCATTCTATTCAAAGATGGAGTAAGCCCCAAATTATGAGGATTTTGAAATGCTACTACCCTGTTAAATCTTTTTTGCAATTCCGGCATAGACGATTGTATAATTTCCCATGAGTGGTCTGTTGAACAATCATCACATATGATTATCTCGATATTATCATATTTCTGCGCCAAAGCACTTTCTATCGCATCCCTTATATATTTTTCATGATTATAGCAAATGATGAGTAAAGAAAATAAATCTATATCATAATTCGTCTTCACAGTAATATTCACTCCCTAAATAACTGATTTAACCAATAGGGCAGACTTCTTCTTTATTCCGCATGACAGCTTTTCCATCAATAACTTCATAAATCACATCACATTTTCTTATGGTAGTTAAACGATGCGCCACAATAATAAGCGTCTTGACTTTCTGTAAAGCCTCAATAGATTCCATAACTGCGCTCTCTGTTTCATTATCCAACGCTGCTGTTGCTTCATCTAACACAATAATATCCGGTTCATTATACAACGCTCTTGCTATTGCAATTCTTTGTCTCTGCCCGCCGGAAAGCTGAACTCCCCATTCACCCACCTTGGTATCAATTCCTTCTGAAAGTCCTTCTACAAATTCCTTAATCTGCGCCATTTCAAGGGCTTTCCATACTTTATCATCATCAATCAAAGCTTCATCTATTCCGAAAGCCACATTCCTTCGAATGGATGCATCTGTCATATAAATGGACTGAGGAACATATCCAATTATGTGATGCCATGCCTCTCCCAATGTTTCTATACTTACACCATCCATTAATATCTCCCCGTTTTGGGGTTTTAACAGCCCAAGAATAATATCCGCCAGTGTAGTTTTGCCGGCTCCGGAAGTCCCGATAAAACCTACAGAGGTCCCCTTGGTGATAGTCATGGAAAGATCATCTATTACATTTTTTTGAGTTTTGGGATATGCATAAGAAACATGTGATAACATAAGTTCCTTTTCAAAATGAATATCGTCATAAGCTTCTTTGGTGTGTTCTCTGTCGATCTTCCCTCCCTTATCCAGTTCATTTACCATATGCAATGTATCGGATGCCCCATTAAGGCCAGGGGCATGAAAAATTATTGAGTTGACATTGCCCAGTAATGCGCCAAGAGCCGGCAGTATTCTAAGTGCCGCCAGAGCAATAGTCACCATCTGGGTCAACAGACTATCGTCTCCCCCTGTCATAATGCTTTGAACTGCTACTATAGTTAACAGGCCAATCATGCATACCACCTCTATCAGAAAAGAGGGGGCCGCTGATGCTACCGACATTTGCACTTCTGCCTTATTATATCCAATCATATTTTTCAGATATTCGTTTACAAAATAATCCTGTCTTCCAAAAACCAGAATTTCTTTATGTCCCTGAATTGCTTCCAGTGATGCCTGACTTGCACGAAATGAATAATCTCTGGAGGATACACCAAATCTGCGCATTGGTTTCCTGAAGACAACCTGTGAAATAGCAAAACAGAATATAACCAAACATAATATCCCCAGCGCAATGACCGGTGTTTGTATAATAATAAACAAAGTCATGCAAATAATAATCAAAACCTTACATATAGAAGAGAAAAGGCTTGTAATAACTGCCTGCACACTGTTTACATCCGAGCTGATGC
>JAUNGK010000193.1:228-4694 GCA_030524555.1 Bacillota bacterium | reverse complement strand
GCAAAGGACAGCGTGGTATGATTGTTTCTCCTCCCAAGGCAGGAAAGACAACGCTGCTTAAGGATGTGGCAAAATCCATAAAGAGAAATGCCCCCGAGGTTCATCTTATTATTCTTTTGATTGATGAGCGTCCTGAAGAAGTAACGGATATTAAAGAAGCCATTGAAGGACCTAATGTGGAGGTTATTTATTCTACCTTTGATGAACTTCCCGAGCATCATAAAAGAGTTTCCGAGATGGTAATTGAAAGAGGAAGGCGCCTTGTTGAACATAATAAAGATGTCATGATTCTGATTGACAGTATCACAAGACTGACACGTGCATATAATCAGACCGTACCCCCAAGCGGAAGAACTTTATCGGGCGGTCTTGACCCGGCAGCGCTTCATATGCCCAAGCGTTTCTTCGGCGCTGCAAGAAATATGCGTGAGGGCGGTTCCCTTACGATTCTGGCAACAGCCCTTGTGGATACGGGAAGCAAGATGGATGATGTGGTTTATGAAGAATTTAAGGGAACAGGCAACATGGAACTTGTGCTTGACCGTAAGCTTTCCGAAAAGAGAGTGTTCCCGGCTATCGATATTCCCAAGTCCGGCACCAGAAGAGAAGATTTGCTGCTGGCTTCCGATGAATTGGAGGCTATCAATATTATCCGTAAGGCGCTGAACGGTCTTAAGCCGGAAGAAGCGGTGGACAGGGTGCTTGATTTGTTTGCAAAGACGAGAAATAATCAGGAATTTGTAAATATGGTCAAAAAAATGAAGTTTATCTGATAAAAATGCTTGCATACCATGATAAGCTATGATACAATTAAAAAGCTGTTTCGGGTGAAACGGCGTGCACATACAGTGCAGCGGATGAGAACGAATTTTGTAATATAGCTTATTATAGAGAGGTGAAAACATGAAAGAAGGAATTCATCCTGAGTACTATCAGGCAACAGTAACTTGCAACTGTGGCAACACATTTGTAACAGGTTCAACCAAGAAAGATATTCACGTTGAAGTTTGTTCTAAATGCCATTCATTCTACACAGGTCAGCAGAAGGCTGCAAGAGCTGACGGACGTATTGAGAAGTTCAACAAGAAGTATGGTGTAGTAAACAAATAAGTTATGTAAGTACAATAAGGTTGAGGTGTTACGACTACATCTCAACCTTATGTTTTTATAAGAGGTAATGAGTATGAAAAAAGATAAGTGCAGCCGGTCATCAGGTATCGGAGGACAGGCGGTCTTAGAGGGTGTAATGATGAAAAATAAGGATGACTATGCGGTAGCCATCCGAAAGCCCGGCGGGGAAATTGAAGTGGAAGTAGATGTATACCGCGGGATATTGCATGGAAGTAAACTGAAAAAGATACCCTTTGTGAGAGGTATTTTTAATTTTATTGATTCCATGATACTCGGCATGAAGAGTATTAATTATTCGGCATCATTTTATGAAGATGAAGAAGCGGAAGAAACAAAAGTGGATAAAGCGCTGAATAAAATTTCCGGCGGAAGGGCGGAAAGTGTGCTGATGGGAATCACTACTGTGGTATCGGTTGTGCTTGCCGTGGGAATTTTTATTCTGCTGCCTTATTTTCTTTCCTCCCTGCTGTCCCAGTATGTGAGAAATGCATCCTTGCTGGCAATTATTGAGGGAGTTATCAGAATTATTATTTTTCTGGCTTATGTGGTGGCAATCAGTCTGATGAAGGATATTCACAGGCTGTATCAGTATCATGGAGCAGAACATAAATGCATTAACTGTATTGAAAAGGGCAGGCCGCTGACAGTTCATAATGTTATGAGAAGCTCACGAATTCATAAGCGCTGCGGAACCAGCTTTATGTTTTTTGTAGTTTTTGTCAGCATCATCTTATTCTTTTTTATCAGAGTGCAGAATCCGGTGTACAGGGTGCTGATTCGTATTGCGCTGATTCCCGTAATTGCGGGCATTTCATACGAGATTATCAGGCTGGCAGGCAGAAGCGACAATATTTTAATCAGAATTATTTCTGCTCCCGGAATGCTTTTGCAGAGGCTGACGACGAAAGAGCCTGATGAGAGCATGGTAGAGGTTGCCATGAAATCAGTAGAAGCTGTGTTCGACTGGAAAGCATATCTGGAAGAAACTTTTGGATATGAAATTGATGAATCGTGGCTGAAGGATGATGAGACGGAGTCTGATCCGGTTTAGAGGGATGAAATGGAATATCAGGAAGTATACAGATGGGGTGCTTCTCAGCTTGCAGAAGCAGGAATAGAAGAAGCTTCTCTTGATGCAAGACTTCTTCTTGAGGAAATTTGCGGGACAGACAGAAATTTTCTGCTGGTTCATGGAAAAGAGCAGGTTTCAGGGGAAAAATATGAGGATTATGTAAAATATATTGCTCTTCGGAAATCCCACATTCCGCTTCAGCAGATAGTGGGATATCAGGAATTTATGGGGCTTAAGTTTAAGGTGACTCCTGATGTGCTTATTCCCAGACAGGATACGGAAATTTTAGTGGAAGAAGTGATGCGGTATCTTCATGACGGTATGCATATTCTGGATATGTGTACCGGCAGCGGATGTATCCTGCTCAGTCTTTTGCGGTATTCCAATGATTGTGCCGGAACCGGCTGCGATATTTCACAGAAGGCCCTGGAGGTGGCAAGGGAGAATGCAGATGCTCTTGGGCTTAAGGCTTCGTTTGTCCAAAGCGATTTATTTGAGACAGTGAATGATAAATATGAGTTTATTGTATCCAATCCTCCGTATATTCCCACAGATGTGATTCCTGCTCTGATGGAAGAGGTAAAAAATCATGAACCGCTAACCGCTCTGGATGGCAGGGAGGACGGTCTGTATTTTTACAGGCGGATAGTAAAAGAGGCAAAAGAGCATTTGTATCCGGGAGGAATGCTTTTTTTTGAAATCGGCTGGGACCAGGCACAGGCAGTCAGCGCTTTAATGGAAGAGGCAGGGTATCAGGAAGTAACCGTCTGCAAAGACCTTGCAGGACTTGACAGAGTTGTGCATGGACTGTATGGATAAAAATGCCGGAGCGGACAGAAATGTATTTAACTCAGGATACCGGTTTAGAATTGTAAATATAAGTTTTAGAAAGGTCAGGTAGTGAGATGTTTGACAAATTGGAAGATATATTGATTCGGTTTGAAGAAATTATGGGAGAACTGAATGAACCTACTGTAACCAATAATCAGGAGCGGTTCAGGGCTCTTATGAAAGAACAAAGCGATTTAACGCCCCTTGTGGAAGCTTATAAGGAGTATAAAAAATGTAAGCAGGATATTGAGGATTCTCTCAGCATGCTGGAAACAGAGTCTGATGAAGATATGAAGGAAATGCTGAAGGAAGAGCTTAATGCAGCAAAGAAAAGAGTGGAAGAGCTGGAACAGGAACTTAAGATTCTTCTTCTTCCCAAGGATCCTAATGACGAGAAGAATGTAATTGTGGAAATCAGGGCAGGCGCCGGCGGAGATGAGGCAGCTCTGTTTGCAGCGGAAATTTACCGTATGTATGTGCATTATGCGGAAAGCCAGCGCTGGAAAGTGGAAACCATGAATGTGGATGAAATAGGCATCGGCGGTATGAAAGAGGTTCAGTTTACGATTACCGGCCAGGGCGCTTATTCCAAGATGAAGTACGAAAGCGGCGTTCACCGTGTGCAGCGTGTGCCCGAAACAGAATCAGGCGGACGTATTCACACCTCCACAATCAGCGTAGCGGTTATGCCTGAAGTGGATGATGATATTGATATTGTAATTGATGATAAGGATATCCGTATTGATGTAATGCGTGCTTCCGGTAACGGCGGACAGTGTGTCAATACTACAGACTCTGCAGTGCGTCTGACCCACTATCCCACAGGAATCGTGGTATACAGCCAGACAGAGAAATCCCAGCTGCAGAATAAGGCGAAGGCCTTTGCACTGCTGAAAGCCAAGCTCTATGATATGGAACAGCAGCAAAGACATGATGCGGAAGCAGAACTCAGAAGAAGTCAGATTGGCACCGGAGACCGTTCCGAAAAAATTCGTACCTATAACTTCCCTCAGGGGCGTGTAACAGACCATAGAATCGGTCTTACCATTTATAAGCTGGATAAAGTTATGAACGGAGACATTCAGGAAATTATTGACGGATGTATTGCAGCGGACCAGAGCGCAAAGCTGGCAAAGATGAATGAGAACAACGTATAAGATGTCTGAAAGAGAGGATGCGGATTGCAGTCCTCTCTTTTTGCGGACACTCTTTTTGCGGACCGCTTGCAAAAAGGAAATGGTTTTGATACCATAGGAACATATTTATGGAAGGTGTGACATAAGAAAAACCGGAGGAAATATATTTCATGAAAGTGATTGAATTTATTCATGCCCATCAGGAAGATGAAACGGATAAGTGTGAGTGCATCATTTATCCTGACGGAAGTGTGGATGAAGCGCTTCCGTCCCATATTAACAAGCTGATTGAAATA
>JAUNGK010000193.1:0-218 GCA_030524555.1 Bacillota bacterium | reverse complement strand
GCATGCGCAAATGGCTAAGGGCATGGAGCCGCTTTTCTGGCTGGTGGAATTCAGCGGCTGTCTGGCTGTCTGGCAGACCAGGGTGGTATCTCCGGCAAAACCTGCGCAGGTACAGCTGGATGCATTGGAAGAGTTACGGGATGGGGCTTTGCTTGCTCCCAGGTATCTGATGGAGAAAGCTGATGAGCAGTATGTGGAAAGCGTCCGGGCTGCAAAGG
>JAUNGK010000192.1 GCA_030524555.1 Bacillota bacterium | reverse complement strand
TGAGTAAAACATTCGCTGATTTAATTGCCAAGGTTAATGAATGCGGCACCAAAAAAGTTGCTGTTGCCGTAGCTCAGGACTCTGCTGTATTGGAAGCCGTTAAGGCTGCCAAGGAAAGAAAGATTGCAGATGCTATCCTTGTTGGTGATGAGAAGAAAATTCAAGAAATTGCCGCTTCCCTGAACATGGACTTAAGCGATTTTGAAATCATCAACGTAGAGGATACCACCGAAGCTGCTCTTACTGCTGTCAAGCTGGTTCACGACGGAAAAGCTGACATGTACATGAAGGGACTTATCGACACTAAGGGCTTTTTAAAAAGCGTTCTGGACAAAGAGGTTGGTCTTCGTACCGGCAAGCCTTTATCCCATGTATGCGTATTTGACATTGAAGGCATTGACCATCTTCTCTTCTTAACCGACGTAGCATTCATTCCTTATCCTACACTGGAAGATAAAGTAAACATTATTAACAATACACTTGAGATTACACGTGCCTGCGGTATTGAAAATCCTAAGGTAGCTCCTCTTGCAGCTGTTGAGGTAATCAATCCCAAAATGCCTGCAACCGTAGAGGCCGGAGAATTAACACAAATGAATAAAGACGGAAAGATCACCGGATGTATCGTTGACGGTCCCTTATCCTTAGACCTTGCTATCGATCCAGAGGCAGCTAAGCACAAAGGAGCTACGGACAGAGCAATTCAGGGTGATGCTGATATCCTTCTTTTCCCCGATATCCATGCAGGAAATCTTGTTTACAAATGTCTGGTACATACTGCAAAGGTTGTCAACGGAAATATTCTCACCGGAACCAAGGCTCCCGTTATTTTAACCTCTCGTTCCGACGATTTTGAAACCAAGGTAAACTCCATTGCTTTAGGAGCTGTTGTTGCTGAAGCAATGTTAAAAAACAACTAAATAATTGGGAGGAAAACAAATGTCCATTAAAAGCTTAATCATTAACCCCGGTTCCACCTCCACCAAGATCGGTGTATTTGAGGATGAAACTCTTTTATTTGAAGAAACCCTTCGCCACTCTACAGAGGAAATCGCACAATATGCTTCCATCGTAGAACAGAAGGATTTCCGCAAACAGATCATTCTTGACCTGCTTGCCAAAAAGGACTTTGACATTAAATCTCTGCAGGTTATCGTAGGCCGCGGTGGTATGTTAAAGCCTATTCCCGGCGGCACATATGCTGTAAGCGACGACCTTTTGGAAGACTTAAAAATTGGTAAGCAGGGACAGCATGCTTCCAACTTAGGCGGTATTCTGGCAAGAGAAATTGCTGACTCTATCGGCGTTCCTTCCTATATTGTTGACCCCGTTGTTGTAGATGAGCTGATGCCCATCTCCAGATATTCAGGTGTTCCTGAGCTTCCCCGTACCAGCGTATTCCATGCGCTGAACCAGAAGGCGGTTGCCAAGCGCTATGCTAAGGAGCAGGGCAAACCTTATGACTCTTTAAATCTGGTGGTTGTTCATATGGGCGGCGGCGTTTCCGTAGGTGCCCACGAAAAGGGCCGTGTTATCGACGTATTCAACGCTTTGGACGGTGACGGCGCATTTTCTCCTGAAAGAGCCGGTGCAGTACCTACCGGCGCACTGATTAAGCTGTGCTTCTCAGGCAAATATACCGAACAGGAAGTTTACAAAAAGGCTGTTGGCAACGGCGGTTTCAATGCTTATTTAGGAACCAACGATATGCGTGACGTGGAAAAAATGATTGCAGACGGCGATGAAAAAGCCGCAGAAGTCCGCGAAGCTTTCATCATGCAGGTAGCCAAGAATATCGGCTCCATGGCATGTGTTCTGAAAGGGAAAGTGGACCAGATCATTGTTACAGGCGGTATCGCTTACGACAAGGCAGTAGTTGCCGGATTAAAGGAAAGAGCTGAATTTATTGCTCCTTTCACTGTTTATCCCGGTGAAGACGAGCTTCTTGCTCTGGCACAGGGCGCTCTCCGTGTTATGAACGGTGAGGAAAAGGCACTGGAATATTAATGAAAGCATAATAAAAGAAGCGCCATGCTATAACTAAATCAGATATGGTGTGACGCTTCTTTTTTATTTTTTTTTAATTCCGGCAGCGGGGCTCACGATCCATGAAAACCAACGAACCCGTAGCACCTTTTTGTCCCTGATATTTCCCATTATATGGATTCAAGGCTTCCTGATCCATTTCCGCAAAAACCAGCTGCCCTACTCTGCGTCCTGCCTTCAATTCAATGGCACAGCGATTGGCATTGTATAATTCCAAGGTAATTTCGCCTTTAAATCCCGGATCAACCCATCCCGCATTTTGTATAAATAATCCCATACGCCCCAGTGAACTTCTTCCTTCCACAAATGCCGTCAGATTGTTGGGCAAAGAAAAATATTCAATCGTCGTAGCCAAAACAAACTGCCCCGGTAATAAGAGATAAGTATCTGTTTTTATGGTCTTATATTTTATCTCTTCTTCGCTTTACCAGCGCTTCATATTTTTTTCATACTTTTCAGTGTAAGATTGCTTCAATTCGTCAACAGTTATCCCATAACACAACATCATATCATTATAGAACATTAAAACATCAGCCATCTCCTCAACAAACCATTTACGGATTTCGCCCTCTTCCATTATTTGATCAATGCTGTTTTTCTTTACAATATCGATAACCTCTCCCATTTCCGCTATCATCCACAGCATTTTGTTTTTCCCTGTTTCAGGGGATATGGGCTCCCATTTATCTTTATATTTATCCTGTAAATTTTGTTGCATTATCTGCATTTCACTTACTGTAAAATCAGTCATATTAACACTCCTTACCTGTCATGCGTTGATTTTGCAAACAGCAGAAACATCGGGAAAATCTCCAATCTTCCCGTAAGCATGGCTACGGATAAAAGCACCTGCGCCCAGTCGGAAAATACGCTGAAATTGTTCATAGGACCCACCTGGGAAAGTCCCGGCCCAATATTGTTAAAGCAGGATAAAACCGCAGTCAGATTGGTTGTCATATCTTTTCCGTCCAACGACAAAATCCACGTAAATACGCAGATCAAAATCATATATGCCCCGGCATAAATCTTGGTTGAATTCAGAGTATCCTTATCCAAAGATTTTCCATCTATCCTTACCGTAATTACAGCCTTAGGCGTAATGATATGCCTGATTTCCGCAAGAAAAGCTTTCACCAAAATAATCAAACGAGATATCTTAAAACCGCCTCCGGTAGAGCCTGCGCAGGCACCTATGATCATCAGAAGCACCAGGGTATGCTTAGAAAACTCAGGCCAAAAATTAAAATCCACTGTAGCAAATCCCGACGTGGTTATAATACTTGAAACCTGAAAAAAGGCATTTCTAATGGTAGTTCCGACTCCTATGACATTACTGAAGGTATTAATGGAAATTGCGGCAGTTGCCAGAAAAACAATGCCCAGATACACCTTGACTTCCTCTGATTTTAATACATCCTTTATCTTTCCGAGCAATATTAAATGATACATATTAAAATTAATGCCAAACAAAAGCATGAAAATACCGAGCACAATCTCTATGTAAGCGCTGCCATAGCCTGCAATTCCTGCTGAGTTTACCGCAAAACCGCCTGTTCCCGCTGTGCCAAAGGCAATGCAAAAGCTGTCAAACAACGGCATCCTGCCGATCAATAGCAAAACCAGTAAAACTACCGTCATTGCCGTATAAATACCGTACAAAATCATGGAGGTAGTACGCATTCTCGGGACAAGCTTTCCTGCCGTAGGTCCTGGGACCTCCGCACGAACCAAGTGCATGGAATTATCATTTTCCATGGGCATAACCATAAGCACAAATACAAGCACACCCATACCGCCTATCCAGTGAGTAAAGCTTCGCCAGAAAAGCACACCGTGTCCAAGTTCCTCCGGTCTTGCAAGTACAGACGCACCCGTGGTACTGAAACCTGATACAATTTCAAACAAAGCACTCCAGTAGGAGGGAAAACCTCCTGAAAGATAAAGGGGTAATGCACCTATCAGCGATATGATAATCCATGCAGCCGCCACAATAAAATATCCGTCACGGCTGCTCATTCTTTTATCTGACTGTTTCACCATGGAAAAAAGAAGCCCTATAATTAAAGCTGGTATCATTGTACATGCAAATGCAGCGGTATCTCCGTCTCTATAATATGCTGACACCAAAAGTGACGGTATCATAAGTACAGCTTCTATTAAGATAATCTTGCCGATAATACTGATAATTTTCCTTTTATTCATATCAATTTACGCCTTTCTGATATCTTCAAACGTTTCCTTTTTTAATTTAAGAAGCAAAAATATCCTCCAGACGTGCAATCTGTCTGTTAATCACTGCTACAAGCACCGTATCCCCCGGCATAATCACATCATCTCCTCTTGGGATAATGGTTACAAAATCTCTGATAATGCAGCCAATCAGCATATTACGTTTCATTTTTAAATTTTTCAACGGAATATTCAGATTACTATCATTCTCATCTACCTTAAACTCGATAAATTCTATCTTGCCGTCCATCAACCTGTACAAGGATTCCACTGCATCATTGTCCTCTGCATTTAATAAGGAACGGCTGTATCCAAGAATCCGGTCAGCAGCCACATCCTCTCTTGAAATCGTACAAATTTTACTTTGCGGCGATAACACCTTCAACCTTGATTTTGCATTAATTCTGGAAATCACCTTACCTATCCCCTGCGATTCCCCATACATAGCCGCCACCAGATTATACTCATCATTGTCGGTAATCGTAATAAATGCATCCGTGTT
>JAUNGK010000191.1 GCA_030524555.1 Bacillota bacterium | reverse complement strand
CTGTCATAGCTGCTATCAAAGAAGCAGTGCGATATCCGGGACGGCGAGGCTGAACAGTTACATCTTTTCCGCAATCATAATGTCCATACAATGCTTATGAGGAATTCCGCCGCTGTTGCAGTCAAAAATAATTTCATCTGTTTTATGCAGCAGCCAGTCGTGATAATAGGTAAACAGCTCCCCTGAATGCCATCTGAATTTATCCTTCTCATAGCGTTCACTGTCCGGCGCGCAGGGGATAAAAGGCTTGTCAACAAACACATTGATCACATGGATTCCTCCGGCTGTGGTATGTGCCTTCATATTTTCTGTAATCTCCTGCCGCTTTTCCGGTATCACATAGTGGAACATTCCGCTGCTGAATATGATATCATAATCCTCCTTGAGCCGGTAATCCATAATATCGGCCTTGAAGAAATCCACATATGTTCCGCATCTTTCCGCCAGCATCTTTCCTTTCTCGATACCGGAATCTGCAATATCAAAGGCCGTAACCTCATATCCGTTCCTTGCCAGAAATACGGCATCCTTTCCTTCCCCGCATCCCATATCCAGAACCCGGAAAGGCTTTACCGGCGGTCTCAATCTCATAATCTCTAAACACAGGCTGTTAGGATTAAGTCCCCAATAATAATCCTCCGACCGGTATCGTTCCTCATATTCCGTCTGAATAGACGCTTTATATTCAAACAAAGTGTCCACTGATATGCCAAAAACATTTGCAATCTTAGGCAACAGGTCGATCTCCGGACAAGCCGTATCATTTTCCCATTTCGACACGGCCTGAAACGACACATGCAGTTTGTCCGCCAGCTCCTGCTGGGTATATCCCAGAGACTTCCTTTTACTCATAATCACTGAACCAATACTCATTTTGCTGCCTCCCTTTCTTGTTCCTTTCCCTTTATATAGTACGGGATTCTCATTTCATTTACAATCACCTGCTTGTTGAATTCAGCTGGCAAATTCAACCTATTGTAGAATTATGGAAGAAATCGGCAAGAACAATAAAACATTTTCCGATCACCTGTAAAGTGATATACTTATTTTAATTTATGACAAAGGAAGTGTAATTATGGAAAACAGAAAGTCATCTTTTCCTTCCGGATTGGGGACTCAAATAAGATTTGGCTCAAAGTTTACCAGAACCAAAAAGCCAGGCAAAGATACTTGTCCCGATCCGGCGGAAATTCAAAGCATTCTAAATAAAATCATTAAAAGTGAAGAGGAAGAAGAAAAGGAAGGTGAATAATTATTACTGAAATATCGGAAATCACAACACAGCTGCCCTTAATCTTGGAATATTTCATTCCGGGATTTATTTTTATAAGAATTTTTCAGCTATTAACCTCCCGAAAAGCTTCTTCCTATCAGTTGATCCTGTCTGTTGTAATAAGCTATATCGTCAAAGCGCTTTTCTCCATTGCACATAATTACATATGCACCAGCATTGTTTTCCCCTGGAATGTACGTGTAATTATATTATCCGCTGCCGCCGGAATTTTATCAATTATCTTAGTATTTATTACGGAACGCAAATTTGTAAACAAAATATTTTTCAATCTAAACTATAAATCCATACATGATGATATCTGGCAGGATATTATAGATTACGAAAACGGCACCACACTCAGAATCATTTGCGATAATGCCGAATACACCGGCATACTTGCCGCCCACGAGGAAAAGGGAAACGATTCCTGGTTTGTTCTTGAAGATTACATTATAAAAGAAAATGGCAAAAGTTACCGTGCAAAGGACATTTCTTACCCCTCGCGAATTGCCGTAAACTTAAAGGACGTCAAAAGAGTGGAGCTGTTTTACAGTCAGCCTAAAAAAGCGCCGCTTTGTCGTTAGACTTATATTTTGTCTGACAAAAGGGGAATACAACATTAAGCCAATTCGGGTTTGCCTCTCTCACCTATGGCTTTCGTGTATTGTATCATTCTTATTGTTACATAAATTGCAACCAAAAGCTCCGTAATCGGCATAGCAAACCAGATTACATTTGCCCCCATCATGGCCGGAAGAATGCAGATCAGGGCCCCACTGATTACGGCACCTCGGGAGACGGAAACGGTAAAAGAAGTCTTCGGTCTCATCAACGCCTGAAAGTAATAGGTCGAGAAAATATTAAACGGAAGCAGCAAAAAGGAAATACCATAACTGCGGATAATGTCAGGAGCAATACTTAAGATTGCCTCTGTCGGGGTCATAAAAATACGAACGAAAAGATTTGGTACGCAAACAGCCAGTGCAGTCCAAATCATCCCGAATACTGCTGCCGTTCCCAATGCATATTTCAATATCTGTACAATACGTTCTCCTTTACCTGCACCAAAATTCGTAGAAATCATCGGTTGAGAAGCCTGCCCGATGCTGTAAGCACAGCACTGAACAAAAGTACTTATATTGATAATAATACCGTAAACCGACAACGCATCCGTACCCAGATATTTCAAAATCTGTCTGTTGAACAGCATGGTAAGAATTCCCATTGCCACATCAATAAAAAAGGTGGCAAATCCGGTTACACAGATGGATTTCAAAATATAAAGCAGCCTCACAGGTTTTACAAGTCTTAAGGTATTCTTTTTACTGCGGAAATGAGTCAGCATTACCAACAGGGAAAATACAGACCCCATAGCAGTGGCCAGACCCGCCCCCATAATTCCCATCTTCAAAACAAAAACAAAGAAATAGTCTCCAAACACATTGAAGATTCCGCCAAAAAGAACTGCTTTTGTAGCCAGCCCCGGATTTCCATCGTTACGCAGAAAAGCTGCCATAAGCTGTGTAAAGAGAAAGCTCGGCACAACAAATTTAACTGGAAACAGATACCTCCTTGCCAGAGGAAGCAATGTTTCTTCCGCACCAAACAGCTTCAATAGCTCCCGATCAAAAAATATAACTGCCAGCCATGTAATGACTGCCAAAATCGCAACGCCAATAACCGCAGCCGTAAAATACTCATTGGACTTTTTCTGATTTTGATCGGATTGCCCCCTAAGTGTGCTGAAAAGTACAGAGCCTCCAATTCCCATAAGCAGCCCCAGGCTATAAATAATGTTCCATACCGGACTGACTATGGCTAAAGCCGCTGTGCCTTCCGGACCCTGATATTGCCCCACCATAGCCATATCCACTACACCATAAATAGATGAAATCAAAGCACTTCCAAATGCTGCAGTCAGATACTTAAAATACATTGGTTTGATTTCACTTGTAAGAAAATCCATAAAATTTCATTTCCTCCTCTAAACTTATTTTCACTTTCCCGGAACAAACAAAAAAGCCGGATAAAGAACAGATTTTTCAATCCGTGCCTTATCCAGCCTATTATTTCCAACGAATAATATGCCCTCCGAGCAAGCGATTGTATTATAAAAAATGATTGATCAATTGTCAAGACTAAATATTCCCAATACACGATACACGTGACATTGGGGCATCCCTCTAACTTAAAGCAGCCGACTGGATTTCTTCAATTAGCTGTTTGGCATCATTTTCATTATTTTATAATAGTATAGTTGGTGTTTCTTGCTTTTCCATTCTGCTTTAGCGAGTTGCTTTTTACCATTTTTCTGATGACTCTGGAAGCAGTAGAGGTACTCACTCCAAGCAATGCGATTACATCATTTCTTGTAACCACGCCGTGAGACCGGGCATATTCCAACACTTTTTCTTCGTCGCTTAAGCTTTTTCCAGCCCCGGCAACAGAACTTGTGCTGGATTCTGCTTTCGGTGCAAAAGCATCTCCCATTTCATATTTTGCGTTAATGTTAGGCAATATGATCTTAAAGGTATTTTGGGTCGTTTCAATTGAAGGTTTTTCTTCCATACCTTCGTATGCTTTCATAATCTTGCCCATTCCGGTACCGTAAGCCTCAATCAGGTGCAGCCTGTAGAACACATTCGCAAGGTTCTGATTTCTGCATACGGAAATGCCTGCCATAATATCTTCCAGGTCAATTCCCGGCATCAATCCGCCAATAGATACAAATTCAATCCGGTCCGCATAAATACTGATAAGCGCACTGGCACTAAAGGAATAATCGCGGTGAACCAGAAGATTTAACAATGCCTCCCTGACGGCGATTTCAGGGTAGTCCCTGACATCAATCCTCAGCAGCTTTTCTATGGTTGCACGGGTTTGATTGCGGAAGTCGATAAAATCATAAACTTCGTTCATTTGCTGCATCAGCGATCCGGTAAATTCCCGTCGGTCCTTAAAAATTGTCTGATCCGTTCCCTGGAAAACAGCGACCTTGATCGTATGGACGCACTGATCGGACAGAAGCAGACCTAAATTACTGTAAAGGTTATCCTGGTCGATCAGTCTCAAAGTGCGCATTTGTTGTGGGCCAAAATCTACTTCCCGGAGTGCAAATTCTTTTTTTACGGCTTCAAATGTGAGTTCCTGGTTTAAGCAACGCATAGCCTCAAAGCAGTCTCCGTCTGTTTCCTTAATCATACGGCGGATTACCGCATCAGTAGCAGGGACAGTGGAATATCCCTGCCTGACATATACGCCCTCCGGACGCATCCCTTTTTTAGCAAGATAATACGGACGATCCGTTCCACGCTGAATATCTACAGCGACAATTTCTTTTCCATCTTCCTCTATTGTTTTATAATGCAGGAACATCGTCACATCAGGTTTAATGGCATCCCTTACCATATTGCTGATCTGCAAAGAAACACCATCAGGATCATCAAGTCCCGCCACTGTACCGTCATCCCGTACGCCAATATACAGTTTGCCGCCGTCACAGTTGGCAAAAGCAATGATTTCCTTTTTTAT
>JAUNGK010000011.1 GCA_030524555.1 Bacillota bacterium | reverse complement strand
TTTATTGCCGGCTGTGAAATGGTTATGACCGAACGCAGAAGCGATGAATGGAGACAGCTGATCTCCGACATACGAAGCGTTTACAGCGGACCTGTAACCTATAATACCGATAAATATCAGGAGGATAGCGTTACCTGGTGGGATTGCGTAGATTACATCTGCTCCAGCGGCTATTACCCTACCGGCACCTGGGAACAGGAGCTTGACCGCATAGAACAGGTAGTCAGGAAATTTAACAAGCCCTTCTTTTTCGCAGAATGCGGCTGCATGTCCACAACAGGCTCCTCCAAGGTTCCTAATGACTGGCGCGTACGTGGAGAGGTCAATCTTAAGGAACAGGCTGACTGGTACACCGGTATGTTTGAAGCATGTAAAAAGCGCAGCTGGGTAGAAGGTTTCTGTCTCTGGGACTGGGCATGGAAGCAATATCCCGCATGCAAAGCAGATACAAACTGCGGTTATGACATTTACGCAAAGCCTGCTCAGGATGTGGTCAAAAAATATTACGATATGTTTTAATTTTTCTTAATTTGCTTACATCCCCCTTTTTTATATATTTATATCCCCTTTTAAATGGCTGCCTACACCTCTTGGGCAGCCATTTTACCTTTTAATAGCACTATTTTCTGTTGGTATCCACCACGGATTATGATATACTTAGAGCGTTAAAAATCGGGAAAGGAAAAGGATTATGAGCGAAGCAATTGTAACCTTGAAAAAGGGAGAAGGACGTACACTAAAATCAGGCGGCATGTGGGTTTTCGACAATGAAATCGCCAGCATTATGGGAAGCTTCCATAATGGTGATATGGTAATAATCCATGATTTTGACGGGTACCCCATGGGCAAAGGCTTTATTAATCAAAATTCCAAAATACGCATTCGCCTGATGACCAGGAATATTAAGCAGGAAATAGACCGTGCCTTTCTTATGCAGCGGGTTAAGGATGCCTGGGAATACCGGAAAAAAACCGTTGACACCGGCTGCTGCCGCATTATCTTCGGAGAAGCCGATTTTCTTCCCGGCCTTGTAATAGATAAATTTTCCGATGTACTTGTGGTTGAATCCCTTGCTCTCGGAATTGACCGCCTTAAAGAGGAAATCATCTCATGCTTAAGGAAGCTTCTTAAGGAGGACGGCATAATTATCAAAGGTGTCTATGAAAGAAGCGATGCCAAAGTGCGGCTGAATGAGGGCATGGAACGCATTAAGGGTTTCATCGGCGAAGAATTTGATACCAATGTAGAAATTATAGAAAACGGCGTAAAATATATTGTGGACGTAAAGGACGGGCAAAAAACCGGCTTTTTCCTCGATCAAAAGTATAACAGACTATCCATTCAAAAGCTTTGCAAGGATGCAAGAGTCTTAGACTGCTTTACCCATACAGGTTCCTTTGCGCTGAACGCAGGGATCGCAGGCGCAAGAGAAGTTATCGGCGTGGATGCATCCCAGCTTGCGATAGACCAGGCAACGGAAAACGCAAAGCTTAACGGACTGGAGAAAACAGTAACTTTCAGATGCCAGGATGTTTTTGAACTGCTGCCGGAACTGGAAAAGGCACAGGAAAAGTTTGACGTGGTCATCTTAGACCCTCCCGCATTTACCAAGTCCCGAAGCTCCATCAAAAATGCAGTAAAAGGCTATCGGGAGATCAATCTGCGCGCTATGAAGCTTGTGAAAGACGGAGGCTTTCTGGCAACCTGCTCCTGCTCCCATTTTATGTCCTATGAACTGTTCACGGAAACCATCAATCAGGCAGCAAGGAATGTGCATAAAAGGTTAAGGCAGGTGGAGTTCAGAACCCAGGCGCCGGATCATCCGATACTGTGGGCGGCAGATGAGTCTTATTATCTGAAGTTCTATATTTTTCAGGTGTGTGAGGAGAGGTAAGGCTTTAAAGGACAGAAATCAAGGGACATTTCAATATATGAGCCTGAAATATCCCTTGATTGTTTATGTAAAATTTATTTCCATTTACTACATATTTGGTTTACTTTGTACAAATCCTATAAAAACTGCGCCATATACACTGGCAGACATACAATATCCCCGTCTTTAGCCAGATCCTTTGTATAAATCAGATACCGCTGTAAAATCCGATCTGAGAATTTCCCATAAAACACATCCAGAGAAGTATGTGTTTTATATCCGGAAGATTTTACTTCCAAAGGGCATATTTTATTTTTTCTGGCAATCAAAAAATCAATTTCATAATTATGTCTGGATGTTTCATTCATAAAAGTATAATAAAACAATTCCCATTGGCAGCTAATGTTTGAGCTATAACATTTTCATTCGTCTAAGGCCATTTTACCTCAGAATCGCATTTTTTAGAATTTTAACCGCAAAACATAAAAAATAAAAACGCAGGAAAGACTCTTGTGGATTTATACGATTACATGTTGTATAATAGCAGAAATGGCCTGACAGAGGATAGTATACTTTTACTGTATACCATAAATAATAGTTTAAAAGGAGACACCCATGTTATTAGATGCTATAGAAGATACATTAATAGACAGCGTCAAGCTGCTTCCGTTTTTGTTCTTCACTTATCTGGTAATGGAATATATTGAGCATAAAACCGGCAGTAAGCTGGAACAAATCATGAGAAAATCCGGAAAATGGGGTTCCGTTCTGGGCAGCGTGCTTGGCGTTATTCCCCAGTGCGGCTTTTCCACTGCTGCCTCTAATCTGTATGCAGGGCGAATCATTACACTTGGAACACTCTTCGCAGTATTTCTGTCCACTTCGGATGAAATGTTGCCCATTTTGATCTCGGAGCAGGCAAACCCGGCTGTGATTGTTAAAATCCTTGCTGTGAAGGTCATTATAGGCATGTGTGCCGGACTTATTATCGATTTTGTTGTTAGAAAGAGAAAGGGAAGCGCCACGGAAGAACTGCGAATAGAGCATATGTGCGATCATCAGCACTGCCACTGCGGCGAGGGCAAAATATTCCGGTCAGCCTTAAGCCATACGCTTCAGGTTTTCCTTTTTATTGTCCTGATCTCTTTCCTGCTCAACCTTGTAATCGGCTTTGTGGGTGAAGATAATCTGGCTGCCCTTGTTTTGACAAGACCCCTTTTAGGACCTTTCCTTGCGGCACTTGTAGGACTTATTCCCAACTGCGCCTCCTCGGTTATTTTAACCCAGCTTTATCTGGAAGGTATTCTCGGGGCAGGAGCTATGATTGCCGGACTGCTTGCAGGCTCCGGCGTAGGACTTTTAGTTCTCTTTAAGGTAAATGATGATGTAAAAGAAAATTTGAAAATCACTTTGCTGCTTTACGCAATCGGTGTTCTTTCAGGCATTCTTATAGAAAGCTCAGGCCTCGTATTTTAATACGAGGCCCTTATGTTTATATCTCAATTTCCAATCCGTCATACGCAATAATGACACCCATGTCACTTGTTTCCCTTTCAAGCTCTTCCTGCAGCCCTCCGTGATTGTGGGAGAAATGCGTCAGCACACAGATACTTTTTTCATCAATGCACCCCATCTCCCAAAGGCGTTCCTTCACCTTCCTGCAGCAGGGAATACTCATATGCCTGTCATAAATTTCCATGCCGATGTGATTACAATCAAGGCTGACCAGATCAAAGTATCTGCCCTCCAGCGCCTTCCAGGTCTCTTCCTTAAAATATCCTGTATCATTTGCGTAGAGTATTGTTTTACCGCCTTGCGCAATCGTATAAATATAGCATTTCTCCATGGGATTGTGATCCGCAAGCAACGGCATTACCCTGTAATTTCCCACTGTATATTCGCAGTTTTCAAAGACCTCCACAATATCTAATGTTTTATCCACATTTTCCTTCAGTCCGTCCTTTAATATCCTGTACTGATACACAGCCTTCAGCATATCATTGCCGTAGACATGCATGACGTCCCGTGCATTTCCATATGGCTCGGCCCTTGTCAGTAAGTCATCCAGATAAAGATGATCCTCATGGCAATGGGTAATCAAAACATTCTTGATGCTCATCAGGCTAAAGTTATTTTGAAGCGCATGCAGATAGGTATCCGGTCCGAAATCCACCAGGAGATCATCATTAATCAGCATCTGGCTCCTGGTTCGAATATTTTTGCCGCCAAGCCTTCTGGCCTTTTGACAATTTTCACAATCACAGAATACTGCCGGCAGTCCTTCCGAGGCTCCCGTTCCCCAATACTTGATCTTCATCCTAATCCTCCAACCTTAGCTTAAATCTAACTGTTAACTAAGAATAATGATATCACATTGTCTGCTGCTTTTCCATGCAATCCTGCTTCGGAGCATCTTCGTATCATTTCATATCACTCAAGACATCCATCAATAATATGCACTATCCTCTCCGCCGATTTGGCAACATTCAAATCATGGGTAATCATAACAATGGTATTTCCCAGCTGGTGCAGCTGCTTAAACAATGCCAAAACATCCTTTCCGCTGTTTGTATCCAGTGCTCCTGTAGGCTCATCCGCAAGAAGCAACGCCGGTTGGCCAACCAATGCCCGGGCAATGGAAGCCCTCTGCTTCTGTCCGCCGGAAAGCTCAGAAGGTTTATGCCTTAATCTATGGCTGATACCAAGCATTTCAATAATCGGCATACTTTTTTCCTCCGCTTCCTTTGTGCTCATTCCCCGAACCACCAACGGCATCATTATATTTTGTAAAATATCATAGGTGGATATTAACTGATAATTTTGGAAAACAAAGCCTATTTTTTGATTGCGGATCATTCCAAGTTCTTTTTCCTGCATATCATGAATCGGCTGTCCTTCCAGAAAATACTCTCCGTCATCACACACATCCATACATCCTATAATATTCATCAGCGTTGTTTTGCCGGAGCCGGAAGGACCCAATATGGCAACAAACTCGCCTTTATTAACCTGAAAATCCACATTTTTCAGCACGGGCACCTTCTCTGTCCCCAGCATGTATCCCTTATTAATTTTTCTCATATCTATGATTACGGATGCTTCCTGATTCATAATCGTTACGCCCCTTCCATTGCCTTACATAAAGTAAATTTCTGATACACATTATTCCAGATTCAGCGCTTCTACCGGTACCAGTCTGGATGCCTTATATGCCGGATAAAAACCAAAGACTGTTCCTGTCAATACGCCAAACAGAAGGGAAAGTACGCCTCCCCATGCGGATAATTCCACCCTTACCGAAAAACCTTCGATAATAGGCGTAATACCAAGGGAAACCAAAACACCCAATATTGCACCTACCAGGCTGATGCAGCTTGCCTCCAGCAAAAATTCCGTCAGGATATCCCTTCTGTCACATCCAATCGCCTTCAAAATACCGATTTCATTGGTGCGCTCCTTAACCGATACAAAAAGCACATTCATAATACCGATACCGCCTACGACAAACACAATAATTGCCATGGCCATCAGCAAAAGCGTCAGGGTCTCATTGGACTGGGAGGCCGCTTCCATTTTGCTTCCCGCATCACTCATTGTAAACTCCACATTATCCCCGTAGCTTTCGGCAAGCACCTCCTGTGCCTGCTCCATAATCGTTTCTACCAGGTTCACATCCTCTGCCACCAGTGTAATAGTCGGGCTGATATTCTTACCGGTGAGATACTTAATACCGGTCTCATACGGAATAAAGATTGCTTCATCAGGACTTATGTCGGAAGCCACCGTTCCCACCTCGGACAAAACCCCGTTTACCACATAAGAACGATTATCTATGTAAACAGATGCATCATAGGCATCCAAAACGCTGTCAAACATTTCCTTTGCAACGCTATAGCCCAGCACACAGGTTCTTTCCTTATAGGTATCGTTATCTTCTGTAAGAAACTCTCCGATTGCCATGGATAAATTGCTGATATTGATATAATTTTCCTTTACACAGGCAATAGTATAAGAAACGGATTCTTCCAAATCTCCGCCTTCCGCTTCCTCCTTGGTAGTATAAGTGATCGTGGCATCCGATATGCCGGATATTTCGTTTTCCAGATTACTGATATCCTCCTCGGAAAGAATAATCTGTTCCGTATTGGTCTGTTCCTGCATACCGCCAAATCCCATAAAGCCTCCCTGCATGAAATCGGCGTTTTCCCTGCTTAGTCCTCCCATACCGCCTCCCATGTTTCCTCCCGGAGCGCTGCCTCCCATGCCGGAAAACTGGCTGCCGTTATATTCATAGGAAATATCAATGGAACCTGCATTTAAGTTTTTAAACTGCTCTGCAACCTCTAATTTACCTCCTGTTCCAATTGCAATTACCAGCATAATTGTGGCTGTTCCTACAATAATACCAGTGGATGTAAGAAATACCTTGAATTTGTTTTGTACCAAATTCAGCCAGACCAGCCGAAATATTTCAGTTAATTTCATGATTTCCTCACCCCGACTTCCCACAGCACAATTTCACCTTCGGAAAGCCCTTCCTTTATTTCCGTATTAATACCATCAGTAAAACCGGTTGTAACTTCTCTGGTTTCTATTGTTCCATTCCCGTCCCTTACCGTTACAAAGCTTTTTCCATCCTCAGTTGTAATAGCACGATTGGGAATGTATAAAACCTCTTCCGTTTCATCTGTCAGAAATGTCACCTCCGCTGTCATATCCTGATAAAAAAGCTCTCCTGTATTCTGAACCGTCACAATTACCGTATATACGGTTTTATTGGTATTGCTGTTAATCTCCGCATCTCCGATCTCTGTCACCTGACCTTCAAAAATTTGTTCCGGAAATGCCGCTATCGTCACATTTACCGGGCTTCCTACCGCAGCTGCTTCCATATCGTCCTCATCCACGGAAAGGGTAATTGTCACCGCATCATAATCATTTAGGCTGATCAGGCTTGCATTTTGTGTAAGAACATCTCCCGCTTCCACATAAACATCTGTTATCAGACCATTGCCGGAAGAATAAATCACCTGCTCCACAATTTTACCATCAAATTCCGAAAGCTTTTCCTGAGCGTCCTCATAAGCAGCCTTGGCACTTTCCATATCAAAATCACCCTGCTCAATGGCTACATCATAAATTTCCTGAGCATTTTCTGCCTTAAAGGTCCGAAGCTCCAGCTGTGCTTCTGCTTCCAGTGCTCCCAGCTCAAGTTCTTTTTGAGCCAAAGTAACTTCAAGCTCCGTGCTTTCAATCTGTTCCTTATAATCCTCAATACTTTCCGAAAGCTCCTCTATTTCCTCCTTAAGCGCTTCCACCATTGTCTCGGTATCCTCTTTGGTCTGCCATGCATCAATCCACCAATACAAATTTCCTTCACGCTCAATACCGTTTACAATAAAAAGGGCGTTTTCAAGAACCTGCGTTTCCTCTGTAAGAAGCGCTTCCTTGTCCGCTAATTTCTTTTGTGCTTCCAAAAGGCTTTCCTGCGTTTCCTCCAGCAGCTCCTGCTTCTCCTCAACTGTCTCCTGCAGTTTTTTTACAGTCTGTTCATATTCAGACCGGGCATAGGCAGAATACAGCGTATTAGTCTTATAATCGGAATCCGCCGACACCTGAGTCTGCTTATTTACCGTAAGCGCCTGCTCATAGGAAAGCAAAGCGCTGGTTTCATCCTCCGTAAGCTCTGTGCGAATGCTGTCCACACTTTCTGCCGTCAGCTTTAAAATCGGATCACCCTCATGTACCTCCTGACCTGCCTTTACATAAACCTCTTCTACCTCAAGAGTTCTGGCATCGGAGGAAGATCCGGCGGAACCATTGGACTGACTTCCGCTCATCATTCCTGCCATCATATCCATACCGCCCATTCCGCTGCCCGCCCAGCTGTAGCCGGTTTCTCCGGCAAACTGACTGATATCCAAATCAAAGCTTTGCAGAGTCGTACCCACATCCACGCTGCCTGTCTCGGTAACCCCTACCGATAAAATACCTGTTTCAGCCAATGCTTCTTTATATGTAATTTCATCCTTACTGCTCTGCATAACAATGACTGTAATAAAAATTCCAACTACAACACATAAGACAGCCGCTGCTGCAATTACATATGCTTTTTTCTCTTTACATTTAATCAGACAATTCTTTATCAGGCTCACCTTCTCCCACCTCCCCAATTTTCAGGAGTTCCGCCGCCATTTGGCATCTCTCCTCCAAAATTTCCGTTATCCGGGAATTCAAATCCTCCTTCAAATTCCATTTTATCAGAAACCTGATCCGATCCGCCGGAGGTGTTTTCGGTTTCTTCACCCCCATCATCAGAAAAGGTTGTTTCGGTGTTTATAATGCTTTTTATGTATATTACATCGCCCTCTGAAAGGCCGCTTATGATTTCTACCGATGCCATATCTTCAAATCCCGTTTCCACAATGGCCTTTTCCATATCGCCCTGCTCTGTCTTCCTGTAGACGTAGCTTACTCCATTTTCTTCAAAAACGGCTTTTTTAGAAACATACAGCACATCTGATACTGAATCCGTCACAAAGGTAACATCCGCCGTCATTCCACCGTATAGGAGACCTGTATCTCCCTCTACCGCAATTGTAATCGGATAGCTTATGGTTGATGCATGCTCTGCGGTTGCAGAGGTTGTAATAGCCGTAATGGTTCCCTGCCATGTTTGATCGGGATAAGCGGCAAAGTCAATATCTACCGTATCCCCAACCGCTACAGCGGCCACATCCTCCTCAGACACATCAATAGATATCGTATAATTATCCTCCGTGGCATATGTCAGCATTATTCCGGCCTCTTCCAGATCGTCCCCGGCTTCATACATAACATTTATTACCAGTCCGCTTTCAGATGCATATATTTGATTATCCTCTCCTACAAAAGCTTCAAAGGCATCCATCAGGCTTTGTAGCTCATCATAATCCGTTTGCGCCTGCGTTACCGTTTCGGAAAAGGAGTCCAGTGTATATCCGTAAATTTCTTCTGCCAGCTCTCCTTCCAGTTTAGCGCTGTTATAATTATTTTCAGCCTCCTGATTGCTTAGAATCTGATTAACCTGTGCTTCTTCTATCTCTTTCTTCTTTTTTTCTATCTCAGCCTGATTATCGGTAATGGTATCCTGGTATTCCTGCTTTTGGTCCTTTAATTTTTCATAAGCTTCTTCCGCTTCCTGATAGTCACTTAAATTACTGACATAGGCTGTAGTATTATGTACATCTGTTTCATCATAAATATTCTTCGCCCGGGTATATGCCAGTTCTGCTTCCGTAATTGACTCCAAAAAATCCTCATCAGAAAGCATTTCCTGTGCCTGACTGATTTCCAGCTCCAGCAGCGCAATCTCTCCTTCCAGCTTCCTGATCGCTTCAGAGCTTTGAGAAAGCGCTGCCTGATAATCGGTCTGTGCACGGTTTCCGGCTATAACACTGCTGTCATATGTACTTTTTGCGCTGTAAAGTGAAATATTGTAATCCGTCTGTGCCTCTGACAATGCAATCTGTGCTTCCGAGAGAGCTGCACTCAGCTTTCTTCTTACAGCATTTACACTGTCATCCGTCAACTTAAAAAGAACATCTCCCTGATTAATCCGCTGTCCGCTTACCACATAGGCCTCTTCAATCTCCAGATACCGGGTGTCCTCCTCTTCCTCTTCATCACTGTCATCGCTGTCACTGTCAGAATCATCATCCAGATCTAAATCCAGATCATACTCTATATAGCTTTCCCCCAGGGTCAGGCTTCCGCTCTCCATGATTCCCAGTATTAAATCCCCGCATCTTACCTCTTCCTCTTTATACACATAAGTCTCCGTATTAAGGCTCGGCTTAATAAACACTGTGTAAACTGACGCTCCGATTAAGATTAACAGGACGGCAGCGGCTAGAATGATCTTTATGCGGAATTTCTTATCTTTCTTCCATTTCTCCCTCATTCCCTGCTCCCTTCTGCTGATTTAATTCTTTCATTTCCGTCCGGCTCTCCCGACATCCGTATCATTGCATCCACATCTCCAAAATAGACATAAGCTGTAAGATTGGATTCCAGTTCACTGACATCACCTTCCAAGGTAACAACAACCTGATAAGTTACGGAGGATCGGCTGCCGGCCTGAGTTACAGGATTTATCGTGGTAACTGTTCCCTGATAATTGCCATATTCGCTTACTATTACATAAGCAGCGTCTCCAATGGCAATGTCCGCAATATTACTCTGATCAACATTGGCGGAAATGGTTACCGTCTCAGGATTACTGTATGCGACCACAAGCACATCCCCTGACAGATAGGTATTCTCTGTTATGGCATTCATTACAATAGTTCCTGCATTCTTTGTATAAAAATAACCATCGCCCAGGCTTTCCTCAAAAAGAGTCAGATTCTCTATTGCATCCTCCTGCTCCATTTCTAATGCTAACAGCGTCTCATCCAATCCCTGCATAGTTGTTTCATAAATGGTCTGTGCATTCTGGCATTCAGACAGTGTCGTTTCATAATCTGCCTTACAGGTAACCAGTTCCTTTTCGTAATCGGTTTGCGCCTGCGTCAGCTCCGCTTCCAGTGCGGCCAGATTACTTTGCGCCTGCAAAAGACCTGCCTGCGCCTGATCCCTTGCCTTTTCATAGGTTTCCAAAGCCTCTTCATAAGCTTCCCCTTCCTGCTGAACCATTTCATCCAAAAGATTATAAACCGTCAGCTTCTGGGAATCGTCGCTGCCTCCTGCAGACTGCATACCTCCGCCTCCCTCCGCCGAAAGGCCGCTCATTCCTCCTGACAATCCATTATTTTGCTCCTCCAGCGTTTCAATATCCCACTTTTCATATGTCTCCATCAGAAGATTAAAATGATCACAGTAATTTTCATACAATTCATCTACTTTATAATAGGTTCTGTAATAATCTTCATTGATCGATTTCTCATATTCTTCCACCAAAAGCGCCGCTTCCTCCACCTGTTGTTCCAATTCCTCAACGTCAGAGGCGGCTTTATTCACTGCGCTTTCATACTCCGCCTGTGCATATTTTTGATTAATCTCCGCACTTTCATAAACCGTTTTGGCGTCCAAACTATCCTCCTCATAATCCAAAACCCCCTGTCTGTAGGCCAGCTGCGCTTCCGTTACAGCATCCTGAAGTTCCTTTCGTGCATTCTCAAGCGTCTCATCAGATATTCGGAAAACAGCCGTTCCGGCCTCCACCTCGTCGCCAATAGAAAGATAACTTTCTTCTATGTAAAGCTCCGTTTCCAGAAAGCTTAATTTTAAATTTTCTTCAAGCATACCCACCGAGGTAAGACCGCTGGCACTGATTATATTTCCTTCCATTCCTTCCATATTCGGAGGATTATTTACTTCCCCGGATTTATCCTCCGCCTTGCCGGTTCTTACTGCGAAAAAAATTATTGTACCCGCAGCCAGAAGAATGACCAGCGCCGTAATTCCAATCAGTATCTTATTTTTCCTTGTCATTGACTTCATATATATACCCCTGCATGATTTTTGTTCTTTGACTATAAATTGCAACTCTTAAAATAACCTTGAAAAACCTTACAAAAATTGTGAAAAATGTGTGTTTCAAGGTTAGATTAAGATATTTAATGTAGTATAATTAGGAACAATCAGAATGAAAGGAATGAAATTATGAGAATTTTGCTTGTGGAAGATGAAACTGCATTATCTGACGCTTTGGCCGAAATTTTGACGCAGAACAATTATACTGTGGATGTGGTTCACCGCGGCCCCGAAGGTTTGGATTATGCCAGTTCTGACATCTATGATATGATACTTCTGGATATTATGCTGCCGGGCATGGATGGACTGACCATTTTAAGATCACTGCGCCAAAAAGGCATTTCCACGCCTGTGATTCTTCTAACTGCCAAATCCGAAGTTCCCGATATTATTACGGGACTGGATGCCGGAAGCGATGATTACCTTGCCAAACCCTTCTCCACCGGTGAGCTTTTGGCAAGAATGCGGGCACTTTCACGAAGAGGCAGTAATTACACCGGAGAAATTCTTTCTTTTCACGATCTGACCTTCAATAAAGGGAGCATGGAGCTTGGCTGTAACGGCAGCACCATCCGTCTGGGCCTCAAGGAAGCCCAGCTGATTGAGCTTTTGCTGAAAAATACGGGGCAGGTTATGCCCAAAAATCTTTTGATTGAAAAGATTTGGGGTATTGACAGTGACACCGAATACAATAACATTGAAGTATATATTTCCTTTTTACGACAGAAACTGAATTTTTTAGACGCCTCTGTACAAATTAAAACCATACGGGGTGTGGGATACCAGTTGGAGGCATATGTATGATTAAGAAGCTTCAACGCAGATTTATATTTATCACCATGACATGCGTAGGGTCAATTTTTGCCCTTGTTCTTCTGGTGCTCAACATTTCCGTAAGCTATTCTGCACGCAGACAGGGATACGATACTCTTATGCGTTATGAGCAGCGTATGTTTGCCCGCAGAGAACTCTTTACCGATGACAATGCCCCTCTGCCCGGCGAAAAGGCCATTCCTTTTTATGACAATGACAACAAAGACCGTCCGGATATGAATTGGTTTAATGACATGCGTGTTTCCTACGTGTTTTATAACAATCAGGGGGAAATAACAGAATTGTCTGCCGGCGGCAATCCCGATATGACGGAGGATACGCTCAGCGCCATGGCAGAAAAGGTTCTGAAAAGGTCCAAAGAAACCGGAAGCCAGTCCGGTTATCTTTTCCTTCTTCATCAAAGCGATGACATTACCCGCATTTATTTTTTGGATTACACCCCTGAAAAGGATATGTCCATGCGTCTTTTCAGGATCTGCCTTTGGGTAGGGCTTGCAGGCATATTCGTTATTCTGATACCGGTTATTTTCCTTTCCCGCTGGGTTACCAGGCCTGTACAGCTTGCTTTTGACAAGCAGAAGCAGTTTATCGCCGATGCTTCCCATGAGCTGAAAACACCTCTTACCATTATTACCGCTAATGCAGAGGTTTTGGAGGGAACTGTGCCCGGAAATAAATGGCTTGCCCATATTCTGGATCAAACCGCCCGCATGAAAACCCTGATTAACAGCCTTCTCGAGCTTGCCAAATTAGATGATTGCAGTAAATCCAATAACTATCTTTCCTTTAACCTCAGCAAGCTGGTCCAAAATACAGCTTTATCCTTTGAAAGTCTTGCCTACGAGTATGACAAAGGCTTTTTCATGGAAATAGAAGACAATATCAGCTTTTTAGGTAATGAAGCAAACATCAGACAGCTTATTACCATTCTACTGGATAATGCATTTAAATATTCCGATAAGAAAGACACCGTTTTAATCCGCCTTTCATCGCATGGAGACAAAAAAGAGCTTCTGGTGCATAATACCGGAAAGGGGATTTCCAAAGATGACCAGAAGCACATATTTGAACGTTTTTACAGAGTTGATACCTCCAGAAGCCGCAAAACCGGTGGATACGGCCTTGGACTTTCTATTGCCCAGTCCATTGTAAAGGCTCATAAGGGACACATCAGCGTTAAAAGTGACGGCCAAACCTACACCACCTTCACCGTTATATTTCCCTAAAAGGACAGCTTACTGTTTCCGTCTATGCAGTAAATCTGGCCGTCCATCTTAAGCCACAGCTTAATGCCGGACGGATTATACACTGTTTTTCCGTCCATGGACCATTTCAGATTTGAAAATGCCTTTACATAATCCATAATTTCAAGATTGGTTGCTATCCAGATTTTGTCCATGTACCCGGAAACATATTTAAAAAATTCTTCAATCACCTGCCAGTTGTCGTTTTGTGCAAACTCATAGCTGTGCCCCCACAAATAAAACAGGCGTACGCTGTTTCCTTCCTTTTCACAAAAATCCCGAATAAGCTCCATAAGTTTGGGCGAATCATGATGACAGGTGGGATGCCATTCCAGGAAATTCTGAGGAATGACAAAATCATTGGTACTGACCACTGTTCTGGCATATTCTATACCACAAACCTTAAGCACCTTTTCCACTTCCTTATTGTAGGTTCCGTAGGGATATGCAAATCCCCGCACGATCTCCCCTGTCAGGCCTTCCAAAAGCTCTCTGTCCCTGATCACCTCTGCTGCTGCCAGATTGGAGGGCAGCTCTGTAAGGGAGGGATGAGTCAATGTATGGGAAGCTACCTCATGCCCCTGATAAAGCTCCTTTACCTCATCCGCATCAATTCTGGAAAAATCTGTCTTTACTCCTTCCTTTTCTATGGTCTCTTTAAGCGAAAAGGTCCCTGAATTTAAATTAAAGGTTCCCCGAAGCCCGTACCTGTTCATAAGCTCCACCAGCTTTCTGTCATGTACGGTTCCGTCATCATAGCTTAAAGTCAACGCCTTCCTTTTGCCATTCATAAACAGCATTTCAAATTTTGGTCCCATAATCATACCTCACTTTTTAATTTTATTATTCTTTACAACAGCTTTTGCTGCTCCATTATCATAAAAACGCCGTAAATAACCGGCTGATGAAGCATATAAATCAGCAGGGAATGTCTTCCGAGAAAGGAAAGGGGTTCCCATTTCCCTGTAAGATATTTCTCCATAAAGCCTTGTTTTTCCCTTAGAATATTATAAAAAAAGTATCCTGATAAAAATAAAAACAGCCATGGAAAAAGCGAAAAGTAATCCGTAGAATAAAATCCCGGCTCCATAAATCCAAGAAACGTCATAAGCCTTCCCCGATACAAAGCATCAGGAAGCCTAACCAAATTCCATTCTTCAAACCCCAGAAAACCTTTATTCATATTCCTCGTACAAATAAAAAGAAGCATTGAAACCACAAAACCCCAGCCTGCCGGAAATTTTTTGATCGCCTTTTCAAGCGGAATCATAAGCAGCATACAGCTTCCTATCAGCGTAAGCACACCGAATATCACTCTGTTTTCGGGCATAAAAACAACTGTAATAACAGAAACCAAAAGCCCCGCCATGAAAACAAGCAAGCCTCTTTTTAACGGCTTTCTGCCTAATGACCAGCAAAAGCCGGATAGGAAAATAAAACTCCAGCATATGCTCTGCTGCCAGATATAAGCCCCTGCCCCCAGATACCAGCTCCATTTCATGTTAAAAATATATACCAAATCCCAGCAGGCATGATAAAGAATCATGCTGATTAATGTAAGGCCTCGAAAGCTATCCAAGAAACCATACCGCAATCCCGATTTGCCCATACTCCCCGCCGTATAACCTCCGTAATTTTTCATTTTTACTATAATTAACAGTAGCATAAAGAAACATGTTTTTCCATTCCTTTCTTCACATATTGACTGGTATTTCCTTTTTTGTTATAATAAATAATATAATATTTTAGAAAAAATTAAAATAATAAAGGAGAGGTAAGCGGCAAATGGCAAAACTAATTATTAATGAAAACAAAAAGCTCGGAAAAATAAATGAAGAAATCTATGGACATTTTTCCGAACATTTGGGAAGATGTATTTATGAGGGATTATATGTAGGAGAAAATTCCGAAATTCCTAACGTAAACGGTATGCGCACAGACGTAGTGGAAGCATTAAAGGATATGAAAATTCCTGTTCTCCGCTGGCCCGGCGGCTGCTTTGCTGATGAATATCATTGGAAGGATGGAATTGGTCCTAAGGAAGACAGAAAGAAAATGATTAACACCCATTGGGGCGGTGTTCTTGAGGACAACAGCTTTGGCACTCATGAATTTATGGAGCTTTGCCAGCAGCTGGGATGCAAATCCTATATAAACGGCAACGTAGGCAGCGGCACTGTTCAGGAAATGTCTGAGTGGATAGAATACATGACATTTGACGGGGTATCCCCCATGGCAGATCTTCGCCGTAAAAACGGCAGGGAAAAGCCCTGGAAGGTTGACTATTTCGGAGTTGGAAATGAGAACTGGGGCTGCGGCGGCAATATGACCCCTGAATACTACGGCAATCTTTACAGAAGATATCAAACCTATATCAGAGACTATGCAGGTGACGGCAGCATTACCAAGATATGCTGCGGCCCTAATTCCGACGATTATCATTGGACAGAAAAGGTTATGGAAACAGCATTTGACCACGCCCCGGAACATCTGCACGGTTTTATGGATGGCCTTTCTCTTCATTATTATACTGTTCCCGGTGCCTGGGAACACAAGGGAAGCGCTACACAATTTGATGAAAAAGACTGGTTCTGCACTTTAAGCAAGGCTTATCATATAGAAGAGCTTGTAACAAAGCATGGCGCTATCATGGATAAATATGATCCCGACAAGACAATCGGCTTGATGGTAGATGAATGGGGCTGCTGGTTTGACGTTGAGCCCGGCACCAATCCCGGTTTCCTTTATCAGCAGAACACCATGAGAGACGCTTTGGTGGCATGCCTTACCCTTAACATATTTAACAAGCACTGTGACCGCGTGAAAATGGCAAACATTGCCCAGCTGGTAAATGTACTCCAGTCGGTAATCCTTACCGAAGGTGCAAAAATGCTGCTTACACCTACTTACTATGTATTCCGTATGTTCAAATACCATCAGAATGCGCAGCTTCTTGAAAGCTATATGGAAACTACCGAAATCGGAACAGACGAATATCAGGTTCCCGATATCAGCGAATCCGTATCTATGGACGCAGAAGGCAATATTCATATTACTCTTGGGAATCTTTCACCTTCTGCCGATAAAAATATAGAAATCCAATTTTCTGATCGTAAGGTGTCAAATGTGTCAGCAACCATTTTAAAAGGTGATATGACCGCCTTTAACACCTTTGACCAGCCGGAAAATGTAAAGGAAAAGGGCTTTACCGCATACTCCGTCACAGATCAGGGCAGCATCAAGGTAGAACTTCCTTCCTGCTGTGTACTCCATCTGGAAATCAAAGCATAATGGAAAGTAAAAGGCTCTGCAGAAGGTGTCTCGCAAGAGAAATGCCCGATGCAGAGTATTTCCAAAATATGTATGAATATATTGCCAATTTGGATCCTGATATTAAAGCACCTGACGAGCTATATGAAAAACGCCTTTCCCGGTGCAGGGAATGCGATCATCTGTTAAACGGTATGTGCCGGCTTTGCGGATGCTTTGTGGAAATGCGTGCTGCCATTTCCGCAAATGAATGTCCCGCAGTACATCCTAATTGGTAATAATATTTCAAAACGGTGGTATACATGATTAAAAGAAAACTCGTTCGAACAAGATGTTTAGAGGAAGGAATGATTATCGACCAGTCCATTATTGACAGGACCGGAAGAATTTTGATTGCCCGCGGAACTGCTTTGGACGATTATCTAATTGATGCACTTCTTAAACTTGGTATCACCAGCATCTATACCCGTGAGGGTGAGGAGGATCCTGAAAACGAGGACGCTCCTATTGCACCTAAAATTCTTAAAACCATTGAAAAGCTAAAGGTTCCTGACCGTACCAAGGTCAGCTTGTCGGAAAGTGTCAAAAAAAGGGTTTCTGAGGGAATACAGTATCTATACAGCAATACTGCCTCGGAAACCTTCACTGACACTGCCGATAACATTGCAAATGACCTGATGAAGGCTATTTCCGACAACGACGCCATCGCCGTAGATATCAGCACCTTAAAGGTCAGTGATGAATACACCTTCAAGCACAGCGTGGATGTTGCAACCATGGCAATGATCATTGCAAAGAAGCATGGCATGTCAGAAAAGGAGGTCTATGAAATCGGTATTTCAGGCCTTCTTCATGATGTAGGTAAATCTCAGATACCCAATGAAATATTGAACAAGGCAGGCCGCCTTAATGATGAGGAATTTGCTCTGATGAAGCAGCATTCCTTATTTGGGTACAAAATTTTAAAGGAAAAGGAAAGCATTCCTCCTGCTATCTGCCTGGGTGTTTTACAACACCATGAAAAAATCAGCGGCCTTGGATATCCCCTTGGGCTTACCGCTGATAAAATCAGTTCCTATGCTAAAATTCTGTCCGTAGCGGATATTTATGATGCTCTGGTAACAGAACGCCCATACAAAAAAGCTTTTTCCCAGCGGGACGCTATAGAAATTATCATGTCCATGACCCCTGACCTGGATATCAGTGTCATTGAAAGCTTTTTGGGAAGCATCATCCTCTATCCTGTGGGGTGTACCGTTGAACTCAGCAATGGTGAAAAGGCCCGGGTTGTCGAAAACAGTACCGATTATATCCTCAGACCTAAGGTAGTAGGCCTGAAAAGCGGAAAGGTTTATGACCTTGCCAAGGATATGGATTGTGCCAGCATAATCATTCAATAACATTAGTCCTTTGCTCTCAATATATCGTAAACCTCCGCAGCTGCGGTTAACTCCAGATGAAGCTCCTGCTGCGGATGAGGTGCACTTTCCATGGAGTGATGATCCTTATCATAAATTGCTTTTACCTGAACAAAGATATTTCTTCCATCAGGCTTCATAATCTCGATTTCATCACCCAAACAAAATTTATTTCTCTGCGATATAACCGGAAGCCCCTCCTCATCTATACTTTCCACAAATCCCAAGTATGTGTACTTTTTGATATAAGTGTTACTGTCATAAATCTGAGCGCTGCTGTCCGGCTTCCCATAAAAGAAGCCTGTACAAAAATCCCTGTAGGTGCACTTACAGATTTCTTCCAGATACCAGTTCATGTTGGCCTTATAAAGCTCCGGATCCTTCCAAAAATCGTCAATCGCCTTTCGATAGGTACGGGCAACCGTCGCTACATAAAGTGCAGTTTTCATTCTCCCTTCTATTTTAAAGCTGTCTATTCCCGCATCAATCAAATCGGGAATATGATCTATCATACAAAGGTCTTTAGAGTTGAACAAATGTGCATATTGATCCGTTAAAGGCTCATATTCCCCATCCTCTGTCTTCTCATAAACGGTATATTTCCAGCGGCAGGGATGCGTACATTCTCCATGGTTGCTGTCCTTACCTGTAAAATAATTGCTTAACAGGCATTTCCCCGAATAGGATATACACATTGCACCATGAATAAAGCACTCTATCTGCATGTCCTTAGGAATATTATTTCGAATTTCTTTAATTTCTTTTAATGTCAGCTCTCTGGCAGCAACTACCTTATTGGCACCTGCCTCATACCAGAATCTATAGGTTCTGTAATTGGCATTGCTCCACTGTGTACTGATATGCATTTCCACATCCGGAAGTACCGCCTTAGCAATCGAAAGCACTCCTGCATCTGATATAATCAGTGCATCGGGATTCACGTTCTTTAATCTCTCAAAATAGCTTCGGATACCCTCCAGTTCTTCATTACGGGCAAAAATATTGGCGGCAATATATACTCTTACATGATGTTCATGTGCAAAATCAATTCCTGCCTTCAAATCCTCCATGGAAAAATTCTTGGCCTTTGCACGTAAGCTAAATTCTTCTCCACCAAGATATATAGCATCTGCGCCGTACATTACTGCAATCTTTAAGGTTTCCAGATCACCGGCAGGTATTAACAACTCGGGACGTTTCATACAATAACCTCCTGTCCACACTGATATACCCATTATAAACTAATCTGTATAAATTGTGTAGTAATCTCCTATAAACAAACTATTAGAGAGGGCAGCTTTTTCCCTTTCGGGTGCTGCCCTCTCCACCATCTGTCAAATATTATTATACATTAATCGCACATATTACATGCATCACATCCGGTAATACCTTCAGCACAACCACAATCCACAGATGCCTTACCGACCTCTGCTCTTGCACCGAAAATAACAGGAACTTCAACCCGCAGCTTCTGACTGATTGTAAATTTGCATACATCATTTACTTTGCCCGGACAATCATCACAGCCGGATGTTATAACAGCTTTCCCAAGACACTGGGTTTTCGCATTACCGGCCTCACCAAAGGTTTTAATAGTAATAGGAATACACACATTGACATCCTGGTATCCTACTGCAGAGCAGCCTACCCGATCCTTGTCGTCGTGCGGCTTTTTGTCCATTTCTTCATATACTATTTTATTCATTTCCTGATCAAATTCGTTATCCATAAAAAACTCCTTCCCATATGTGACATATTATTGATGTCTCCTAAAATATCATATGGGATCGGTATGAAATGGTTACTCCATTTTCAATTATTTCTTATGTAATACAAATTTTTCTACCAGGCTGTCCAGCTCTGTTGCCCTTGCTGCCAACTCTTCACTGATAGCTGAGCATTCCTGGGATGCTGCTGCATTCTGCTGTGTTACCACAGATATCTGCTCAATACCTGCTTCTACCTGCTCAAGCACCTTTGCCTGGCTTCCTGCATTTTCATTTACACCCTTTGCAGTGGCTGCAAAATTCTGCATCTCAGCAATAATATTCTCAAATGCAACTGCAGTTTCTTCTGTGATCTTATCTCCCTTTTCAATTTCCTCAACTGTCTTTCCGATCAGTTCCTTTGTATTCACTACTGCCTGAGCGCTGTCCGTTGCCAGCTTTCCGATCTGATCGGCCACTACGGCAAAACCTTTTCCTGCATCACCCGCCCGTGCTGCTTCAATAGAAGCATTAAGTGCTAACAGGCTTGTCTGGGATGCAATTTCTTCAATCGTAATAATAATTGCTTCGATTTCACCGGAAATTTCCTTAATATGATGCATTTCATCCTGAAGCTCCTGCATCTGAGCTCTTTCCTTCTCTGCTGTTTCCACAGACTGGAGCGCATCGTCATATGCTGCTTCCGTCTGCTTTGCGCTGTTTGCTGCCATCTCACTTACCGTATTAATTGTAGCTGTAAGCTCCTCAACAGCACTTGCCTGCTCACCTGTTCCTTCAGATAAATCTGTTGCAGCATGTGCAATTTCCTCCGAACCGGTATCTACCTGACGGGAAGCTTCCTGAATTTGAGTTAATGTAATATTGAACTCCTTTAAAATGTAAACAAAAGATTCCTTAATACTTGCAAAGTCTCCGAGGAAATCAGTAATTTCATTAAAATCCTTGGTCAAATCACCCTTAGCAATCTGTGTAAGATTTTCAGAAATTTCCTTTACATAGGCATCCAGATTTTTCATTGTGCCTCTCATTGCCTCAGACAAAACACCAAGCTCATCCTCTGATTCATATAAAACCAGCTTCGCTGCAGACATATCCCCGGAGTACATAAGCTCTGCAGCATCTGTAAGCTCCTTTACAGGTACTGACACTGCTGCAGTTACCTTTGCCGCAACTGTTACTGCTATTGCTGTGATCACTATAAGCATAACAACTCCAAGAGCTATCATAACAAGAGCTGTTATTGTAGCAGACTGACGGTATTCTGCTGCTGTTTCCTGTATAAGAACTTCTAATTCGTTGATCTGTGCTTTAATATCATCTACTGCCGGCTTATAATATTCATTATTATATTCACTTGCCGCATCCATATCTCCCTGCTTTAAATACTCTAAAACCTTTTCCCTATGCTCTGTAACCTCATTGGCAAGCTTTTCATTAATCTCTTCAAGCAACACCTTATTGTCTTCCGAAATTAAATTATCCTTAAGTACTGCATATGCCTCATCCATCAGCGCTAAATTAGAATTAATCGTTTCTTCCAATTTAGAATAATTTTGATCCAGATTTTCTGTACCTTCTGCAAAAACACGGTTTAGCGCTCTTTGAATATCTATCTGAGGATAATACAACTGACTGCTATATTTAATATTAGTAGTTGGTCCTTCATATAACTTTACCAAGCGGCTTTCCATAAATTTCATGGAACATAACAACACAACGATCAATATAAATGTGCTTACTATAATAATTCCATGCGAATACAATAATTTTTTCTTAATTGGCCAATTCTTAAACTTCTCATTAAATTTTTTCATTTTTTCATCTCCTGTTATTAATCACAATTTCCTTGAACCTGTTGTAAAATTTTGCTTTTTCACATCACCCGAAAAGATTTTCTGCTTACCTTGTAACTGCCCCGCTGGCATTCACCTCCTCAAACAAATCGGTTCTGCAATGTCAAATTCAAAAAAAAACAACCACTAAAAGAAAATAATCCCTAAAGTAATTGAGTGTTTTGCATGGAAATTCTCATTTAATTTTAAAGCAACTTTTCACCTGCGTGATAAATTATGATACTAATTTCCTATTGTGTCAACTCTTTTTTATGAAAATTTCCAACATAGAAATAAAAAGAGCTGACACAATACTAACCGGATTAAAAACCGGCTGTTGGATCATCCATAATACCTATAAACAGTGTAACGCATGAGTTTTTTTCTACAATCATATAAAGAAATGGCCTGTTAAGATCAAATTCTACTGCTTCCTCATCAAATACCGCCGTTTCCGCTGCGGCTGCCTCTGTCACCGCAGCCGCCTTTGTCCCCTCCTCATCCACTGCAAAGACCGCCTTTTGAGTAACCTGAGAAATCTGCAGGCCTGTATTTCCTGTTATTCCCGAAAAATCAGCCTCATCACTAAAAGCAAGCATAACTCCCATACTCTGCAAATCTTCTATCAAGTCCTTTTCTGAAGATATTTCAAATTTGGGCATCTGCAGATTAATGCTCTCATACTCTGCATAATCTATTACCCTGCCCAACATCTGCATATCAAATGCTTCATACATATCCCTTACCTTTTCTCCCTCTTTAGGAAGCATAACGATAAAGCTGTAGGAGGAATCCTCATAGGGCATAATGATTCCCTCAAAATATTCCCCGTCATAATAGCGGTATCGAACCATTTGCTGTTTCATCATATCAGTCTCAACCGATGTCCCATCCTCCAACGTAAAGGCACCCTTTTGCGTCCTTCTTTCGGAAAATGGTTTCTCCCATCTGCCCTCAAAATATACCGCATTAAACAGCGCCATGCGCACATCATCAGGAAACGGTTTCTCCAAAATTTCATTAATCATTTCATTCGTGTTGCGGCTTACCCATTTATTGACTTCCTTTTGGGTATCTTCGGTGGCTAAATCTCTTGCGTATATTTGCGCCTCATAAATCTGTTCCAGCCCGGAAACATACTCGTCACTAATCTTACCGGAAGTACTTTTATCAAACCAGACAGAGTTTGCCATCAGGAGCTGTCCTGTCTCCTGTTTATCCGGAAAAGTGGCAATGACATCCCCCGATATACTATTGTAATTTTCCCCCAGCACTTTTAAAAGCTCTGTCCGTGTCTCTTCTCTTGCTCCATCTGTTACCATTGCAAGCGCAATGTAAGCTGATACAGGGGAAAGAACCGGATTGGTTTCATCCATACCATTGGCAAATACCTGATAACAAAACTCATTCAAATCACCATATTCTGAAAGCAACGGGTCATGCCTTGTCACTTCCGAAGAAGAATATCCCGGATCATCCAAAGACTCATCCTCTGCTGCCACCTTACCGGATTTTGCCGAACAGGCAGACAGTACCATACATACTAACATTAGTGTAATTAAAAAACCTTTTTTCATCATACTCCTCCATCAGATTACTTTGAATATATTAATTCGCAAAAGGCTAAAATCATATCGGGATCCTTGATCCCCGGAATGATAAGAAATTTATGATCCGCATTATAATAAAAATCCTCTGTTATCACCATATCTTCCATATGGGCATCTAATTCCATGGTATAATAGTCATCTGTATTAACATGACCCACGGGCAGCATATCCATATCACAGGTTCTGGCAGTATAGAAGGAACGACCCGTAGCTTCATCATAAAAATACCGGAATCCGTCCTGATCACTGTTTGTTTCTGCTGTTAAATCCCATCCCAGTACATTCAGATATTCTTCAACAAAAACATCATATTCTTCCCAGGTACTTTCAACGGAAAACAATTCCCTGGGTCTGTAAGGTTCCATCGCATCCTCATTTATGGAGACATAATAACCATTTAGTGCATCATTAATATAAAACAAGCCGGTACATTCCAACATATCCAATTTCATTATATCAATTACATCCTGCAGCGTCCCCGACCTTACATCTTCATCTGTAACACCAAAAGTTTCCGTCAGAAATTCCGGCGTGACTGATTGTACCTTCCCACTGCCGGTTAAATACTTTCCACCCAGAATTTGATTATAACGGTCAATAAATTCATCCCATCCATCTGGAAACGCATCATATCCCCGCCTGCTAAGGTATGTGCTTTCTCCATTTTCATCCCTATAGTTAAGGCGTACATAATATGCCATATCATTTCCCTTTCCGCTGCTGTCTGAGGGCAGGGAGGAAATATAGTCTATAAAATATTGAATTTCAGTCTGAGACAGCAATGTATTCTCTATCGGCTGGTTTAAATCAAACATGCTGGATTTCATGTAACCATCTTCATTCAAAGTAACTGCATAAAAATAATAAGGATAATATGCATGATAAACCTGTGCATCATTTTCTGCAAAAGAATATACCTCCATACTTTGAAGACGGACTTCTATTTGGGTATGACCCTTTCCAGAAGAACAGCCGGTAAGTATTAATAAGCTGCCTGCTGCCAAAAGTAATTGCAAAAACCTTTTTATCACGTATATTACCTCCATTTAAACCGCCTTACCACGATATTGGACTTAAATATCATCCTATAACAGCTCCTATTTACTTCCTTTATGCATACTTTTTACTCTTATAGGCTAATACCTTAATGACAATTCCTACAACAAGCAGAATTAAAAACAAAAACACTGAGACAAAAATTAAAAAGGCTGCCAGAATAGCTCCACCCAACGCTTCGCCCTGTCCTATATAATCCAGGGTTGCATAGCAGTCTGTATAAAGCTTCATCTCGGTACCGTTAATAACACGGGGTTCCGCAGAATCCTCCCGCACAAAAACATCCACATAAGAAGCATGCATTCCGGTGCGGTTTTCCTTTGTGTTTACGGAAATCAATATCGCAAAGGTCTCACCTGTTTCCATAGGCGCAATTAAAATATCACCCCTGTTTTCCGTTCCCGCAAATTGAAGCTTTGGTAATACTCTGTAACACTTATAGCCTTTCTCCAGAGCATCCTCCGCTATCTGATTTTGACGGCTGACTGCCTCTTCCTTCATTCTTTCCGGCAGCTGCAGCGCAAAGATAATACCTATTAAAAGCACTATACCTGAAACAAGAATAAGAATATTTGCTGCTCTATTTCGTCTTGTCCATTTTTCAGACACACCCTTTTCATTTTGCTCTGTCAAAGTTCCCATATTAAAGACATTCCTCCGATAATTCCGATACCTGTATCAGCTTTTCCACGTCCGGTTGTTTGTTTATCCATACTGGGCTTCCATCCGGACAACCGCAGATTGCAAGCCTTATTTTTGCTCATTATTACGGGAAACATTCCTTTATTTGTCCGGCAATCGTCATCATCATATCAGCGTTATCCGGCAAATCTGAAAGATAAGTTATCATAAGATTCTTATAGGGATAAACAAGACATTTCTGCCCCCATTTTCCACTTATCCTAAACCCGTCGTCCAAGATCCAAAAGAAATAACCATAACCTCCCTCACGATTCATGATTTGTTTGGAAACAGCCTTTTTCACCCACTGCCCGGATAAGATTCTTTTACCGTCAAAAAGTCCCTTTTGCAGATATAACTGTCCCAGTTTGCTAAGCTCATGAACGGTTAATTCCATTCCGCTTGCACCGTAGAAATGCCCCTGAGGACAGTTCTGGTATGTAGGAACCTCCATGCCCAAGGGCTCAAAAAGTCTTGGAGTAAGATATTTCATAAGATGCTGGCCAACAGCATTTTCACATGCAGCTCCCACAAGATAAGCGGGAATATTTGAGTAGTCAAAGGCAGGCGGCTGATTATAATTCATGGGCAGAGAAAGAGCATATTCAAGCCAGTCATTTCCCTGGGGCCGAAACGGATAGCCCGGTACGGACATAGTCAAAAACCTCTGAAATGTCAGCTTTTTGAAGCTTTCCATTTGAGGCGCCGGAATGAATTGCAGATACTTCTGCTCCAAAAAGTGATAAAGAGGCATATCTACAGAAAGCCTGCCTTCGTCAGAAGCTATACCCACCGCAGTCGCAGTAAAGGCTTTGGTTGCAGAATAAATCGGATAGCGCACATCAGGCAGAAAGCTATGTCTGAATATCACCTCGCCGTTATGAAAAACCTCTATGCCGTATACCTTCAGTTCCTTCTCTGTTACCTGATTTATAATATTTTCAAACATAACGTTCTATCACCTCATAATACTGAAATCTAATACACTTTTTTCATTTCACCAACCACAATATCTATAAACTGAAATTTTCATTTTCCCCATACAAAATCTCCAGTTTACTTATAAAATCTTCTAATATAAATCTGGAATTAATAGCGGTATACACTCGGATCATAGGACGGCCTGCTTCAAATCTGTACGTAGTATCCTCATTAAAAATGGGAGCTTCCCTGTATACATATTGTCCACAATTTGGGTCCAGCACCACTCCCACAGCAGGCGAATCTCCTAACGACCAGCTCTCTCCTGCCGTCCACCCTGCATGCTCAGACAGATTGTAGCTTATCATATTTTCAAACAGGTGCTTTCCAATTTTACCGCAGGGATATATTCTTCTCTGAATTTCCGCTAATCCTATATGCATTGTTCCATAAACATTAATCGGTATCAGCCACAAATCAACGCCGCTGGACATAATATAATTGGCCGCATCTATATCGTTTCCCGAATTAAATTCACGTATATTGGGACTAGGATCATCCAAATTCTGCCCCGCAATCCATACCACTGTTATCCTGGAAATAATATCAGGACATGCTTTCATTGCCGATGCTACATTTGTAATCGCTCCCAGACAAAGTACAAACAACGGTTTTTCATCGGCTTTCATTGCCTCATCAATCAAATATCTGGCTGCAGGCGAAATTTCCTGACCCTCCACCTCCGAAAGCCTTCCCTCTTCTCCCATAAATACCGGCACGGAAATATCCATAGCCTTAAGAATAGTTATGATTTCATCATAGCTTTTTTTCGTCGTTTCCGGTGTACCAAACTGTTCCGCAAAAATAGCCTTTACGTCCAGCTTTTTACTCATTAAGGCATGAGCAATCGCAAAGGGATCATCTGCCTCACAGGCGGCATCCGTATCAACAATAACTCTTAATTTTTTATACTCCGGTACTTCATATAGCAACGACATTTTATTCCTCCTTAGATTCCTTCAAAATAAAGCTTCCACATAATTATCTTAACATATCCGCTATTTGCATCAAACAGTTTTAATATATTTGAAATCCGCAAATCCGGCTTTCCCGCCTGTTTCCTTTGTTGCATAGACAAATAAACCAAAGCGGCATCCTGTAAAAAAATCCAATTTAAAATAAAGGTTCTGTGTAATTCCTATTTTCCTCCATTTTCCCTGAGTGTCTAAATAAAAGAAATCCGCCTGATCCCGTCCGTCTGCAAAATTTACTGATACCTTCAGCCGCACTTTGGTGCCTTGTACATGGCACAGCTCCCACTCTGTACCCTCACTTGTATCAGGTTCCATAGCCTGCAGGGAGTCGTCTTCCGCCTTTCTCGCTTTCATGACTACATAAAGCCTGCCATCTCTTCTGGTAAGCGCTGCCATTCCATAACAGCTTTGAAACGCACAGATACCGGCATAATCACCTTCCTTTAAGTATGCTGCCTCAACGGTTACCTCTCCTTCACACCCCGGAAAGAGCATACGCTGCGTCAATGTGTTTTTCGCCTGCGTAAGATTTTTACACAGCTTATCCGTAGTAATCCACAATATGCCTTCCGATAAATCTCTTTGTACCAAAGACAAATCCGGTTCATGATTAAACTGCCACGCACTCTTTAACCCAAAGCAGCCATAGCGCTCTTTGTTTACAGCACATTCATCCTTAAAATCATCACTTTCCACAAGCGGCCTGTAATGATATTCCGGCGCTTTATCCTCCACACAAAAGTACTCCGGCATCCTGCCCTGCATTCCCAGCACGGGAAAGGAATTTTCCCAGGACACGGGAATAAGAACCGGCATTCTGCCGCTTGCGCCCCTGTCCTGAAACAAGATTGCATACCATTTTCCCTCCGGTGTGTCCACAATAGCGCCCTGCGCTACTCCCTGACCGCAATATCCCAAATCCTCATTAAAAACGTCTCTGCCGGTAAACTCTCCCTCCAAAGAATCCGCAACAAAACAGGCTTCCACTCTCCGCCATTTTTCCCGCAATGAATGGATAAAAAACAGATAATATTTTCCGTTTATTTTATATAAGTGTGTTCCTTCATATCCCAGTCTGTCATTTCCTTCATCACTTACTGCCAGCCTGCGCAGGCCGCCTTTCTTAGGGCCGGTCAGCTCATCATTAAGCTCTGTAATATAAATATTCTTATTTCCATAAGCAATGTATATCCTACCGTCATCATCAAACAAAAGAGAACAATCGTGATAAAACCCTTCTATGCAGCTTTTTTTCCATGGTCCTTCTATAGAAGAGGATCTGAATAAATAGGTTTTCCCCGTATCATTTGCCACAAAGCAAATATAAAAAGTACCCTTATGGAAGCGTAAGCTGGCAGCCCACATTCCTTTTCCGTAAGCATTTTTATCGTTATACAATGTCTGCTCCTGCGTACCATCCAGCCTGTCATATACATAGCCTGCATGCTCCCAGTTTACCAGATCATAGGATCTTAAAATTTCACAACCGGGCATAAAATACATGGTGGTAGTGACCATGTAATAAACATAATCCACACGGATTACATCCGGGTCCGGATAGTCTAATGGTATAATAGGGTTCCTGTTTTTATCTACTATAATCTGTCCCATCACTTTATCCTCCGATGCTCCATAACTGCCTTTGGCAGTTTAAACCTTAAATTCCTCTGCGATTACGACACTTTTCTATTACATAAAATGGCGGGGTAGCATTACCCCACCATAATAAATTTTAACATCAATTATACCGCTCATCAATGACACGCTGCGATTTCTTTTCGCTGCGCGGCAGTACGCCAAGCTCAACCACTTTAACTAACGGCGTAAATCCGATCTTACTCTTTACCGCCTCCGCAATGCGCTTGCTGAGGGCATTAAAGTCCACACTTCCATTGGTTTCCACGTAAATTCGCATAGTATCGCGGCCATCCAAATGGGAAATACGAATCTGATATTCACTGGAAATCTCGGGAAATGCCTGTAATATTTCCTCGATCTGGCTCGGGAATACATTTACACCCTTGATCTTCATCATATCGTCCGTTCTGCCCATAATGACATCAATACGGGGGAATTTGCTTCCGCACGGACACTCACCCGGGATAATGCGTGACAGGTCATGTGTGCGGTAACGAATCAACGGTGCTCCTTCCTTTACCAATGTGGTAATTACAATTTCACCCATCTCTCCGTCCGGCACCGGCTCACCGGTAACCGGGTCGATAATTTCCAGATACAAATAATCATCCCAATAATGCATACCGGAATCATATTTACAACTGATACCAATACCGGGGCCGTAGATTTCCGTCAAACCGTAAATATCATAAAGCTCAATGCCCAGCTCATTGGAAATGCGCTTACGCATCTTTTCTCCCCAGCGTTCCGAACCAATGACACCCTTTTTCAGATGAATCTGATCCTTGATACCCCGCTTTTCTATCTCCTCTGCCAGCAAAAGAGCGTAGGAGGAAGTGGCACACAAAACCGTAGTTTTTAAATCAATCATCATCTGCAATTGCTTATTGGTATTTCCGGGTCCCATGGGAATAACCATAGCACCCAGCTTTTCCGCACCGTTTTGAAAACCAATTCCTGCCGTCCACAGACCATAACCCGGTGTAATCTGAATACGGTCAAGATTTGTAATACCTGCCATCTCATAACAGCGCTTAAACATCTCTCCCCAATCGTCCACGTCCTTTTCCGTATATGGAATGATAATAGGAAGACCGGTTGTTCCCGATGAGGAATGGATACGAACAATTTCTTCCTCCGGCGCTACCATCAATCCCAATGGATATGCATCGCGCAGATCCTTTTTTTCGGAAAAAGGCAGCTTTGTAAAGTCTTCCACTGTTTTGACCTCAAAGATCCCCGCTTCCTTTAAACGTTTGCCGTAGAAGCTGTCTGCTGCTGTCAGACGGGAAATCTGTTTATTTACCTGATCCAATTGTTCTTGATTAATCTTCATATTGCCTGAACCTTTGCCTTTCTATGTAATTATTCTGTATAAGTCAGTGCCTTTATGTTCAACTCCTGAAATTTCTCCGGTATCCTGTTTCGAATCGCTGCTTGAATGTCTTCCAGTGTCAGACCCAACTCACCGCTTCGAACCGCTGCTCCCAAAAGAACTACATTCAATACCTTAGAAGACCCCAACTCTTTCATAGCCTTTTCGCTGTCAATCACTGTCAGATTCGTGACCTTCTGCTTCAGATAAGCAATCATATCCTTCGCCTGATACACTGCATCTCCAATGGAGGCGCTAACCGGCATAATCGGACGGCTGCTGACCACTACAGAACCGCCCTTTTTAAGAAATGGCAGCATGCGCACAGTCTCCCCCGGTTCAAAACCGATAATCAAATCCGCTGTTCCCTTGGCAATCAACGGAGAATGTATTCCCTCTCCCATGCGCAGATGACTGAATACACTGCCTCCGCGCTGAGCCATGCCAATGGTCTCTGCAGTCATAACCGGAATATTCTTTTCCATTGCTGCGGCAGCCATAAGCTTAGAGGCCAGAACCGTACCCTGCCCGCCTACACCACACAAAACAATATTCTTATTCATTCTTGTTACCTCCAGAAATGGCGCCAACCGGGCATACCTGCTCACACAAAGAACATCTCGTACACTGTGATTGATCAATAGCCGCCTTCCCATTATTCATAATCAAGGCCGGGCATCCCAGCTGCCTGATACACTTCTGACAGCCAATACACTTGTCATTATCTACTATAGATTTTCCTGAGGGCTTAGCCAGAGCAATGCACGGAGACTTAAAGACAATCGCCTTGACGCCCGGCTGGTCTGCCATGTTCTTAACACATGCAACCGCCTCATCCAAATTCAACGGATTAACCGTCTCTACCGCTGTCAATCCTATTGCACGTAAAATCTTCTCGATACTTATCTTCTCAACAATTTCCCCCATCATGGTATGCCCTGTTCCGGGATGAGGCTGATGACCGGTCATAGCCGTAGTTGAATTATCCAACACGATCAGCGTCATGTCCGCCTGATTGTATACCGCATTGACAACGCCGGTAATGCCGGAAGCAAAAAAGGTAGAATCTCCCACAAACGCAAAGCACGCAGTATCCGGCTCTATATGTCTGACACCCTGCGCAATATTGATGCCGGCTCCCATACACAGACAGGTATCCACCATATCAAGGGGCATTGCATTACCCAGCGTGTAACAGCCGATATCACCGCAGAAAATAGTCTTTCTTCCAAGCATAGCCTGCTTTACGGCATAAAAGGATGCACGATGCGGACAGCCTGCACACAATACTGGCGGGCGCACAGGAAGCGGCGGCATATCCATAGCCTCCTGAGGCTCCTGCTCCATACCCAGAAATGCAGCTATTGCCGCACCCACAGATTCCATGGTATTTTCTCCGGCATTCGCCACATGTCCCGTTAATTTCCCTAAAATCCTGGTTTTCAATCCGTATTTTCCACAAACATAGGTTAATGCACGTTCAATAACCGGATCCAGTTCTTCCAGACATAACACCTCATCCAATCCGTCCAAAAACTCAACCGCCAGCTTTTCCGGAAAGGGAAACGGCGTGGAAACCTTAAGAAGCCTTACATGGTCATCCTTATTCAAATTGTCCATGGCATAAGCATAGCTGATACCGTGCGCAGCAATGCCTCGATGCGGTGCACCTTCTGTTTCCTTCCAGATAAAATTACGCTTATATTCCGAAAATACATCAGATAAAAAAGCATTGCGCTCCTCTATTTTCCCATGATTAATACGTGACAGGCGTGGGAAAATAACCCATTTAGACGAATCTTTAATAAAGCCTTCCGGTGTATTTATGTAATATTCCTCCTGATCCTTCACGTCAATAGAAGCATAACCGTGGCAAACACGTGTTGTAGAACGAAAGAATACCGGCGTATGATACTGCTCGGAATACTCAAATGCCTCCTGAATCATCTCATAAGCTTCCTGTACGGAAGACGGATCAAACAGCGGAAGCTTGGAGAAGCCTGCAAAGGTGCGCGTATCCTGTTCGGTCTGAGAAGAAATCGGACCGGGATCATCTGCAACCATTACTACCAGCCCGCCTTTTACACCGATATATTCTAAGCTCATCAAAGGATCTGATGCAACATTCAAACCAACCTGCTTCATCGTTACCATTGCCCGTGCCCCACTATATGCTGCACCAGCTGCAACCTCCAAGCCGGCCTTTTCATTGACTGACCACTCCACATAGACTGTGCCCGGATTCTGCTTGGCAATGGTCTCAAGTACTTCCGTTGAGGGCGTTCCCGGATATCCTGCGACCAGATTAACACCCGCTGACAGTGCACCAAGGGCAATCGCCTCATTCCCCATTAAAAATTCCTTATGCATGTAAGTATCTCACTTTCTTAGCACTATTGATATTTTTAATCAACAGCTAAACTATAATAGAACCAGTATAACAGTTCCTTCGACAAAATGAAACTATCTTACGGAATTTTTCTGAGGTGTCACAAGTAATACTACCGTAGATTGCAATGGCTCTCAAGCATGATGATAATCACTTATTTTATAGTTGCACCACTCCATATCATTAAAGCACACTCTTAAACATAATTATCTATCAAAAGCCCTAATTACACATCTTTTGACACGAACAATCCCTCAGATTACCCATTTGTTTCCATCGGAAAATTAGATATTTCTTCAAGTAACTTTAAATTAATAGATTGTTTCATATCCTCATCCACATAGGTTTTCACGCTTCCATCTGGCTGCTTTTCTTTCACTGTGGCAAGTTTCTCAATATAAGAATCGTAGTGTGCAATAACTTTTTCTGTTGCCCATCTCTCCCTGGCAACC
>JAUNGK010000190.1 GCA_030524555.1 Bacillota bacterium | reverse complement strand
GATAAATATAGGACATGACCGTGCTTTCCAACATGGCATTCTGATCCATGATTCCATCAATAAACGGAGAAAACAAAGAAATTGCCAGAAGCTCAAGCATGCTTCCCACCAGTATCATAATTGTCAATAAAACAATCTTAATTTTATCTCTTGCCGTAAAAATATAGTTTAATTTTTTAATCATCTGTGGTCACCCTTTTCCATGCATGCAATTATTTTCTCATAGTAAATATCAAATTTGCAGTTTTCTTCTATTTCCTTATAGCCGTTTGCGCCCATCGCCTTTAGCTTGTCAGGATCGGAAATACACTTCAAAATCACACGCTGTAAATCCTCCTTATTGTTATCCTGAAACCGATAGCCATTCATCCCTTCTATAATATAACAGGAAGTGCCGTTTGTGTCACTACAAATTGCAGGCACAGAAAAAGACATTGCTTCTAACTGGGAAACCGACGCCGGTTCCCTGGTGCTTGGCAGCACAAACAGATCGGCGCAGGCATACAGCTCTTCCATATCCTGATGCGCCAGATTTTCCAGCAGCGTAACCCTTTTGGTCAGCCCGTTTTCCGAAATAAACCTTTCCAGCTTCTCCTTATATGCTCTTTCAAAATGATCGGCACACTCTCCCGCCACCGTCAGCGTTAAATTATATTCATCCGCAAGCCGGGAAAGAATTTCAAGCAGCATGAGAATATTTTTTCTTTCTTCATATTTTGCCACACACAGAATATTGATTTTTCCATTTTGGAACCATTTCTTTTCCTTCGGTGAAAGCCTTGGTTCCATCACAAAGGGCACAAAAACCGCCCCCTCCTCCTTTACCTTTCCTTCCCCTTCTACACCCAGGACAGGGGTGATTCTTACCGGAGGAAGCAGGCTTTTCACAATCCTGTGAGGCAAATCGTTTTTAATTTCATCTTCCCACAATGGGCTTTGATTATACAATATCATAGGAATATGAAGTCCCCTGCATGCCAGGCAGGTGAAAATAGAATAAACGGATCGTTCCCTGATAATCATAACATCCGGCCCGAAATCCGAAACAATTTTTCTTACTCTGCGCATGGAGGGAAAGCCATATTTTAACCGCATATCACATGCCTTACTGTTTTTGCGCTGTAAAATATGAACATAAATCCAGTTTACAGCAGAAAAGAGCCCTGAATACCCTGCCACAACAGGCGTAACATAGGCATAGTCCTCTAATTTGCCCTGATAATGGCTTACAAAACAAACTGAATGCCCATGCTCAACAAGCCCCTTCATAATAGGCGCCTGATTGGTGTGATATCTGTGTGCAACGTAAAGAAAACGCATAAAAATCCTTACCTTTCTCCCTATATTTCATTCAGCAGTTCCAGCCACTCCTTCACAACGCTTTGCAAGGAAAACCGCTCACGCACCTTAGAAGCCTCCCTGCCCATTCGCACGGCAAGCTCCTCCGATCCGGCCAGCTTCTCCATAGCATCCCTAAGCGCATCCACCTGTCCCACCGGAACAAGAAAACCGTTTACCCCGTCCTGAATGCACATGCGGGAGCCTCCGCAGGGACAATCTGTGGAAACAACCGGCATTCCCATTCCCATTGCTTCCAGCAGGGAATTGGATATTCCCTCATAATCCGAGGATAACACATACATTCCCGCATCTTTTATCTCATTTAAAATACTCTCATGGAAGCCCTCAAAGATGACATTCTTCCTGATTCCCAGCCTGTCTGCCAAATCCTTAAGCTCCTGTTCCAGACTTCCCTGACCATATAAATGTAATATGTAGTCAGGAAATTTAATCAGGAAATCCTTAAATGCATACAACAGATTCACATGATTTTTCTGCTCCTCAAGCCGCCCTGCGGCCACCACGGTACGCTTTCTTGGCCCGGTATAAACCTCCGGCAGCTTTTCGGTAATAGGGTTAACTATTATGGTGCCCCTTTTCTGTATGTCCTTCGGAAAATACCTCATTGCATCCTCCGTCTGAAACACAACCCTGTCAGAATGCAGATACGCATATTCCCTGATCTTTTTATTGGGAAAGGACTCCGGATCATTCCTCTCTGAGGACACCTGCTTCATATGCAGCCCTACTTTTGCAAGGCAGGTAAAAAAGGCGGTGGCCGGTTCAAAAGCAACCAGAATATAATCTCTGTTCTGCTTAAACACTTTTCTCATACGGATAATTCTTTCTATCCGCTTAAAGATACTTCCCCCCGTTCTTCCCCCTATCTGCATAACCTCAATCCGCTCATCCAGTCTGTATGCCATATCACAGCCTGCTGTCATTAAAATCTTAACGCCTATTTGTCTGTTTACAAATTCATTTGACAAGACAGATATCACTCTTTCGGCGCCTCCGCCTACCATACGGGGGATGATAAACATAATTTTCATCTTATTTTCTCCATTTGTTTCTATTGTAAACCAAATATTGAATATCAATCATTTCATAATGGGAGGATCTGCTGTAAGTATGCACCCCCAAAAGCTTATGTCCCATATTATAAAAATCAGCCGGTAAAAGCTCCTTTACACATTCACCGGGCACATTTTCTTTCTTCCTGCAAAATTGCACAGAGTAGCCGTAAATCCCGGGAGTGCTTCTCTGTATAGGTACCAGCGCAGTATCCTCTTCTATGACGGGGCCTGCCATTCTTGACATTAATGTGTAAGAATCAGATATTCTCCCCAGATCAGCAGCTTCAATCTGAGCTCCCCTTCTATGCAGCTCATAAGCATGATACCTTGTATAAAAATCATCCTTCGGATCATACTCAGAGGCAAGAAGCTGTACCCGGCTTTCCTCATTACTCCAGACTACGCTGTCAACCAACCGCCAGCCCTTCATAAATTCTCCTGCTTTTTCCCACTGATAGGGGAATGCTGTACATCGATACAAATTAACAGACTGATTCATTTCCGTTTCCGGGATCATATAAAGCTCATTCCCCCAATAAAAGCACATGGGAAAGGACATATGATAGGGCTCCTCAATAACAGGCACAGGATCCTTCCATGAACCATCTGTAATATCGGCACAGGCAATACATCCTATTCCTGTTTTCCGGTCAACCCGTTCAAGGAAAACAACCTCTTTTCCATCCTTTTCCCACATCAACGGATCTGCATACCAGTAATTCTCAGAGTGAGGCAGTACTTCAAACCCTTTATTCGGGGAGTTATCTTCTCTGTACAATTCATGCCCGGGACTTCTGGCACAAAATGCACAGGAAAAAATCGCCTCATATCCTATCAGTTTCTGAAAACCCAATTTAAAGCCCAGCTTTTTAATCTTCTTAAATAACTGCATATCTCTCCCTGCCTAAATCTGCTCTATGATTTCAATCAGCTTGCTGCAATAGGCCGCAGCCGTATCAAATTTCTTTTCAAGGCATGCTTTTGAATACCTGCTAAGTCTGGCCTTATCTTCCCATAAGGCCTCCACCTTTTTCTTCAGCTCTTTCTCATCTCCCGCAGAAAATAACTCGCCGGTTTCTCCCTCCTCTATCAGCTCCGGGATTCCACCGATACTGCTCCCAATAACAGGCGTTCCTAAGGAAATAGATTCCATCACCGAAAACGGACAGTTTTCATAGCATTCAGAAGGAATAATGCTGAATTTGGCTCCCTGTATCAGGGAAAACAGCTCCTCCCCCTTCTTAAAGCCCACATTTTTAATATTCCCCACTTCCCTGACCTTTGACTCCATAGGTCCGCTTCCCGCAAAGACAAAGGAAATCTGAGGCAGACTGCTGCATACCTTTAACAGCGTCCCAATCCCCTTTTCCTCCGAAAACCTTCCAAAATAAATCACATAATCTTCTGATGGAGATACCTCTCCTGCAGGCGGATGATCAAAAGAAATAAAGTTGTTAAGCACCCTGGTTTTCCCCGAAAATTCACTTCTGGTCAGCAGCTGCTTTTCCATAAAATGAGAAGGGCAGATTATGCAGTCTATATACCTGTATGTTTTTAGTCTCTTGTACAGCTCTGCCTCCAGATAAGCGCAAAGGCTCTTAAGCTTCGAATTATGAATGCAGGCGTTTTTCATGCACTCGCCAAATCCGTGTTCCAAACACCTTTGACACAGTTCACCGGTTGCAGGGATTCGCATCAGGTGATTGGGACAAACCAGCTGTGTATCATGGGCTGTATAGAGAATTTTAACTCTTCTTTTTGCGTCTTTTTCATACTTTTTTATTTCATAGATAATAGACGGCGTAAGCTGAAAATTGAAATTATTCAAATGCACCACATCAGGCCCAAAATCATCCAAAACACAGCGCAGCTTTTTTCGTGCTGTTTTAGAATAAATAATCTGAAAAGGATATAATATTCTTCCAAGCTTTCCCGTATGAAAATCCATATTAGGCGTATAAGCGTTTACCCGGTTCCCAACAACACGGTCAGGATGTTCCATGCCGAAATATTCTACTTCATGGCCCTCCCTTTGCAGGTGGCGTCCCACCTCAAACACATAGGTTTCCGAACCGCCGTTTTGATATAAAAATTTGTTAATTATTAATATCTTCAACTTACATCACTATTCCTTCCGGGCTGATAAAGCTCCACCCTTCCCACAATTCTTCCATTTCCTTTTTGTCAAACACCTGACTGTTCTTGTGAATAGTGGGACGTATCATAATCTTGTCTTCATTTCCATTTAATCTGGCTCCCCAAAAGCTGAATGTGGAATTGGCGCAGATATTGTGCTTACACCTGCTCATCAGCCACATATCATAAAAGCTGTCTTTTCCGTGATTAACGTCTACAATGGTGTATTCGCTGCCCTTATATTTTGCCTTTACATAAGGAATATCATCCG
>JAUNGK010000189.1 GCA_030524555.1 Bacillota bacterium | reverse complement strand
AGCTGCTATCAAAGAAGCAGTGCGATATCCGGGACGGCGAGGCTGAACTGTTACGCTAAAACGGACTTTTATTCATTGTAATCATAGTGGACTTTGATACCTTTCATAATCCGGATAGGTTACCGTTACCCACCCATAATAGTAATTGAAGCCTACTTCCATTCCAAGTGGTGCATAGAAGATAATCAGAGTGCTGTCATCATTCATTAAGTCGGTGATTTCCTGATCAGAATAATAGTCCATGGTCTCGCTTTCACCGTTTTGTTTCTCGCTTCTTTTGCGAAAATCAATGGAAAACTCATCATCAATTTTAAGTATCTGGGAATTGGTCATTTCCATTCCACTTTCCATATCAATATTTACGGAAACCACATAGCTCTCATATGTCTCCTCGCCCAGAAAAGCATATTCCACATAGATAACGCTTAAAACATCTTCCTCCATGTATGTAACATAGCTTTCCATATCAAAAATGAAATACTCATCCGATCCCATATTCTCTCCTATGGAATTAACATGGTTAAAGACCACTTCCAGTTCTTTTTTGATGGCAGCATTAATCCTGTCTGCCTTCTTTTGATCCTCACATAAAACTACCGGATAATTTCCTGTCATCACAGAATTGGTATTCGTTTCCGCATATTTAGTAAATTCCTTTACCTCGATCTGGTAGGATAAATCCGACTTGATATCATTATGAAACTCATAATACTCTTCGTTATCCCAGAAACTGTTTTCATCCTTATCCGGCTCTGCTGCCCAATGATCTTCCGGATCGTCCTTCCCCCTATCATAAGCCCAATCATCAGCTTCCTCCTGATTATCCCCGGCTATCAGCGGATCCTCAGCTTCTCCATCATTTCTTTGCTCATTTTCACTCTCGGCCTCCATCGTCTCCCTAAATGCCTGATCAAAAATCATAATATTTTTGACCAGTTGAAAGACTCCGATGTAAAAAGCAATCAACAGTACACACGCTGCAGCAATCCCTCCAACTACAACAGCAGCAATTTTCCCGGAAGTCCATTTTTTCTTCATATGCATTTCCCTTTCCTATAATACCAGCCTGCTTAACCAAGCAGGCCGTCAATCCCTATGAGAGGCAGTTCAAAAGCAGATTAAGAGCAGCCGCCACGGTCTGCTGCCTTACCTCTTCCCTGCTTCCCTGAAAATGATTTTCCGTTACGCTTACCTTCCCCTGTACACAGCAGCCTATATACACAAGACCTACCGGCTTTTGATCCGTTCCTCCGTCAGGTCCCGCAATTCCTGTAACAGCAACCGCAGCCTGGGCATCGGCAGCCTCCATGGCTCCTCTTGCCATCTGCTCAGCCACCTGGCTGCTTACTGCACCATACTCCTTTAAAGTATCTAAGCTGACTCCAAGGAGTTTATTTTTAGCTTCATTAGAATAAGTAATATACCCCTCTTTAAAAACCTCCGACACGCCCGGCACATTCACCAGTCTGCCGGAAATCAGTCCTCCGGTACAGGATTCTGCGGTAGAAACGCACCAATTTTTTTCTTTCAGCTTTAAGACAACCTGCTCTTCCAATGTCTGCTCTGATTTCACTTTAACACCCATATCCCTCTTAGCTTTATGCAGCAAAATATGCTATTTATTTTCCTTCATTACATCTTTATTTTTCACCAGATAATCTATCAGTGATACCACTGTCAAAATCACGGCAATCCAAAGAATGATCTGTGTCAACAGATTAATTGCTTCAATGTCGGCAATCAACAAACAAACCGCTGCCATCTGAAAGGTAGTCTTAAATTTTCCCCAATAGCTGGCGGCAATCACCACACCGTTGTCCGATGCAATCAAACGGAATCCACTGATAATGAACTCTCTGGCTATAATAATAATAACCATCCATGCCGGAATTTTATTCAGCTCAATTAAACAAATCAGCGCTGAACATACCAATAATTTGTCTGCCAGCGGATCCATAAATTTTCCAAAGTTGGTAACCAGATTATACTTTCTCGCAATTTTACCGTCCAATAGATCGGTAAGGCTTGCCAAAATAAAAATAGCAAGTGCGATCCATTTATCATAAGGTGTAACAGGCACCAGCAAAAACACAATAAAGAAGGGGATCATAATCACCCGAAGCATCGTCAATTTATTTGGTAAATTCATTTTAATAACCACACCTTTCCATATTAAACTATCCTTAGTTCTCAAGCTTCTCTTTTACAGCTATTTCTCCTATTAAATCATACTCGTTAGAGCCGGTTATCTTAACCTCCACGAAGTCACCGCTGATCAGCTGCCGGTTTGTATTGATAAACAAATATCCGTCCACAGAGGGCGCATCCTTGTAGGTTCGCGCCACATACACATCCTCCTCGGGCATTCTGCCCTCAATCATGGCGTCCACATATCTGCCCACCATTTGCTCTGCCGCTTCAAAAGCAACCTCCTGCTGAAGCTCCATAATCTCATCACGCCTTAGCTGCTTGGTCTCCTCCGGTATCTGATCCGGCATTTCGGCTGCCGGCGTATCCTCCTCCGGAGAATAGGTAAATACCCCAAGCCGGTCAAATCCCATTTTCTCCACAAAGGCTAAGGTATCCTCATGATCCGCCCTGCTCTCACCCGGGAATCCGGTTATAAAGGTAGTTCGTATACAAATATCAGGTATCTCCTTGCGAAGATGTCGAATCATGCCCTCGATCTGAGCCGTGTCGGTTCTTCTTCCCATCCTCTTTAGTATTCTGTCGCTGCCGCTTTGTATGGGAATATCCAAATAATGGCAAATCTTATCTTCACTTTTCATCACTTGTATCAGTTCATCCGTAATTTCCTCCGGATAGCAATACAAAATTCTGATCCAGAAAAGCCCCTCTATCCTGCAAAGCTCCTTAAGGAGCTTGGGAAGCATTTTTTCTTCATATAAATCAATCCCGTAAAGAGTAGTCTCCTGAGCTACCAAAATCAGTTCCTTCACACCGCTCTCGGCCAGTTCCTCTGCTTCCTTTAACAGCTCCTCCATGGGAATGCTGCGATACCTTCCGCGAACCTTGGGAATGATACAATATGTGCAGTGCTTATTACAGCCCTCGGCAATTTTTAAGTATGCATAGTATCCGCCGGTGGTCACCACACGCTTTCTGCCACCCTGCGGGGATTTATCAATGCTTTCAATATGATTTAACGGATTTCCCTTCAGCACTCCTTCTAAGGTCTCCACAATCGTATCAATAGCTGTGGTTCCAATAATGGCATCCACCTCTGGAATTTCCTTTTGTATCTCATCAGAATATCGCTGTGCCAGACACCCGGTGACGATAAGCGCCTTAATCTGCCCATCCTTTTTCAGCTCTGCCATTTCCAAAATAGTGTTAATGCTTTCTTCCTTGGCATCATTGATAAAGCAGCAGGTATTTACAATTACGGCATCCGCCTCCTGCTCATCATCCGTAAAGCTATAGCCCTTTTGATTCAGCATTCCCAGCATGACCTCTGAGTCCACCAAATTCTTATCACAGCCCAGCGAAACAAACAGAATTTTCATTTAATTCCTTTCTTAACGGCAATCAATATAACAAACGCTGTCACGCTCTGCGTGGCAGCGTTAACCTTGCCATATATCTGTGACCGGGTTACTCATCCTCTTCGGAAAGAATCTTAATCTTTCCCTGATTAAGCTCTTCTACCGCAACAGACAGCGGCTTTGTAGCGTTCTTAGTGCTTACCAGCGGTTCCTCGCCGCTAATGATTTGCCTTGCCCTTTTCGCAGTAGCCATAACGATGGAATACCTGCTGTTGACCACCGGTGTCTCACCGGGCTCTACCTCACTGTTTACTACCTTCATTAAATCTGAATAAGATGGATGTAACATATTAACTCCTTTCCTATGGAAGCTTATCTGAATGCTTCCAGCTCCTTTCTCATATTTTCAATGAACTCCTCATTACGAGGGGGAGTATCATGTGCTGCCTGTATCAGTGAATGCATTCTTGCCACGCATTCATCAAGCTTGTCATTAATGACAATAAAATCATACTCTTCAATTCCCTCCGCTTCCTCCGAAGCGCGTTTTAAGCGTTTTTCTATTACCTCAACACTTTCCGTTCCTCTGCCAACAAGACGCTTTTTAAGCTCTGCTGCGCTGGGCGGCATCACGAAAAGAAGCAATGCGGTAGGAAATTTCTTCTTTACCTTAAGCGCCCCCTGTATCTCTATTTCAAGAATTACGTCCTTGCCTCTTTCTAACTGCTTCTGCACATAATCCTTAGGCGTTCCGTAATAATTGTCACAGTAGCTGGCATACTCAATAAGGCCGTCCCTTTCTATTTCATCCTCAAAGGTCTTCTTGTCTACAAAAAAGTATTCTTTCCCTTCCTCTTCACCGGGTCTCGGATTTCTGGTAGTCATGGAAACTGAAAGAGCATAGTTATCATATGAATGCACCAGCTGCTTCATGAGTGTTCCTTTTCCTGCACCTGAAAATCCTGACACGACGATTAATATTCCATTACGCTTCATCCTCATCTCTACTTTCTGCCTGTACACGCTGGGCAATGGTTTCCGGCAAAAGTGCTGAAAGCACTAACTGACTGTTCTCCATAACCAGCACGGCTTTGGTTTTTCTCCCCTGCGTGGCATCAATAGCCGTTCCGTTTTCTCTTGCCTTCTGCACCAGACGCTTGACCGGTGCTGAGTCAGGACTGACAATGGCAATGATCTTCCCGGAATTAACAATATTGCCAAACCCAATATGAATCAGCTTATTCATTTAAATCCCTCTACTCGATATTTTGAATTTGCTCTCTGACCTTCTCAATTTCTGTCTTTAATTCAATTCCCCTGTTGGATATTTCCAGATCATTGGACTTGGAAAGAATGGTATTTGCTTCCCTGT
>JAUNGK010000188.1 GCA_030524555.1 Bacillota bacterium | reverse complement strand
TATGCATTCATACTCGCTTCTCAAATACTCTTGAAAAAGAGCAATTAATGTTGGTGACCACAAATCAATTCGTTCCTCATCACCAACAAGCAATAATGTTAAATCAATATAATCATATTGTTCAAATATATCATTAGTATTTTGTATTCTTTCTTTACTAATCAATAATACTTTACCTGCTGTAAATGCCATTTGGGCTATATCATCCCAATTCTTTTTATTATACTCATAAAGTACTATTTTTCTCACGTATTTTCTTCCCCCTATTTAATAATCAATTCCTGAATAATAGCAATAACATCAATAAAGTGAATATCCATCGACTTATCCCTTCCATCATTATTTTCATCTAGATCAGACTCAATTTCGCTTACAGTATCTTGTTTTTTATTATTATGAAATAAATCTATTTTATCTATCAGATCCCTCTTAAGATACTTCCCCCTGTAAACACCTAAAACTGTGGTAGGCCCAACTTCTAAATCAGATATAGAATACTGACTTTCCATTTCATTCTCAGCCTGCATTGGGATCTTAAGTAATATACTGTCTGCTCCATCTATTTCTGATTCTAATTTTCCAGATAAGATATATGCCGAGTCCTTCAAAAAAACATCTGCAAATCCAGTCAAATCAACATTTCCCATTCCATCAATAGGTATTTGTTTTAGAATACCACTTGTTAGTGCTTTTGATCCTTGTACATCTTCTGCATTCTCAACATGCAATTTAACATTTCTAATCTTAATTAACTGACCTATACTGTTTCCATTAACCAAATTTGCTTCTTTCGATTTTTTATATATTACATTCAATATAGTTGATTTGGTTGATATTACCTGTACTGTATCAATTACTTTTTTCGTTTTGCTTCCAGAAATATCACCTTCTAATGTTACTTTAGGCACAAAATTCTTAAGTATTGGCACCTCGTCCAACTTCTCTGCATTGATACCTCCTTTTCCCTGCCCTTCATATATTGTATCTTTCTCTTTTGAAATCTCTTTCAGTAAGTGATTATCAAACAGCATAGCTATCTCATATGCCTTCGCATAATTAATATAATAAATATTAAACATCTCATTTGCCCCTTTATATATACAACTCAATATCTACCAATATTTTTATTCATCAACAGTAACTACATTACGTAATTGAATATTATGGTGAACAAAATTTTTATAATCTAATTGTTGTGAAACCTCGTCATAAACGGGTGCTTTCCCCTGCGGATCTCGAATTGTCAAAATTAAACAATACTCCTGAGATAATTGATAATTGCGAACAAGCGCATCCTGTTCAATAAAATCCCGAAAGAGACCATTAATCTGAAGATACCATTTTCGCCTTTTGTCCAAGTATTTCTTTTTATTAGAAGGCGTTATATCAGCCAAATCTACAGCATATTTTTTGACTGGATGAAATTTTTTCCCATATTTCACCAATGTGCATTCCCGTTCAAATCCTGTTTTAGGATATACACCTTTGGCTCTCGAACTGTAACAACTATCCAAAAGAAGGTTTTGAGGTTCGCCTAGCCCTTTAGGATTTTTTACTGTTCTCTTGCTAGTATCCCTATCTTTTTCAGTTTCATATGTACCAAACAAGATACCAATATCTGATTGGCAATACTCTCCCGCTTGCTTATCATCTACCAACGACTTTGTAACAAGTGTTATAATTATTTGCCCTGTAAAGTAGCCATTATCATCTACAAGACTTGTCGGATATGGGAAATCAAACATTTCAATAAAATTCCCTTTATCTAAAGTATCTCTCAATATAAGTGTGATTTCATCTGATGAATTATACAACATATCTTTAACGCTTGGGGGCATTCCAAATCCCATCTGCGTCACTTTATCAGACATAGTCATTCCACACTGAGCTGGATATCTCGCATTGTGAATCATAAGTGCACGAATCAGCAAAGGATCAAATTCTTCATTCATCAAATATGATAGTTCAGCTGCCATTCTTGATATCCATGGAGTTGAAAAACTTGTTCCAACATTATATGTTATTTTTCCATCAGGTGTAAAAGAGGGAACACCTGTTGTGCATAGACGACCATTATTCATACCAGCATTGCCACCATAAAATACTAAGTCTGGTTTAACAATGCTACTGGGACCGGGACCAATTCTTGTAAAAGGTGACGGCATATCTTTCTTAGCGTAATCATAATTTCCTTGTCTATGAGCAAGTGATCCAACAACAATTGCTCTAACAGAATCTGCTGATTTTGTAATGCGACTTTTAGGAAGTTGCTGCATAAAATTTGTACAATTTCCGGCAGATTTAATAATTAAAACATTATTTTCATCTTGTATATTGTCTAAAGCCATTCCAAAATCAGAAAATTCATCTATATTTGCTTCATCGGTAGTTCCAAGTGAAAGATTCCATATTTTGATGTCACTATGTCTTTCTACTGCCTCCCGGATATGTTCTATAAGATCATCTTGATAAATTCGCTCTTTTGCTTCGTCAGGATAAACAGTTGCATCAAAAAGTCTTACTCCAGGCAATGATGTATATGAATTTCCATTCAGTTCATCCCCGTATTCAATAATACCCGATACAAAGGTACCATGTGAAATATTCCGATACTCATCAGGATAATTTGTAAAAGCAAAGGGAACTTTCCACTCTTGAAGAAATTGATTATCCGCAATTCCTGTGTCCAAAACACCTACAATAGGATAATCACTATTTTCATCGGATATTTTAGGCTCTATTGTTGGTTCTTGTTCAAGTGCATCTAACGTTGCCTCAACAGGAGACATTTTTTCTATAGTGTATACCCCTTCAAATCCACTCAATAAATTCAACTGTTCTGCGCTATCAAGACAAATTCGATATATTGTCATGTCAGATGTATATTTTGTTTTATGTGCAATTCTAATTCCCTCGTCAATGCACTGTTGCTCAAACAAAATATTTGCTGCAGAATTCAGGTCAAAATTGTTGTAATTTATCAGTCGTATTTTATAATAATGTATGTTTCGATCATACATGTCCACAACTGGATAAAATGGAGCAATATCTGTAATAGAAGAAATCAACTTTGCCTGATTTTGTGTATCTGTAAGTATCTGATTAATTCCTAAGAGTATGTTTTCACTCGTTACCATCGTTAGCAAACAGCGATTGCCATGAAACCCCAAAACATTATTCCTCTCACTATCCGCATATAATGCGGAAATATTTCCTCTATGAGATTTTGCAATGGCTTTTTCTTCTATTGTTGTACAAACAATCAACGGTAGCTTTTTCCCAGTTTGTCTATGTTGACGTAACTTTGATGTAATATCTCCAATTTCTGAAACCAATTGTGAAGAACGTTGCGATAAATCTGCCCCTGTAAGTACCCAACTGGGTATCCTAGAATCTCCGCCACCTTCTGTCGAGCGATCATCAAATTCTTTTCTTTTTTCAAAAAACTGGATAGGTAAATGTTTTTCAGCCATAATCATTCATCTCCTTTACTACTATTCATACAATTACGGACTTGTCGTTGTGAAATATTAAAATACCCCGCTATTGCTCGTTGTGAAAGACCACATTCTAACAAATAACGAATCAATTCTTGTTGGTCAACATTCCCATGATATTTAAAAAATATAATCTCACATAAAAAATCAAAAGCTGAAGCAATTATACGTTCTTGTATAATCATTTGCTTTACAACATTCTGTGTAAGGGTCTGGATATTGGCATATGATAACCCTTTTAACTGTTCTATAATAATGGAATATTGCTTCTGTGTAATTTGGCTCATATCTAGCACTTTAGTAATATTGTCAAACATGAGGCTTATCTCCTCAGTGTTAGGTTTAGGTACTTCAATTATTGTCTGGAACCTTCTCCATATAGCATCATCCAAAAGCTCATGATGGTTTGTCGCTGCTATTAAAATTCCATTTTGACAATACGCATCCATATTTTGAAGAAGACTGTTTACTACTCGTTTTAATTCCCCAAGCTCGTGCTGATCATCACGAGCTTTAGCAATTGCATCAAATTCATCTAAAAACAAAACGCAAGGCTGGCGACTTGCATAATCAAAAATACGACGTAAATTTTTAGCAGTATTACCAAGCAGTGATGAAATTAGTGTATCCAAACGTGCTGTTACAAGAGGTAAATCCAATTTATTTGCCAAAAGATTCGCTATACTTGTTTTACCACATCCGGGTGGACCATATAGCAATAATGACATATTAAATGGCATACCAAGAGCATCCAATTTATCTTTAACTTTAATGGTATTTTCAAAATCCTCCAATCTACTCCTTATGGATTCAGATAAAATAATTTCCGAAGTAATTGGCTTATAATCTATATCCACAATTCCCATTCTGCTTTCCTGATCGACAGGTGGTGCAACTAAGGCATCTGTGATGGCAGATCCATTATTTTTTCTCGATAATACTGTTTCAATTCGTTTGCTAGATTTCACATCTCCATCCTGTGCCAACTTTTTAGCTAATAATAACGCATAGTTTTTAACCTTATCTCTATCTCTCTCAAGACCTGCTTCTATAATTTTTGTAATCTCAGAATAATACATATTTCCATCCTCCATGCGTATCATTATATCTTATTAGTGCATCCAAATCAAGGTGAATCGTATCAAAACTTATTTTTTCGGATCATTTTGGGATTTATAGAACAAAAACTAAAGTTTTTCGGATCATTTTCCAACTTACTTTACTTTTCTAATTCTAAACAAAATGCCCCATGCACTACTATACTAAAGCACATGGGGTACCTCATTACATATCCACCAGAGAATTATTCGATATACCCATTCTATTTACTCTGATATACTTATTCCATATTCAGTTTTTTATCCTCAACAAATCAAAAACCTAAC
>JAUNGK010000187.1 GCA_030524555.1 Bacillota bacterium | reverse complement strand
ATTTTGAAACCGTCTCTGGCCAGAGGAGAGCTACAGCTGATCGGTGCCACAACGGTGGCAGAGTACCATAAGTATGTGGAAAAGGATGCGGCTTTGGAGCGACGCTTTCAGTCTGTATATGTGGAGGAGCCTACCATAGAGCAGGCAATAGAAATCCTTCGGGGGATTGCACCTAAATATGAAGAACATCATAAAGTGACCATTACCGATGAAGCAATTGTGGCGGCGGTTACCCTGTCGGAGAGATACATTAATGACAGAAATCTTCCGGATAAGGCCATTGACCTGATCGACGAGGCTTCATCAGCGGTACGCCTTAAAAATATGCATGTCCCTCAGGGAATGAAGGAGATGCAGGCGGATATAGAGAAGCTGGATGATCAGGTAGAGCAGCTGATCAAGGGCGGTGACTTTGAGAAGGCGGCGGCACTGCGGAAGGATCAGGAAGCGTTGATCAGGAAGTATGAACGCACAAAGGAGAAAAATCGCAGGAAACAGTCAGAAAGTCAATTTTTCATTGGAGAGAATGAAATTGCAGAGGTAGTGGCTGCATGGACAAAGGTTCCTGTCAAGAAGCTTACCGAAAAGGAAAGCGAGAGGCTGCTTAATCTTGAAAAGGTACTGCATAAGCGGGTGATCGGGCAAAATGAGGCGGTTACGGCGGTGGCACGTGCAATCAGGCGGGGAAGGGTAGGACTGCAGGATCCCGGAAGACCTATTGGCTCTTTCTTGTTCCTTGGTCCCACCGGTGTAGGAAAGACAGAGCTGTCCAAGGCTCTTGCGGAAGCTATGTTCGGATCGGAAAATGCGTTGATCCGTGTGGATATGTCGGAGTACATGGAGGGACATTCAGTGTCCAAGATGATCGGTTCTCCTCCGGGCTATGTGGGCTTCGAGGAGGGCGGACAGCTAAGTGAAAAGATACGTAAAAATCCTTATTCCGTCGTTCTGTTTGATGAGATTGAAAAGGCCCATCCGGATGTGTTCAATGTACTGCTTCAGGTATTGGATGACGGGCATATTACAGATTCTAAAGGGCGAAAGGTAAGCTTTAAAAACACAATTTTAATTATGACCTCCAATGCCGGTGCACAGAGAATTGTAGCGCCTAAAAACCTTGGATTTATTACAGAAACCACCAAGGAACAGGACTACGAAAAGATGAAGGCAGGCGTTATGGAGGAGGTTAAAAGGCTTTTTAAGCCGGAGTTTATCAACCGGATTGATGAGATTATGGTATTCCAGCCTCTTGGAAAGGAAGAGATGCACGATATTGTTAATCTGCTTTGCGACACACTGGCAAAGAGGTGCAAAAAGCAGATGCAGATCAAGCTTAATGTCAGTCAGGCATTAAAGGAGCATTTGGTAACGAAATACTCTGATGCAAAGATGGGAGCCCGGCCTTTAAAGCGTGCCATCCAAAATGTGATAGAAAACCGGCTTGCAGAGGAGATTCTTGCGGGACACATTAAGGAAGGCGATACGGTAAGCGTAGGTTTTCGAAAGGAACAGGTCGTCTTTGACGTAAAAGAGAAGTAGATTTTTACATGAAAATATATTATACTTATTTTAATTAGAAAAGACCAAAGATATATGGCAGGAGGACATAAGAAATGGCTGTTGTAGAAGAATTGCTTCGCTCGGAAGCAGACGGCACCATCAGTTTTGGAAATCATTTGCTGGAGAATAAGGCTAAGGCAGAGGATTATGAGCACTGCGGGGATTTGTACAAGGTTAAAACCTTTAAGACAATGACTAAGCTGGAAAGAAACGGTTTGTTTGTATATGAATCTGTTCCCGGAACCAGCGTGCTTCATTTTTCCGAGAACGCAGACGGAGTCAGCTTTGAGGTTGAAGGTGATGAGGATGCGCAGATCACTCTGGAGCTGGAAGAGGATACAGAGTATGAGGTTTTCTTAGCCGGCAAGAGTATTGGCAAGATGAAGACAAATCTTGGCGGAAAGCTGAACATCAGCGTAGAGCTTGCAGGGGTAGGAGAGATAAACGTTAAGATTACCAAATAAAAGCGGTTATGCGGTAAATGGAAAGGGAGCTGCCCTTTGGCGGCTCCTTTTTATGTAGTAGGAGAGGTTATGGCAAAAGGAAAAACATCAACCGTATTTTTTTGTCAGGAATGTGGGTATGAGTCCAGCAAATGGATGGGACAGTGTCCGGGATGTCATCAGTGGAATACCTTTGTGGAGGAAACCGTGGTATCGGGAACTCAGGGGAAAAGCAGCATGCAAAGAAACAGCTCCCCGGCAGGAAAGCCGCTGACCTTGACGGAAATATCTCTTGACGAGGAGGACCGCCTTACCACCCACAGCACGGAGCTGGACAGGGTACTGGGCGGAGGCCTGGTGAGAGGCTCCCTTACGCTGGTAGGAGGAGATCCCGGGATCGGCAAATCGACTCTTCTTTTGCAGGTGTGCAGGATGCTGGCACAGGATAAAAGAGAAGTGCTGTATGTTTCCGGGGAGGAGTCTTTAAAGCAGATTAAGATTCGGGCAAACCGCATCGGTGAGTTTAATGAGCATTTAAAGCTCTTGTGCGAGACCAGTCTTGGAACGATAGAGGAAACCATAAGGCGCAGTAAGCCGGATGTGGTTGTTATTGACTCCATTCAAACAATGTATAATGAAAATATTTCCTCTGCACCGGGAAGCGTATCACAGGTCAGGGAGGCTACCGGCGTGTTTTTACAGCTGGCCAAGGGGCTTAATATATCTGTGTTTATCGTAGGGCATGTGACCAAGGAGGGAACCGTAGCAGGCCCCAGGGTTTTAGAGCATATGGTGGATGCGGTTCTTTATTTTGAAGGGGACAGACATGCCTCCTACCGTATTCTGCGGGGGGTGAAAAACCGTTTTGGCTCTACCAATGAGATCGGAGTGTTTGAAATGGCATCAGACGGTCTTCGGGAGGTGGAAAATCCTTCCGAATTTATGTTAAGCGGAAAGCCCGAGCAGGCAAGCGGTTCCATTGTGGTGTGTTCCATGGAGGGAACCCGCCCTATGCTGGTCGAAATACAGGCCCTTGTGTGCCATAGCAGCTTTGGAATACCCAGAAGGCAGACCACCGGCACCGACTTTAACAGGGTAAATCTGCTGATTGCGGTTTTGGAAAAGAGGCTGGGACTGCAGATGGGCGGCTGCGACGCTTACGTAAATATAGCAGGAGGAATCAGGATACAGGAGCCGGCTATTGACTTGGGAATTGTGATGGCGCTTGTGTCAAGCTTTAAAAATAAGATTATTGATGAAAAAATGATTGCGCTTGGAGAAGTGGGCCTAAGCGGAGAGGTACGGGGCGTTGGTATGATTCAGGCAAGGGTTCAGGAGGCCAGGAAGCTGGGCTTTACTACCTGTGTTATTCCCAAGGTCACTATGGATGCCGTGAAGGATATTTCAGGCATTAAGGTAATCGGAGTAAGCAGTGTGGCGGATGCCATTGATCTTTTATAAATGTGACAAAAGTATGACAAAATTAACAAAAATTTTACAATAAAACAGAACGTGGTATTCAAACGCCGGAGTTTATGTTAAAATAAAAAAGGTTTTATGCAGAAATAAGATACCAAACGGGAATTGAAGGAGCCAAAGATGGAAAAGAAGAAATGGGTGAAGCACATTCCATTATTCATTATTGAAATACTGGTGCTGGCAGCTGCTGTTGGAGTATTATTTGTAGTGCTTCGCACTACCGGAAAGAACGGTGTTAAAAAGACTGTTATTGATGAGGAGCAGATTACCGTCAATGAAGAAGTTAAGCAAAAGGTGACGCAGGAGCAAGAAAGCGATGAGGCGGGCAGCTATACAGGAATTTACAATGTAGCCTTTTTTGGCGTGGATGCCAGAGATGAGAATCTCGGAAAGGGAAATAACCGAAGCGATACAATTATGATTTGTTCCATCGATATGGATAATCGTGAGGTTCGTCTTATCTCTATATATAGAGATACCTACATGAATGCGGGTAATGATACCTATCGAAAGTGCAATGTTGCTTATGCACTGGGAGGACCGGAGCAGGCTCTTAGCATGATTAATATGAATACAGATCTATATATTACGGATTACGTGACCGTAGGCTTTGAAGGGCTGATTGAGGCTGTAGATGCCTTGGGCGGTGTGGAGATTGATGTACAGGAGTCAGAGATCAATCATCTGAATAATTACCAGATCAGTATGGTGGGAACTACCTCGGACGGCAAGAACTTTACCGCCGTTGAAGGAGTGGACTATACGCCTGTTACGGAAGCCGGATTGCAGACCTTAAACGGGCTGCAGGCCACTGCATATTGTAGAATCAGATATGTGGGAGATGATTTCCAGCGAACCGAAAGACAGAGAAATGTTCTGATTGCCATGATGGAGAAGGCAAAGAAGGTTTCCGTGGGCAGCCTGGTTGAAACCATGAATGTGGTGCTTCCTCATGTAGTGACTTCCGTGGACATAGAAGATGTAATTCCCATGCTTGGTATGGTGGGTGACTTTAAGGTGACAGTCAGCGACGGTTTCCCTTTCGCAGGGAGCAGAAACGGGGGCATTATCGGAACGGAAGGCTCCTGTATTGTTCCTACATCATTGGAGGACAATGTCATAAAGCTTCACGAAATCCTATATCAGGATGAGGAATACGAGCCCTCGGAGGAAATAAAGACTTATAGCAGGATTATTGAAGAGGATACAAGGGACTACCTGCTTTATTAGATTCTATGAGATAAGGATGAACTGTTACAATTTGTGCAAGATTAATACACAAATTAGTTGACAGGAAGCTGTCTGATAAGATATAATAGCATTCGGTGGTTGAAGCAGACGACTTAAAACTACCGTATAGGGGCATAGTTCAAAGGTAGAACAGCGGTCTCCAAAACCGTCGATGTGGGT
>JAUNGK010000186.1 GCA_030524555.1 Bacillota bacterium | reverse complement strand
CATCCGATACACGGTCAATCCAACGTGGATTATGCCCTTTGCGGTTAAAATAATCCAAATGATAATGCGGATACACTTCTTTTATCGTGCGTTCTTGTCCTAAAAACAATAATGCTCCCCGCCTGAGTTTCACTTCTCCCGTAGCACGATCCACAAAACAAGCACCTATCTCCGTCAAAAACTCCTGATTTGACATTTCAATATACTTCTTCTTCGGAAAACGCTTATTAACTTTTTCCTTATATGCAATTACAGAATCCAAGTCTAAATCATCAATTGTAAAATGTTCTATCGGCAGGCTGTCATGACAGGGCATAGCGTTTCGTTCAAATGCTTCTAATTCCTGCTTTGTAGCTCTACGATCACCGTCACCTGTTCTGATAAATGTATTTTCTCTCTTCCCGTTAAAATAAACAGGTTTCATCGATTCAGGAGCCTCTTTAACACATATAATCATTATTTCAGCTCCATCTATATTGACAACGTGAACATCCTCATTATTTACACTTCTATAATTTATCTTGTTCGGATTCGATAACATATCCCACAAACTTATTTGCGTTTTTGAAATATTATCAACTCCTTGAATGATATTCATAGGATTATCCTCAATGACACCCAACAAAATCCACCCACCGGATGTGTTGCAAAACGCTGAATATGATTCCCAAAAAGCGGCTGGCAGTTCCCTCGCTTTCTTCAGTTCAACAAACGATTTTTCATGGATATTGATAATCCAATCTTTTATTTCATCTATATTTTTAAAATCAGGCTGCTTCATGCAAGCAATATTCCTCCTCAAATATGAACCATTGCCAATTTTAATGTCTCCAGAAAAGCAAAGGTCTTACAGCATCCTTAAATTTCAGCCAGCGCCTCTTCCATGGATTTATAAATCGGGGATACTGTGCGTTTCTCCCCCTCCACTTATGAAAGGAAAAAGGATAATCCACATCCTCTATCTCCGGCACCATATGCTCATGTCCGAAATATTTCGCCACCTCAACAGGCGCAATTCTCATCCCTGCTTCCTCTATTCTGTGCTTGTTTCTGCAGCAGAGAAATATATCTTCATTGTAGAAGCCTTCCTCGTCCTTATCCCATACCAGATTTGCCTGTCTTGGAAACTCCAATAACCTTTTGCTTCTTAAGGAAACGCTGTTTCCCACCCTGCACAGATTTCCATACACATCATGGTAGCTGTGCACCGTACCGGGCTCTGGCAGAGGCCATGGCGCTCCGATGTAGTCATAATCAAGAAATTCATCCCGCCACTTTTCGGGGTGTATAATAAATCCGTCCGCATGAACCAGCATCACATAATCGGTATCAATGTAATCTGCCAGTTCATACACCATCTTATAATTAAAGCAGTCGATATCCGTAAGCTTGGAGGTATGCTTGTAGGTAATTGACTTAGGAAGCCCCAGGGGCTTTCTGTGGGTAATCAGCACCACTTCCCCGAACTCAATCCCCTTCATGCTGTACTCTAACGCTTTAATGGTCTCATATATATTCACACTGGTCATTGCCGCAAGCGTGACATTGGGGAGCTTTAGCTTTTCTTCCATAATGATTTAATCCTTCTCTTTACTCCGCGAAGTACCCGCAGAAGATAATATACCGCATAACGGCTTTTGCTCTTCATGGTTTCTATCTTTAGCCGAATGCCCTCAGGCTTTTGGTTCAGGGTTTGATACAAAGCCGACTTATCCTTGTATTCCTTAAGCTCCTTAAGACATTCCTCATAAGAAAACACCTTTCCGTGCCTGTCCTGATAATGCCATCCTTCATAAATATTCTGCTCCGAAGCCCAATAGCCGTTTGACACATTATGCCTTGCCCAGTATTTCGGTGCCAGAATATATTTCACCGTGCGGCTGGTAAATGCCGGGAAATAAGCAAATGAGGAATTGGAAAGCAGCAGATATTTTGCATTTTTGATAATGGCATAATCCTTCGCCAGATCAAAATTGTAGGCCGGAATACCCGGAAGCAGCCTGCCTGCCTCCTTCACATCATTGGTAATAATCATAAACTCCATATCAGGATTGATTTTTTTCATATTTTTCATTCCGTCAATCCAGTATTTCTTTCTCAGGTATAACTCAGGGCTTCCAAGATAATCACTGCATCTTAAATGAAGGATACACAGATTGTCCCTGCTGTACTCCATACAGTCATACTCTTCCTTCACCTTAAGCCACTGGCATATCTCCTCCTTATGGGAAATGTAATAGCTTTCGGCCTGCATATTTCCCATAAGCAGCGTTCCGTCTCCGGGATGAAGCAGCTTCTCATCCACTCCTGTCACGTAGCATCCGTGGGTTAAATCATGCCGTGAATTGCCCAGGAAAATACGGTCTTCCTTCTCATAATACACCTGATGGTAATCCTCCTTAGACGAAGGAACCCCGTAGTCCAAATCCATAAAATACATGCCGCAGCTGCTGTGCATATTGTTGGCAACCGTCTCGCTGCCCAAAATACTGAAAGGAAGATGATTGTCCATTGCAATGCATCTTGTTGTCACATAGCAAAACAACTGATTGCCTAATCCCTGTCCCGTTAAAAGCTCTGTTCCAATCATTTATTTCTCCAATCCGTCTAAATCCTTCTGCCAATCCTTATGCCTGGTTCAGGCTGGTTTCCACCAGCTTCATATCTTCCACCTTATAAATAATATCACACTTTTCAATGGTGTTTAAACGGTGGGCAATAATTACCATGGTCTTTTTGCCATGGAAGCTGTTAACCGCATCCATAACCGCCGCCTCGGTATCACTGTCAAGAGCAGATGTCGCCTCATCAAACACCAGTATTTCCGGATCATGATAAAGCGCCCTTGCAATTCCAATCCTCTGCCGCTGACCGCCGGATAAGCGCACGCCCCGGTCCCCGATGGTGGTATCAAGTCCCTGCGGAAGCTCCTCTACAAACTCCTTAAGCTGGGCTTCCTCAAGCACCTCCCAGATTCGCTTCTCGTCTATCTTATCCTCGTCAATACCGAATGCAATATTATCCCTGATGGACTCGTCAATCAGATAAATGGACTGGGGAATATAGCCGATCTGAGCCAGCCAGGATTCATAATTTTTGAAAATATCCACGCCGTCACAGGTGATCTCACCCTCCTGCGCATGTAAAAGCCCCAGCAGAATATCCACAATGGTTGATTTTCCGGCGCCTGAAGTACCTATAATTCCTACTGATTTCCCTTTAGGCACTACCATATGGGCATCCGTAAAAATATTCTTATCCGTATCAGGATAATGGAAGGAAATATGATTCAGCTCAATCTGATACTCAAGACTTAGCTTGTCCTTCAGGGCATTGGCCTTTCTCTCTGCCAACATGGCATCCGTCTTCATCCCCTCCTGCAGATTCTGATATACAAAATCCAGACTGGGCTGGGTATAGGATATCTGGGTAATATAAGTATTAATACGGTTTACACTGGGAAGGACACGGATTGCCGCCACGCCAAAGGCTACCAGCGTGTTGGCCATAGCCGACATATCTCCGCCGCCTCTGATGTAAATGGCAATAAAACCAAGTACACCCACAATAAATACCGTTTCTATCATTAGTCTTGGAATATTATTCATTACCGCATAGGATGTGGCTACATTAGCGCCAACCTTACCGGATTCATAATAATTCCGAATGAAAAATTCCTCACGATTAAGTACCTTCACATCCTTAAGCCCATAAATAGCCTGTATTCTCCACTTTGCAATTCTGGATTGAATCGTCTGATTTTGGGCACCGATCCTGTTAAGCCTGGGCTTAAACACCTTCACAATAAAGAGTGTCATAACTCCAAAAAGCGCCACCACAAACAATGTCATTCCCGCATCCATGACCAGCATCATAATAAAGATCAAACAGGCAACCACCGTCTCGGAGGCCAGCTGTAATACCGCCAATATCAGGGAAAAGGTGTGAGGAATATCACTGTCGGTAATTCGAAACACCGTAGGAATATCTGCCCCCAGGTATTGCTCGTAGGGTCTGTTCAAAAATTCTCCCAGAACCCGGCTGATCATCCGGTTTCTGTTCTGATCGATAAAAGAATTTTGTTTGTAGGTCATAAAAAGAATAAATAAATTTTTGACCACATAAATAATCATCAAAGCAAGCAGCAGCATAATAGCCAGCTTGCTGACGCTGTCAATATGCAGCGCATCACATATTTTCTGCAGGAACTCATATTTTTCAATATATTCCATCAGAATTTCCGGTGTGATGAGTGCAGTTATCACCGGCATCATGGCTCCTACTCCCAACGTTTCCAAAAGGCCGCCTATAAAAATCATGACTCCTAAGATCACCAGCTGGATTTTCTGCTTCCGGTCAAATATATATGCAATCTTTTTAATCATACCAGTGTTTTCCTTTTCAACCCTTTCATGTATATTGTACGCCTGCCTGCAATGCTTGCCGCATCTGTACACATAATTAATGAAATTGTACCATAAATTACCTCAATACGCAAACAGCAGTAAAGATTAAGCAAGCTTTTAGTAACAATTCGGCTTTCCTGCGCCGTCCCGGGTAGGCAACTGCTTCTTTGATAGCAGCTATGACAGCTTTCGGGATTTAAGGAAACAGGCCGCACAAATACCTGTTAGCTGCCCTGCCGGCAACCTCAAAGTCAATCATAAAGAAAAGCACGATGAGCCTTAGAAGAAATTTTGTGAAAAATCAAGAAATCCGTTTTAGAAAATGTACACCCCGGTTTCAATGTTTGAAGCGAAGCAAGTTTTGAAACCGGGGTGTTAATATCATATCTAAAATGGATTTCTTAGATTTTTCCAAAATTTGTTATAGGATCAAGTGCTTTTCTTTATGATTGACTTTTCAGACAAGCCTTACGGGCAGCAGTATTATTGTGCGGCCT
>JAUNGK010000185.1 GCA_030524555.1 Bacillota bacterium | reverse complement strand
TTCGTCGCCCCAGTTGGCTCCTACTACTGCTTTAACCATTTAATTTCATGCTCCTTTCTCTCTTCGTCTAAAATAATTGTAAAACCTGTAAGTGCACCAATTTATACATACAAAGGAGCAGGTGTAAAAACCTGCTCCTTAATCAGCTTCTTACTTAGTGATTATACTACATCACATATCATAAGTAAAATCAATATTTATTATGGGCAATATAATTATGCCTTATCATTCGTTACTTTACAGAGCATACCCCGCTTCAAACGCCCTCTTATTGATTTCCACCGTCTTAGGCGGTACCGTTTCCTCAATCACTCTGATCCATTCTTCCTTTGCAAAATCCATTCTCTTTGCAGCCACACCGATAATTACCGTATTAAATACTCTGGCATTTCCGATTTGAAGTGCCGCCCCCTGCGCATCCACGGATACCACATCATACTTTTTCTTAAGATTTTCAATGATATTTTCAGGATATTCAGCTGCACCGATAGCCACCGGCATAGGATCCATTCTCTGATCATTGACAATAAGCACCCCGTCCTTTTTCAGGAAATGTGCATACCGAAGCGCTTCCAGCCTCTCAAAGGCAATCAGAACATCTGCGCAGCCCTCCTCTACAATCGGCTCAGCCACCTTATCTCCATAGCGCACATAGGTAACCACGCTGCCTCCCCGCTGTGCCATACCATGTACCTCTGAGATCTTTACATCATAGCCTGCCTTTCTTGTTATTCCGCCTAAAATCCGGCTGGTGAGCAGAGTTCCCTGTCCGCCTACGCCTACGATCATAATATTTTTCGTTTCCATCTATGTGACCTCCCTACTTATTTTCCAAAAGACTAATGGCACCGAATTTACAGTTGCTCATACACAGTCCGCATCCGTTGCACATCACGGCATCGATCACTGCAGTTCCGTCCTCTGCTCTGTGGATGGCCGGACAGCCCGAAGAGAGGCACATGCCGCACTTTTTACACTTTTCAGTATCTACCACACATTTTCCCTTAGGTACAAAGGTTTTCAGCAGCGCACACTGGGATTTGGTAATAATCACAGACACCTCTTCTCTTTGCGTTTCCTGCTTTACCAGCTTTTCAAGCTCTTCAATATCAAAGGCATCCACCTCATATACATGCTCAATCCCCATAGCCTTGCACAACTGATAAATATTGATCATGTAGGTGGTATCACCCATCAAAGTCTTTCCGGTAGCCGGATGATCCTGATGTCCGGTCATTCCGGTTGTGGAGTTATCCAGAATCATCACAGTGCCTGATGCCTTGTTGTATACCATATTCATCAGGGAATTAATACCCGTATGTAAAAAGGTAGAATCTCCAATCACTGCAACCCAATCCTTTACATACTCCTTTCCCTTTGCTTTCTCCATGCCATGAAGAACCGAAATGCTTGCTCCCATACACACATTAGTATCCATCACATTTAAGGGTGCCACCGCTCCCAGCGTATAACATCCAATGTCACCCGAAGCATGAATTTTCAGCTTTTTCAGTACGGAATATACACTTCTGTGAGGACATCCGGGACAGAGAATAGGCGGTCTTGCCGGTACCTGCGCCGGTGCATCGATTTCAAGCTTCTGACCCAAAATGGATCTTCGCAGCATGTTGGCGCTATACTCTCCCTGTACCGTAAAGATTTCCTTTCCCACTGCTTTGATTCCCCATGACTTCACCTGCTCTTCAATCACAGGCTCAAGCTCCTCCACAATATACAGAGTATCCACCTTGGAAGCAAACTCCTCTATCAGCTTCCTGGGAAGGGGATGAACCAATCCCAGCTTCAGAACTGATGCATTGGGAAGCGCTTCCTTTACGTACTGATAAGGGATACCGCTGGTAATCACGCCAATTTGGGTATCCTTATACTCTACCTTATTGATATCCATAGTGCAGGCATCCTCTGCCATCCGTTTCAGACGTTCCTCCACTACAATGTGACGTTTGATGGCATTGCCCGGCATCATTACATTCTTGGCAATATTCTTCTCATAGGGCTTATCCTCTATCTCTGCTCTCTCCTCCAGATGCACCAAACCTTGCGAGTGTGCCAGTCTGGTAGTCTCACGCACCATAATCGGCGTATCATATTCCTCTGAAATCTCAAAAGCACGCTTCATAAATAGCCTTGCTTCCTCACTGTCCGACGGTTCAATCACCGGCACCATAGCTGCCCTTGCCACCATACGGGAATCCTGCTCGTTCTGAGAGCTGTATATTCCCGGATCATCCGCTGCTACCAGCACCAGGCCACCGTTTACACCGCTGTAGGAAATTGTATATAAGGGATCGGACGCCACGTTTACGCCTACATGCTTCATGGAAACCAGTGCACGCACACCGCTTATGGATGCACCGATTGCTACCTCCATTGCCACCTTTTCATTGGATGACCACTCTGCATACACCTCGTCCTTGTATTTCACCAGATTTTCGCTGATCTCCGTACTGGGAGTTCCCGGATAAGCCGCCGACACCTTTACTCCTGCTTCATATGCGCCTCTTGCAAGAGCCGCATTGCCAAGCATCATTACTGTAGTTCCCGCACATTCTTTACTCAAAACACTTCCACCTTTCGTATCTTACTGATTTAACCTATATTTCTTATAATCATATCATAAGCAGAGCTTATTGGGAAATATTTTCGTTTAATCTTTCTTCCCTTGCATGGCTATGGTAAAATATGGTTATCTTATATGTAAAGTAGTTATGAAATAACAAATTGGAATAATATTGGAGAAAATAAAGCCATGTCAAAACAACTAAGACCGGAAAAATCCATAGAAGCATCTCGCACAGAACAGATTCACCTTCTTCGTTATGAGGACATTAACGGAGAAAACAGGCTCTTTGGCGGCAAGCTGGTTTCCTGGATTGACGAGGTAGCCGGTACCGTTGCCAAACGTCATGCCGGCATCAGGGTAACAACCGCTTCCATTGATAATCTGCAGTTTAAAAATCCTGCTTTTCTGGATGAGTTAATTGTTATTATCGGATACATCACTTACGTGGGAAATACCTCCATGGAGGTTCGGGTAGACACCTATATTGAATCCTCCGAGGGCATACGCAGACCCATTAACCGCGCCTATCTGACCGTAGTAGCTCTGGATAAAAATGACCGCCCCTGCCCAATTCCTTATACCATCAAGGTTGAAACGGAAGCCCAGAAATATGAATGGGAATCGGCTCTCAAGAGGATTGAGCTCAGGAAGAGACGAAGAGCGGAGGGGTATTGAGATTTATGCCTGATTACTTAAATCATATTTCCCGCTCAAACTCCTCCACCGAGGTTACCCTCGCTGCCAGTTTTATCCATTTATGAAGAAGTACTTCATTTTTCTCTTTCATAATCCGGCCTTTTAGCTGCTCTGAAACATTGCCATATTCCGTCAGCAGTTCTATCAGCATTTCTGCCTTACCCTCTATTCTCCCCTCAATTCTACCTTCCATTCTTTCATCTTCCATCCACTCTCTTAACCCCTGACACATATTAACCCTCCCGTCTTTCTTGTGCTTATCCATCCGTTTAAACATATCTTCTTCCTCTTCCACATAAGCCGCCAGCATGTCACAGGCATCCTCCTCAAGCCGGCTGTATGCCTGATCTGTCTCAACTAACTCCTTAAGCTTGTCCTTATCCTTGGAAAAGCGGATAAAGTCAAACACCTGCTTTACATCTGTCTGAAACACACCAGTATCCTGAAGCCTCCTCACCTCAATGATGTGAAGCTGATAATTAGACACTTTCCTTCGCAGGCTTTCCGGTATGTCCGTAAAGTCCAGCAGTCCATGCAAATCTCTGGCTCCATCCCATTCCTCTTCCCCATAATAAAGCACAAACGTGACGGTGGGAAAAAGTCTGCTGTCCTTCTTAAACCCATATAAATATTCTCCGGTGCTTAAACCCTTACAGTCTCTTCGAATCCTTTTCCTTATTTCCGCTGCCTGACTCTCATACTTTCCCGCATCATAACACATAACTCTTAGTGCCAGAGAGTAATCAATTTCTTCCTGGTTTTCAATACCGATAATGGCGAAATTCACGCCAAAGCGCGTTTTGCGTATCAGGTCACGGTATTTTGTTCCTGTCACTGCCCGGTTTCTTCCATAACCTTTTCTTCTTCCAAGGCTTTCCCTTGCGTCCAACTCCTGTAAATCTTCTCCTTTTACGAAGGGTATGCCCTCACAGCCGATACCGTTAATGATATCCGCATACCGTTCGTTATCGGAAAAGAAGATATTACTTACCAAATCCTTATCCATCCGTTTCCTCCTATCTGGCAGGAGGCTTTAGGAAATCTCCTGCTTTTCAATTGTAATTGGGTAACTAAAAGCATTGATTTCCTGAAATTCTCTGATTTCTGCGGTCACCCAAAAGAGCTCCCATAACAGAAGAAAGAAGGCATAACGCCTGAATGAATAGAAATGTTCTATGCTTTGTTATCATGTTATCATATCAGGCAATAATATGCAAGTTCTATGTTTGGTATTTTGTACATTTTTGGACTTTAATAGATTATAATACTATGATTATTACGATGCGACAGAGCCGTCAGTCCGGTGAACCGGTACGGTGGCTCTCAAAATCCGGTCAGATGGCTCAAAGGGTGCCAGTATAATCAAAGCAATATGCTTACCAACAGAACAATATAAACCATAACCACTATTTGTTTACGCTTCATATTTCTATCCTCTTCCTTAACGGTAATCCCAAGCCATCTGTCCCTTTCAAACGCACTCCACCCTCTATGAGCTGTTAGCACAGCTGTCATCATACAATATCTTCTCACAAACACAATAAGGAACAGAACTGTCAAAGACAACTCCGCTCCTTGTTATGCACATTTACACTATTCATTATTCACCTCATATACATATACTATATATGTTATA
>JAUNGK010000184.1 GCA_030524555.1 Bacillota bacterium | reverse complement strand
CCCGCATTGAATCCCGCTAGAATCAGCGGTGTGATGAATAGAAATATGTCACTTTTTACGTCTGGAATTTCTTATTCTTCCCTGATTGATGGTTTTGGAAGAGCTTTTAGGAAAGGGTGGGTTATGGAATCATCCTTCCAGCTTTTATATGGATCTTCCATGATATTATGTCTGGGAATTATAGCAAATGCATTAAGCGGCTGTGCATCGCTGGGAAATATTAAAATGAAAAAGCTCAGCAATCTGATCACAGCTATTAGCTGTGTGGCTCAGATGCTGGGTCTTGTGGGAATTTATACCGCATACACCCAGATAGCGCAGACGGAGAGGCCGAAGAAAATTGAGCCTTTGTTTCCCAATGGATTTTGGTTTGTGTCAGTTGTAGTAATAGTGATTCTGGTGCTGTCGCTATCTCAGATCATACTTCTTTCAAAGAGTCAGAAAGAAGAAAAATTTGAAATGCAGACTAAGTTCAAGCTTTTCCTCATGTATATGCCTTTTATTGCTTTGGTAGCTGTTTTTTCATATCTGCCTTTATGGGGATGGAGATATGCCTTTTTTAATTATAAGGTAGGCGACAGCTTAAGCATGGATAATTTTGTGGGGTTTAAGTGGTTTACAGAGCTGTTTAATAATCCTGCGACGGTCAGAGATATTGTTAATGTACTTAAAAATACGCTTGCAATGAGCGGTCTGGGAATTCTTACAAGCTGGATTCCTATGGCGTTTGCAATTTTCTTATCAGAAATTAAAAGCATAAGATTTAGAAGGTTTGTTCAAACCTTTACTACAGTTCCTAACTTTATCAGCTGGGTTTTGGTTTATGCAATTGCATTCTGTATCTTTTCAACAGATGGTTTCTTAAGCAGTATATTGGTAAACACAGGTGTCTGGGAACAGGGACAAAATCTTCTGATGGGAAATGAGCATACCTGGCTTAAGATGTGGGCGTGGGGTATGTGGAAAGGCGTAGGCTGGAGTGCAATTATATACATAGCCGCTATTTCCGGTATTGATCAGCAGTTATATGAGGCAGCTACCGTAGACGGTGCGGGAAGATTTCAAAAAATGTGGCATATTACCGTACCGGGATTAATTCCTACCTTCTGTGTACTTCTTTTAATGTCAGTAGCAAATATTTTGAGTAACGGTATGGATCAGTATTTGGTATTTAAGAATGCAACTAACGCAGATACCATCAGAGTATTGGATCTGTATGTATATGAGCTTGGTATCGGAAAGGGTTCCATTCCTCTTACCACTGTGGTAAGTATGCTGAAATCAATTATCAGTGTAACATTGTTGTTCCTTGCCAACGGAGTTTCCAAGCTGATTCGTGGCGAGAGTATTGTATAGGGAGGTGGAACTATGGCAAAGACAGCACAGGAAAAGGCTGATTTAAAGGCTGAAAGGATTTATGAGAAGACCCATAAAAAAAGATACCGTACAAGGCCGGGTGACGTAGTTTTTAACGTTTTAAATTATCTGGTATTTACCTTATTTACCATAGCCTGTATCTTTCCTTTTTATTATCTTTTCATAAATACCATCAGTGACAACGATCTGGTAATAAAGGGTTTGATTAATTTTGTACCGAAGGGTATTCATTTAGATAACTATAAGTCGCTTTTAAATGTAAGTGATTTGTCCAATGCATTTATTGTATCTATATCAAGAACAATTCTGGGAACGGCGCTTATGGTAGCGGCTTCAGGATTTGTGGGATATCTGGTGACGAAACAGGAGATGTGGGGAAGAAAATTCTGGTACCGGTTTTTAATTATTACCATGTATTTTAATGCAGGATTAATTCCCTGGTTTTTGAATATGCAGATGCTGGGTCTGACCAACACCTTTTGGGCGTACATTGTTCCCGGTATTGTTGCACCATATAATATTATTTTGGTTAAGACTTATATTGAATCCATTCCAGGGGAATTAGAGGAGAGCGCTGAAATGGATGGTGCAACTTATATGACGGTATTTCGAAAGATTATTTGGCCGTTAAGTAAGCCTATTCTTGCCACCATTGCAATTTTTGGTGCAGTAGGACACTGGAATTCCTTTACAGACTCCCTGATCCTTATGCAGTCTGCACCGAATCTGTATACCTTACAGCACAGATTATATATTTATTTAAATCAAGCATCGAATTTAAGTGCCTTAATGGAATCCGGCGGACAGGTCAGCGAGTCAGTGATCAAATCAGCGTTAAGCGGCAAGGTTATTAAATATACAATTTCTATGGTAACTGTTATTCCTATTTTGGTTGTTTATCCGTTTATGCAGAGATATTTTGAAAAGGGTATTATGCTGGGAGCTGTCAAGGGTTAACAAGACGGGCTTTGAAGCTAATACAGTATTTATTAAGGCAAAATCTGACACAATCAAGTGTCGGTTTATGCAATAAAAAGGAGGAAGAAAAAGTATGAAAGCAAAGAAAGTTGTAGCGTTGCTTTTGGCTGCTGCAATGACAATTTCATTGGCAGCCTGCGGAAATTCAACAGATGCACCTGCATCAACAGATTCTGACACTACAGATGTAGAAGCAGATGATGATGCAGAAGTTGATGAAGCAGATGCAGCAGACGAGACAGACGCAGAGGAAGATGCTGATGATTATGATGAATTATTAGCAGAAATTATTCCTGAGGAGACAGTAACTCTGGATGTATTTGATCAGCTGGCAAACTACTCAGGTGAGCAGATTGGCTGGTTTGGACAGATTATGCTGGAGAAGTTCAATGTTAAGCTCAATATCATTCCTGATCCTGACGGTGTTTATGAGACGCGTATGGAGTCCGGAAACTTAGGAGATATTGTGATCTGGGGAAACGACTCTGATGAATATCTTCAGGCAATTGAAAAAGGCATGCTGTATGATTGGAATGAAGATGATCTTCTTTCCGAGTATGGTCCTTATATCAAGGAGAATATGCCTTTTGCACTTGAGAAGAATGCACAGATTTCCGGTGGTACAACTTACGGATACGGATTTGATGTGGCAGTAGATTCAAGTGCACGTCAGGATGTTATGTACACATGGGATCTTCGTTGGGATCTTTACAAGGAGCTTGGATATCCTGAAATGAATGACCTTGATGATGTAGTTTCTGTACTTGAACAGATGAAAGAAATCTGTCCTACAGATGATAACGGAAAGACAACCTATGGTGTATCCCTGTTTAATGACTGGGATGGCGATATGGTAATGTTTGTTAAGTCCACAGCATCCGCTTATTACGGATATGATGAGTTTGGATTTGGTCTGTATGATCCCGTTGAGCAGAAATATTATCCTTGTCTTGAGGAGAACGGACCTTACCTTACATGCTTAAAGTTCTACAATACTTTATATCAGAAGGGACTGCTTGATCCCGACTCTCAGACACAGAAGTATGATGGTATGATGGAAGATTACCAGAATGGTACTGCTTTTCTGAATGTATTTAATTTCCTTGGCTCTGCACTGTACAATTCAGAAACACATGCAGCTGAAGGAAAGGCTATGTATCCCTGCCCTCCTGCTGATGCTCAGCCTATCGTTTACGGACAGAACGTATACGGTGGAAACAGACCTTGGACTATCGGTGCTAAGACAGAATATCCTGAGCTTTGCATGGCAATCATTAACTGGCTTGCAACTCCTGAAGGACGTATGACTATGGAGTATGGTCCTAAGGATGTATGCTGGTACTATGATGAGAATGGCAAGACCTGTTTTACAGAGCTTGGTCGTGCTGCAAAGCTTGATATTACAACAGAAATGACTGATGGATATTCAGGAACCTTTGATGATGGTGGTTTCAAGATGAACAATACTTCATGGGCAATTGATGCTGCAAACCCTGATTCCAACGGTGATACTTACAATTATAAGAAGTGGGAAAGCTTTGTAACAGAGCCCGGTTCAGAAATTGAAGCTGACTGGAGAGAGTATACAGGATGCACAACCTTTGATTCCCGTTTTGATACTGTAAACTACAGACTGTCTCCCGGTACTATGTATTCAGCAAGTCCTAAGTCAGATGAGCTTATGGTTCTCTGGAATCAGGTTGCAACCTGCATTAAGGACAATTCCTGGAAAGCAATTTATGCTAATTCTGATGAAGAATTTGATAAGATTGTAGCTGATATGATTTCCCAGGCTGAGGAATATGGCTATGCAACATGCGTAGAATTCCAGGAAAATGAAGCTAAGTTAAGAGCTGCAGCAGAGGATGCTGTTAAGTAAATAACAGGCTTATCTGTATAATTAAAAAAGTATTAAATGAGGGACTGCTTCGTTGAGAGCAGTCCCTTTTTGTGGTATGATGATAGAAAAATAAAGGCCGTAAGCAAAAAGCCAGGTGCACATAGGCAGGAGTATTTTAAATCATGAAAGGAATTTATATATGAAATTTTTTAGTATAGACAGTCCTTTATACAAATTTTTGTCAAAGCTGTTAGACGTCTTAAAATTAAATTTTCTTTGGATTATATTCAGTATTCCCATAATTACAATTGGAGCATCCACGGTGGCGGCTATGTCGGTGGCTCTTAAAATGGTAGATGACGAAGAGGGATACATCGGGCGAAGCTTTATTAAGGCCTTTAAGGAAAACTGGAAACAGGGAACTATGCTTTGGATCATTACGGTGATAGCTGGTTATGCTATATATCTGGATTTTCAGCTTTTTGAAGCAGTGGAGGGTAATCCTGTTATGTTTTTGATAATAGGAATGGTATCTGCTGCTCTGGCAGCAGCAGCACTTATTTACTCTTATCCGTTAAGTGCAAGATATGAAAATACATTATTTCGGACTATACAGAACTCTATTGATATTTCCCGGAAATATTTTGGAAGAACTTTGCTGCTTATAATAGTATTAGGATTTGAATTTTTAATATTTCAGTTTAATGTAACTATGTTATTTTTTGGAATTATTTTAGG
>JAUNGK010000183.1 GCA_030524555.1 Bacillota bacterium | reverse complement strand
AAAGAATAGAAAGAATATAAAGATAAAAATATTTTATCACAAAAAATGAAATATTACAAAGAATTTTTTGTTGACTCCTCAATAATAGAGTGATATTATGATGATATCAAAATAATATCACTCCGAATTGGAGGGAATGGAGAATACTATGGAAGAGATGAAAAGAGCAGATATTGTTGAAAAGGAAATAACTGTGGCGAACGGAGGCAGAGCATTGGCGGTGATTCTTTTAGGATATGCCGTAGATATTGCCGTGTTTATATTTTCAATTTTTTTACTTTCGAATGAAATATTTGTATCAGGAGGCGTTCTGCTTGCAGTCAGTATTGTATTTATGATTGTTATGATTATTTTAAGCGTAGGATTTCATGTTATTAATCCTAACGAGGCTATGGTGTTTACCCTTTTTGGTAAATATTATGGTACAATCAAAAAACAGGGTTTCTATTATTTGAATCCTTTTGCAGGAGCCATTAATCCTGCAGGAAAGACCACGGTCAGCGCAGCTGTTAATAATAATGTTTCAGTGGGAACGATTACCGATAAGAAGATATCTACTAAGATTATGACCTTAAACAATGAAAAGCAGAAGGTAAATGATGTTCTTGGTAATCCGATTATTATCGGTGCTGTGGTTATCTGGAAGGTGAAGGATCCTACCAGTGCAGTTTTTCAGGTGGAAAATTACAAGAAATATCTTTCTACCCAATGTGACTCTACCATAAGAAATATTGCAAGATTATATCCCTATGATGTGATCGATGATGAGGGAACAGAGGAAAAAACCTTGCGGGGAAGCAGTCAGGAAATTGCTGAAAGTATGACTAAGGAGCTTCAGTCCAGGGTAAAGGATGCAGGGCTGGAAATCATGGAGGTTCGAATTACACATTTGTCCTATGCCGAGGAGATTGCAGCAGCAATGCTTCAGCGTCAGCAGGCGGTAGCTATTATTGCAGCGCGAAAGAAGATTGTGGAGGGCGCGGTAAGCATGGTGAAAATGGCGATAGACGAGTTGGGTGAAGAGGAAATTGTAGTTCTTGATGAAGAAAGAAAGGCGGCAATGGTAAGCAATCTGCTGGTGGTGCTGTGTGGAAATAAGGATGCCCAGCCTATTGTAAACAGTGGAAGCATCTATTAAAACAGTTTGATAAGAAATGAAAGTGAGTCGGCATGAAGGAAGAGCAAAAAAAGATTCAATCTTTGGATGAACTGGAAATAAGAGAGAAGGAGCTTTTGGAACGTTTAGAGCGCCTTAATGCTATGGAGGAGGAAATCCGGAAAAAAGAAAAGAGCCTTAAGGAAACAGAGAAAGCCAAAAAGCAAATATTGCTTCGTCTATCTCCGACTTTATGGGATGAGATTGCTCAGTGGGCAGCAGAGGACTTCAGATCTATTAATGGTCAGATTGAATATTTACTCAGTGCATCTGTAAGGCAGAGGAAGAAATAAATAATACTTCTTGACAAATACCCCATGGGGGTATATTCTCTATAAGTGAGATATACCCCCATGGGGTATTTTGACGTTTTTGGGTTTGAGGTTTTGCACCGCTTACCTGAAACTGGTTATAAACAGTAAGCGGTGAGGAATGGAGGATAGGATGACTGCAACGGGAAATAATGCAAATAAGGAAAATATATGCAGGTGCTGCAGGACCAAGCACACGCCCAGAAGTGAAAAGGAGGTCAGACAGCTTCAAAACAGATTGAGCCGCATGATCGGGCAGTTGAACGGCATCGGTAAGATGTTGGATGAAAACAGATATTGCGGTGATATTCTGACTCAGATTGCGGCAGTGGAAAGTGCTTTGCAGAGCTTTGGCTATATTGTGCTGAAGGAGCACATGGAAACCTGCGTGGCAGAAGAGATCAAAAAAGGAAATGATCAGATTATGGAAGAGGCCATAGAGCTGTTTAAAAAATTGAAATAAAGTGAGGTGTAAAATGAAAAGTCAAAAATATACGGTAACAGGAATGACCTGTTCTGCGTGCTCTGCTCATGTGGAGAAAAGTGTAAGAAAAATTCAGGGAATGAAGGAAGTGACAGTGAACCTTCTGACCAACAGCATGCAGGTGTCCTATGATGAAGCTCTATGCAATGAGCGGATGATTATAGAGGCTGTGGAAAAAGCGGGATACGGCGCTAATCTATGCGGCAGCCGGGAAAGAAACGGCAAGGATCAGGAAGGGCGTGAGGCTTTAAAGGGTAAGAAACAAAATGCTGAGATGAAAACAAGGCTGATTATATCCATAATTTTCATGCTGCTTCTCATGGTGGTATCCATGCATCACATGATCTTTATGTGGCTTAATATTCCGGTACCGGAGCTTTTTATGAAGCTGTTTCACGGCAATGAAAATGCAATAACCTTTGCTTTTACGCAGTTTTTGCTTGTCCTGCCGATTATTTATGTAAACCGAAAATATTTTCAAAACGGATTTAAAACTCTGCTGAACAGAAATCCCAATATGGACAGCCTGATAGCGGTAGGCTCGGGTGCAGCACTGGTCTATGGAATTTTTGCCATATACAGAATTGGTTATGGCCTGGGGCATGGCGATGAAGCGCTGGTTAGCCGCTATGCTTCCGACCTGTATTTTGAATCCGCAGGTATGATCCTGGCACTGATTACGGTTGGAAAATACCTGGAGACACGCTCTAAGGGCAAAACCGGAGAAGCAATCGAAAAGCTTATGGATTTGTCTCCTAAGACGGCACTGCTTCTTATGGAGGACGGGACGGAAAAAGAGATTCCAACGGAGCAGCTTTTGCAGGGAGACCGGTTTATTGTTAAGCCGGGAAGTTTGATACCGGTGGACGGCGTGATTGAGGAAGGAACCTCCAGCATTAATGAGGCTGCCATTACAGGCGAAAGCATTCCTGTGGAAAAAAGGCCCGGGGATACGGTGGTTTCCGCAACCATGAATAAAGCGGGAAGATTGATCTGCCGGGCTGTTAAAGTGGGAGAGGATACGACCCTGTCTCAGATTATCCGGCTGGTGGAGGAGGCTTCCGCATCCAAAGCGCCTATTGCCAGATTGGCAGACAAGATTGCGGGGATATTTGTTCCTGCGGTTATGGGAATTGCGGTCATTACCTTTGCCGTGTGGCTGCTTGCAGGAGGCGGATTTGAAGAGGCAATGTCCAGTGCAATTGCGGTGCTGGTAATTTCCTGTCCCTGCGCCCTTGGTCTTGCAACTCCGGTGGCGATTATGGTGGGAACCGGCGTCGGGGCAAGAAACGGTATTCTAATTAAGTCCGGGGATGCCCTGCAGTCAGCCAGAGATATTGATACGGTGGTTTTAGATAAGACCGGAACCATTACGGAAGGAAAGCCTAAGGTAACGGATATCGTATGCTATGATGAAGAGCCGGATGAAGATGTGGTGCTTTCGCTCAGTGCGGCGATTGAAAAACCCAGCGAGCATCCCCTGGCGGATGCTATTGTGGCGGCTGCAAGGGAGCGGAAGCTTACACTTCCCGATGTACAGGAGTTTCAAGCCATTTTCGGTAAGGGAGTTATGGCAAAATGCAAAGGACAATGGTGTTTTGCAGGCAATAAAGCCTTTATGGAGGAAAACGGAGTTTCCGTATCAGCACAGCAGGAGGCTAAAATGGAAGAGCTTTCCGAGGATGGAAAGACTCCTCTTCTTTTTGCAAGGGAAAAGCAGCTGTCGGCGATTATAGGAGTTGCGGATACCATCAAGGAAACCTCAAGAAGTGCAATTGAAGAGTTTCATAGAATGAAGATTGACGTGGTGATGCTTACCGGGGACAATAAGAGGACAGCCGAAGCGGTAAAGCGTCAGCTGAATGTCAATCAGGTGATTGCAGAGGTTCTTCCCGAGGATAAGGAGAAAGAAATCAGAAGGCTGAAGGAGGAAGGCCGAAAGGTGGCAATGATCGGAGACGGAATTAATGACGCTCCCGCACTGGCGGCTGCAGATGTAGGGATTGCCATTGGAGCGGGAACTGATGTGGCAATTGACAGTGCGGATATTATTTTGATGAAAAGCAGACTGACAGATGCCATCACCGCTATCCGTCTCAGCCGGTCCGTAATCAGGAATATTAAGCAGAATCTGTTCTGGGCATTCTTTTACAATGTGATCGGTATTCCCCTGGCGGCAGGAGTGTGGTATCCTGTATTCGGAATTCGATTGAATCCTATGTTTGGGGCGGCAGCCATGAGTCTTAGCAGTTTGTTTGTGGTTTTAAATGCGCTGCGGCTTCGAGGGTTTAAAGGCAGCCTGGAGGAAGAAATGGAAGAAACGGCGCAGACACATGCAGATGCTGAATTTGCAGAAGTTAAGAAAGAAAATCAGGAGGAAAAGAAAATGAAAAAAGTAATGACCATTGAAGGAATGATGTGTGCGCACTGCACCGGACGGGTACAGAAGGCATTGGAGGAAATTGAGGGCGTGGAAAGCGTTGTTATGAGCCTTGAGCAAAAGAGTGCGGAAATCACTTTAAGCGCTGAGGTGAGCGATGTCGTGTTAAAAGCGGCGGTGACAGAGGCTGGTTATGAGGTAGTGGAAATTCAATAAAAGATGCATTTTTGATGCAGATATGATGCAACTTTGATGCATTCGCCCTGTATAATCATTTTAAAGACGGCAGGTTGCAAGAAGGAGTGATTAAACTATGGGCGGGGAAGAAAACAGAGAAGAAATAAGAGAAGAAACGAAAGAAGAAAACAGAAGGAAGCGGAGAAAATGGATTATCCTTGGGGTGCTTTTAATTGTGATTGCAGCAGGAGGCATAGGTCTGGGGGTTATCCTTTTCCTGCTTCCTTCTAAAGGTTATCAGGATTATACTGTTCAAAAGGAACAATACTTTGTGGAGTATTCTGAGCAGTATGACTATTGGGATGTAATCACCGTGGAATATCCCATACTGGAGGGGATTGATGAGGAAGTACAGGAACAGCTGAACGGGCTGATGT
>JAUNGK010000182.1 GCA_030524555.1 Bacillota bacterium | reverse complement strand
ATAAGGAAAAATCAGATTGTATCAAAGACAGCGTTTACAAATATGACGGCTGTTCAGGTACCAATTTTAACAGACCCGGTGTGAAGGCTATGCTGGAAGAGATAAAAAGGGCAAATCTGGACTGCGTGATAGTAAAGGATTTTTCCAGGTTTTCGAGAGATTACATTGAGCTGGGAGCCTATATTGATCAAATATTTCCTTTTATGGGAATACGGTTTATTTCCATCAACGACGGCTATGACAGCGCAGCATGTGAGGGCGGTATCGGAAGCCTGGATATTTCTTTCAGAAATTTATTATATGACCTTTACAGTAAGGACTTATCGGTGAAGGTGAAATCCTCCTTTGCAGTCAAAAGGGAGAACGGACAATATATAAGCGCCAATTGTCCCTTTGGATACAAAAAGGCAGAAGAGGACAGACATATGCTTTTGATTGAGGAACAGGAGGCCCGGATTGTAAGGCGCATTTTTGAAATGGCAATGGAGGGCATGACCTCCACGCAGATTGCAAGAACCTTAAACCGTGAGGGAGTTAAGGCGCCTGCTGCGTTGAAGCAGGAAAAGGGAAAGAGTGAGAAAGCGCCTAAGGGAAAGGGCTTTTTCTGGAGCAGCTCAGGTATATGCAGGATTTTAAAAAATGAAGCTTATGCAGGAGCCATGGTCTATGATAAATACTATAAAAAGGAGGTAGGAGGCAGCAATCATCTAAGGCCCCAGTATACATGGAAGGTTATGCAGGATCACCATGAGCCCATTGTTGACCGGGAAATGTTTGAGGCGGTTCAAAGAAAAAGGAGAGGATCAAGAGAGAGGCAAACGGGGCCAAAACATCCTTTGGCAGGAAAGCTGGTTTGCGAAAGCTGCGGAAGAAACCTCTATCTAAGAAAGGGAGCCAATCCTTATTTCTGCTGCCCAAGCCTGTATGATGTGCCCGGGGATGCCTGCGTTAGAAAAGTTAATGCCATGTTTTTGGAGCAGTATGTCTTATATGAGATACAACAAAAAAACCAGGGGCTTTCGGATGAGGAGCTTTTAAAGGATGGTCAGGAGCTGTTAAAGGAGCTGGTTCCGCAACTGATTGAGAGAATTAATATCAGGGATGAACAGCAGATACGGATATGCTGGAGGGAGCAGCAATAAAAGGTTATGTGGCAGTTGTTTAACATCAGAGGGAATTGACTATATGAACACAGAGTTTCGGGACAACGCCGGAAAAACCAGAATACAATATCTTTGGGATCAAACCCTGGTACCGGAAAGGGTGAATGCCATGCTCCCGGATGGGTATGAGGAATTTGCAAAAGCGGCAGCGCCGCCGGAGGGCTTTAAGACAGGAGTGGAATTTTCCGCATATCGAATCAATGCAGCAATAGAAAGCAGTATGCCGGGGCAGATTGTCCCAAGCGTGGATACCTCCGGGCACGGAACGGCAGTAGCGGGCATTGCCGCAGGAGGCGGCAATCTGCTGTCAGGGCAGTATCAGGGGGTGGCGCCGGGAAGTGAGCTGTTGATTGTCAAAATGGGAAACCCGGCCCCGGATTCCTTTCCCAAAACCACAGAGCTTATGCGTGCACTGACCTATGCAGTGAAAAAGGCTGTGGAACTGGGAAAGCCTCTGGCGGTTAATCTAAGCTTTGGAAATACCTACGGTTCCCATGACGGTACCTCTCTGGTGGAACGGTTTCTGGACAATGTAGCGGAAATCGGAAGAACGGTAATCTGTGTGGGAAGCGGAAATGAGGGAGCTGCAGGAGGGCACAGTGCAGGAAGCTTTGGCATGAATGCAGGGGCGCAGGATACCCGGAGGATTGAGCTGAACGTAGACCGGTATCAGCTGGCGTTTGGGGTACAGCTGTGGAAGGATTATTCGGATCAGTTTCGAATTGAACTGATTTCGCCGGGGGGAGAAAGCATTATCATAGAAGATACGCAGACAGGAGGAAGAAGCTATGTGTTGGAGAATACACAGCTTCTTTTGTATGTAGGCGAGCCGTCTCCGTATTCCGTTAAGCAGGAATTTTATTTTGATTTTCTGCCGGTTTCAAGTTATATCAACCAAGGCGTATGGTCTTTTATTTTATCACCTGTAAGAACCGTGACGGGGGTATATGATTTTTATCTTCCCTCAAGCAGCGCTTTAAATGCGGGAACACGCTTTTTCACTCCTACGCCGGAAAAAACCCTTACCATCCCCTCAACCGCTTCCAAGGTAATTACAGTGGGAGCTTACAATGCCTCCTTTGAATCCTACGCCGATTTTTCGGGAAGAGGCTATCCACTTCAGAGTGTATCTGCGGAAAGACCTTTGGTAAGAGAGGTTAAGCCTGATATTGCCGCTCCGGGAACTAACATTGCAACAATAGGGCCCAATAACAGTCTGGTTCAGGTATCTGGAACCTCCTTTGCCACGCCGTTTACGGCGGGAAGCGCCGCACTGTTGATGGAGTGGGGGATTGTGCGGGGGAATGATCCGTTTCTCTATGGGGAGAAGGTGAAGGCCTATTTTAGAAGAGGAGCTTCCTTTATCAGAGGGGAGAACATTTATCCCAATGATAAGGTGGGGTATGGGGCATTATGTCTGGCGGATTCACTGCCGGAATAACTGCAAGACGAAAAGAAGCCGCCATAAATGACGGTTTCACGGTTACAATGTTGAAAAAATTTTCTTCGTTTACGGTTTGACAATAACATAGGATTAATAATCAGTCAAATGGTTTTAATGATTTTGTATATAAAAATTTTTAAAATAAAAATAAAAGTGAATTTTGATAAAAATCAACATCTAATTTTATGTTTTTGTTAAAATAGATGTTGATTTTTGCATTATGCTGGATATAATAAAATAAAAAGATTCTATAGAAGAATAGAACAAGGAGTATAGAGAATTATGCTGATACAATTTAATTTCAAAAATTTTAAATCTTTTCGGGATGAAGTATCGCTTGATTTGTCAGCGACGAAAATAACAGAGCATGAAAGCCATGTTGTGGATATTGCAAATGATAAGTTGTTAAAGGTAGCGGCAATTTATGGTGCTAATGCAAGCGGAAAGTCTAATGTATATGATGCTTTTGATTATATGACTTATTATGTGGCAGAGTCCTTCAATTTTGGCGGTGAAGAGGACAGCCGCCGGAAAAAAGAAAATAATTATATGAAAGTTACTCCATTCTTATTTGACGAGAAAAGTCGTGATGAAGAAACTACCTTTGAGGTATTTTATGTGGACAATACAGAAGACAGTGGAAAGATATATCAATATGGATTTTCACTGAAAAGGGATGAAGTTGTAGAGGAATGGTTGTATTCCAAGGCTAAGACAGCAAGGAACAATTACAGGACTATTTTTTATCGGAAAAAAGGTGAAGAACTGGAAATGAACGGATTTTCCAAAAACCATGTGGAAAATATCAAGGCATCTTTAAGTAAAGAGACGCTTATTGTTTCTCTCGGAACCAAACTGCGGGTTGCCAAACTGAAAAAGGTCAGGGATTGGTTTTTGAATAATGATGTCCTTGATTTTGGCGATCCGGCAGAAAACTTTTTCCGTTCAAGAGTGCTTCCCGAAGGCTTTGTAGACAGTAAGGAAGTACAGGAAAATGTGGTAAAGTATTTTGCGTCTTTTGATGAAGCAATTAGGGACTTTAATGTGGAAGAATTGTTACAGGAAGATGAAAAGGATACCAGTAAGAGCTACAAGATTGATGCCCTTCATAAAATGACAGACAGTCAGGAGATGGCAGCTATTCCGTTGAAAATGGAATCAAGCGGTATACTGAAGATGTTTGCACTTTATCCTTCTTTGAAAGATGTACTGGATAATGGGGGCACACTGTTCATTGATGAACTGAATGCTAGGCTGCATCCGTTATTAGTACGGAATATCATACTGACGTTTTTGTCACCCGAAATCAATACACAGAATGCACAGTTGATTTTTACAACTCATGATATTTGGCAGTTTTCTAATGAGTTGCTTCGGCGGGATGAAATCTGGCTGGTGAACAAAAACAGAGACGGGGTTTCTGAATTGTACTCTCTGGCGGACTTTAAAGATGAAGATGGCAACAAGGTGCGCAGAGATGAGGCGTTGTCTAAGAAGTACCTGACAGGCAATTATGGAGCTATTCCTGCATTGAAGCCCATGAAGATGCTGACAGGGAGGGCTGCGGATGGCGAATAAAGGAGGAAAACCCAGTGACCGCAGGGCCGGAAAAAGAAAAGATCGGAATAAGCGGGTAGGGACAAGAGTACCGGAATTAGGATATTACCTGATTGTGACAGATACGGAGGAAACGGAGAAAAATTACTTTGAGGGATTGCGTGACAGTATTCCTGAAGAACTGAAAGACCGTTTGGTAATAAAGGTAGAAAAGGCAAAAACCGTAGAACTGGTGGAGCGGGTTATGGAACTTACCGATGCAGAATCGCAGTACCGTATTCCATGGATTGTTTTTGACAGGGATCAGGTAAAGGACTTTGATGAGATTATACGAACCGCAGAAAAAAATAGTATTAATGCCGGATGGTCGAATCCATGTTTTGAAATTTGGATGTATGCATATTTGGGAGAGATGCCTGCAATCAGGGAGTCTTATACATGCTGTAATCGGTTTGCAGAGAAATTTGAGAAGGTTACGGGACAGAAATATTTGAAGAAGGACAGAGATATTTATAGAAAACTTGTGCAGTATGGTGATGAAGAAAAGGCTTTTCGGATAGCAGAGCAGTGTTATAAAAAATGCAAAGAGGATGGAAAAGAGAATCCATCAGAGATGTGGCCTGCGAGTATGGTGCAGCGGTTGGTGGAAGAGATATTAAAAAAATTGTATGAATATCGCTGAGGAAGATTTTTGAGTTATTTTCATTAAATGTTGATAAAAATGCTTTAGATACATAAGGAGTACGAATTGAAAAATATTGATGGTGTTGTATTTGTAAAGAAAAGAGAATATGCTTTCTGCCGT
>JAUNGK010000010.1 GCA_030524555.1 Bacillota bacterium | reverse complement strand
ACAAAGATATGCTGGGACCAGCCTTTTTCGTCCTCATCTACCCAGAAAGGCTTGTGGTTTCCATACCGGCCTCTTTTCCAGCACAGCAGTAAAAGCTCGTCCTCCTTATCGCCGTCGATATCGCAGGATAACACATCCTGCACATTTACCTCTCCGGGGGAAGACCAGATAATCTCATCCTGATATTTGACGTGAACGGTTCTGTGCTGCAGCAGGATTTGGTATTCGCCGGTGCTGTCACAGATATCGGCCTGGTTCCATTTGGCCCACAGAGGCAGAAAGCATCCCTGTATCCACAACGCATACAAAACAGCGGCGATACCTACCGCCGCTATTAGTGTAAATATTCTTTTGAGAAGCTTATTCCCAGTCATATTGATACCGGTAGCTTTTAGTCCATTCCGGTTTATCCACTTTATTATCATAGTTGTAATTGCCGTTTTCATCAGGCTGTATTCCCATCATCACGCGCCACTCGGTATCTGTCAGCCGGCTTTCAATAGGCTGGGTGAATTGATAGAAGGAGTATGCGCTGCCTCTGGCAATCTTGAGCATTCCGTCAACCTTAACTACAACGTAAATCACAGACGGATTGCCTGTTGCCGCTTCAAGCACTGCACCGTTTGGATCGGTGGCAATATCGACAACAATTGCAGCCGGGCATTCTCTTGTGGCAATAGAGTAATCGTCTTTATCATCTGTCATGGCTTCCCGCCAGAAATGCTCGAGATTACCGCCAAAGCACCTGATAAGCTCATATTCTTCATCCGTCAGGGTTTCATCCTGAAGCTCCTTTAGGGAAATGGCAAGCAGCTGGTCTGCAAGCTCCGATAAGAGAACAAGATTGTTCTCATCGGCGCTGCTGAGCATGCCGTAACGCTTAAGTCCTTCTGCCGTCATAGTGGAAAGAGCAGCAAATCTCTCATATACAACAGGCTCCGGCTCCACATACCCTCTGTCGTCCGGCTCTTCCTCCATACCGCCGCCCATTTCTGCCATTACCTGCTTGGAATAAAGTACGGTGTCATGCTTTAACTCCGTAAAGCTTCCGGCAAAGCATTCCAGATTCTTTTTCGTCCATTCTTCATTTTGCATGAATACAGGATATCCCTCACCCTTAACGGTAAGCAGAGGCCGAAGGGTATTTAGCCAGCCAGCATAGAGACTGGCCGACCACAGCGTATCGTCCTCCTTCTGCAGGCTTTCCCTGAGCTGATTCATATTTTCCGAATATCCCTGATAATCCGTTGCGCCGTTATCCTGCAGAATTTGAAGCGCCGTATCACTGCCGAGAGCGGCGGGCACGTCAAGAACATCGGGGAACATACGCTTTTCGCCGACACTGTTTTCTTCAACGTTGCTGTAAATCAGCTTTTGCATAACGGATGCATCAATGGTAAACCGCTGTCCCATAAATCGAAAGCCCGGGATAACATTATCTTCTCCGTCCCAGATAGGTATGGAATTAATCCGGGGCGTGGGCAGCGCAGCGGTTTTACTATGGAAATCAAGAAAGGCTCCGGTATTTCCGATCAAATCCGTAGTGGTAACCTTTTCTCCATAAGCCTCCCTCATAACCGATGCATATTCGCATACACCTAAATCGTCACTTGCCCCTGCAAAAAAGGAGGTTACGGAATAGACGGCTTCCCATAAACCATAAGCCTCTGCGTCCTCATTCAGTGCCATGGTAATAAGAAGAGCGCTTCTGGTAAGGTCTTCCTCTTCCTGCTTAAAATGGATTCGGCCATACCACATCATTGCCTTGAAATAGGATTCCAGTCCGGCATCCCCTTCATAATATCCCCGTGGCTTGTACTGGGAATAATCCTCCTCGTCTCCCGTAATCTGGGATATGGATATGCCATTTGCCTGATCGATATGCTCCAACTCGTATTGAACCATATCTGCCACGGCGGCATTTACTTCCGTGCCATCGTCAAGGAGCTTGGCTCCTATGGTAAAAAAGGCCACATTGCGCTTGGCTGCGTTTTCCCATTCACTGCCCTTTAACAAGGCATATTGATCGAGGCTGTCGGCAAGCATTCTGCTGCTTAGCTGTGCCACACTGTCTGTCAGATAGTTCTTTTCCAAATTTTTCAGTAAATGGCTGAAATAAATATGGTAGGTATGCATCATGGAATCAACCGTCACAAAGTTCGGTATCATACCATATCGGTTAGTCTCGTAAATTTCAAAAAATTCATCTCCCGCATTTCCACATACCACAAAGCCGTTCTGTGCCAGCTTTTGAGTCATTTCGCCGTCGTCAGGGAAATAGAACTGCCACAGATTTTCCACATTGCCAAGATCGGCGTCCACCGTATAGGGTTCTACACTGGGAACAAAATCGGCACTGCTTTCCGAAGCAGCCGAAATGAAGGAAGGTCTTGTACCAACGCCGGTGAAGGACTCAGATTCCTCCGCGGTCTGTTCTGTTATTTCCTTTAGGGCTTCTTCTGCCTCTTCCGACTTAGGAGAAGAGACCTGAGAAAGCGCTGTTTCGTCCTTGCTGTCACTGTTTTGGGCAGCACATCCGCACAAAAGACCTGCGGCAAGTAATAATGCAATTAATTGTTTTCCCCTTTTATGTATCATAATTTTGCGCCTTTCTTTTATTTTTCATGGCTTCTTCGTATTCGGCAGCAGTAATGCCAAGCAGCGAGCAGGCCTTAGAAAGATCAATATTCAAATTTTTCATCAGAGAGTCTACATTTTCTGTTAAAACCTGATATTTCCCAATGGAGATACCTTCGTTTAGCCCTTCTTCACGGCCTTCCTCCCTTATTGTGCGTTCATATTTTTTTTGATCAAACTCTTCCAGCAGCATACCAAGCACCTCCTGGCGGTATTTCTTAAGGAAATTTTCAAGGATGTGGTTCTCGATACAGTATTCGATTGCCTGATGCAACGATTCTTTTCTGTTTTTGCTTTTCGTTATGAATTGCTTTGAGACCTCTACAAACTTTGCATATTCCTCAAGGATTTTGCATTTTTCCATCAATGTTTTATTGTGACCGTAATTAATATTCAGTACAGATACCGATAATTCTACATCAGCCGCCTGGGTCTTGTTTTCAAAGGCATCGGACAGCTTTAGGATCTGTTTCTCAGGCACTTTCTGATCTCCATTATAGAATACCACACAATGAGGTGTGGGAAGAAGTATTTGTTTCCTTCCATAGAGACTTTTTTCTGTCTGTTCTACAAACAGCTGGTATTCCTGTGCCAAATAGACCAGAAAACGTACCGGCATGTTTGGGTTGACGGTACTTTGATGCTCGTACAGATTCAGAACACCCGCAATCATAAAAGCAAGGTCATTTTTCATCACAACGTAAACCGCACTTTCGATTGTAACAACCTCCAGCTGTGAGGCATTCTGGTAGTCTGTCCCGTTCAGAGCATTATAGAGCTGCAGAAGTGCTTCCCTCTCCTTATCAAAAAGGAATCGGAAAAGGCGGTCTTTGACCTGTGGGTGAACTTTATGGCGTATTTTACGGCCAATATCATCAATAAGGTTTTTGACATAATGTTTCATATAGTATCCTCCCTGTGTTGCGGCAGGATATGAAAAGCTATGTCAAATGCTGGTCAGTTCCTGCCATATTTAAAATAATAAAAAGAAAAAATCGGCAGAAATTGCCTGAATGTACGAAATGTACACTGTTTTGATTTTTTAGATAAAATTAGCATACGAAAAAATAAATGTTTTGTCAACAAAAAATCAACTAATTTGATGGATGAATAAAAAATTTAACCATTTTCGTCACTCCATCGTTATACTTATTAGAAAGCGCTTTCAAAAATGGCAGAAAGGAGGCCCTTGTGGATCAGGATTTTCTTTTAATCAGGAAAATGAAAGGCGGCGACGAAGCTGCCATGGATCTTTTTGTGCGGAAATACTATTCCCGTGTGCTAAGCTATTGCACCTGGCATTGTAATGACAAACAGCAGGCAGAGGATTTAACCCAGGAGACATTTTTCCGGTTTTTCAGAGCTCTTGCCGGATACCGGCACAAGGGAAAGGCTCTTAACTTTCTCTACACAACGGCCCGAAACCTGTGCATTGACCTGGGAAGGAAAGAAAAGGAGATTGCAGTGGAACGGATTCCGGAAAATGGAGAAGAGAACACTCTGGATGCGGAAAACAAACTGATGATAGAAAGGGCTCTTTGCCGGCTGCCTGATCAGCAAAGAGAGATCATTATTTTAAGGTTTTTCTGGCAGCTTGAGATTAAGGAGATTGCAGGAATTTTGAAAATCGGAACAGCTTCGGTTAAATATCAGTTAAGAAAGGGGCTTTTGCAAATGGAAAGGCTTCTTGGAAAGGAGGAAGAGTATTGAGAGCAGTAGAAAAACAGCTTTTGGAGTATGGAAATCATGCGGTGGGAGAAGTGGAGGAAGAGAAGATCGCTCAAACCGCACAGAGGGCTAAGGAACTTTTTTGGGCGGAAGCGGAAAAGCAGCCTTCATCCTATTTTGACTTTCTTTACCAACAGATGGGATACATGAAAAAGAGATGGTGGGTTCTGCAGGCAGGCGTGCTGCTTATTTTATGGTGGTTTATGCATGAGGGATGTACAGAGCTTTTTATGCAGAGAGGTATGGGAATTTTGGCGCCGGTATTTGCGGTTTTACTTATTCCTGAGCTGTGGAAAAACAGATCGTCACGGACTATGGAGATAGAAACGGCGGCTTACTATTCCCTTAGGCAGATTTATGCTGCACGTATGCTGATATTTGCCATAGTGGACGGTGTGTCATTAAGTATCTTTATGGTGCTTGTATCATTTACAACCTCCGTGAGAATGGAGGAAATGCTGATACACTTTTTCGTTCCTCTTTCGGTAACCTGCGCTATCCTGTTTGGGATTTTGTGCTGTAAGTATATTATGTCGGAATTTTGTGCCGTCTTTTTGGCCCTGCTTTGGTCTGCCCTATGGCTTGTAGTTGTTGTTGATAATCATTTGTATCAAAGAATTTCGCTCCCTATATGGGAGGGAATGCTTTTTTTGACGGTATTGTATCTGATCCATGCTGTCAGAAGGACAATTGTAAATTGTGAAAGTTTTTTGGAGGTAAGTAGAAGGTGGAATTGAGAATAGAGAATTTAACCAAGGATTTTCAGGGGATACGGGCGGTGAATGGGATCACCTGCACCATGGAAAAGGGCGTTTATGGACTGCTTGGTGTAAACGGAGCGGGAAAGACTACCCTGATGCGTATGCTTTGTACGCTGCTTCATCCTACGGAAGGAAGAATTTATTATAACGGCGCGGATATATTTGAGATGGGAGCGGATTACCGTAAGGTATTAGGGTATCTGCCGCAGGAGTTTGGGTATTATCCGGATTTTACGGTTAAGGATTATCTGCTTTATATTGCTTCGATTAAAGGGGTAAGCAGAGCCGCAGCTTCCAGGAAGGTTATGATGATGCTGGATAAGGTAGGACTTTCCAAGGTGAAGAACAGAAAAATGAGAAAGCTGTCAGGAGGAATGAAGCGAAGAGTGGGAATTGCCCAGGCTATGCTGAACGATCCGGAGATATTGATTCTGGATGAACCTACGGCAGGGCTGGATCCCAGCGAACGAATCAGATTTCGGAACCTGATCAGTGAGCTTGCAAGAGAGCGTCTGGTGATATTGTCTACCCATATTGTGTCGGATATTGAGTATATTGCCAATGAAATTCTGCTGATGAAGGAAGGGGAAATTCTGCATGCCGGTACGCTTAAGGAGGTCACTGAAAAGGTGGAGGAAAAGGTCTTTTGTCTCACAGTGCCGCTTAAGGAGGCAGATTACTATATGAAAAATTATAAGGTGGTCAATATCAGGACGGGAGAAGGAATGGCGCATATGAGAATGCTGGCTATGGAAAGCCCGCACCCTGCGGCAACGGAAGACGATTTAACGCTTGAGGACGTATTTTTACATTATTTCGGAGAAAAGGGCGGTGAAGAAGATGATGATTTATGAGCTTAAAAAGATATTTGTGAAGCGGAGCGGAAAGATTGCGGTGCTGCTTTTACTCCTGCTTCTTGGTCTTACCAGCTATTTTGCAGTCTGTGATGTGAAATACATCAATGAGCAGGGGCAGGCTGAAAAGGGGTTTTCGGCTGTCAGAATGCTTCGGCAGGCAAGGAAGGAATGGGAAGGCGAGCTGACGGAGGAAAGGCTTGCCAAGGTAATTGAGGAAAACAGCAGGATAAATGCTACGCCGGAATTTAATTCTGATGATGTGCAGATGCAGGATATTGCTTATGGCTGGAAGCAGGGCATTTATGATATCAGAGCTATGCTGGTGCGATCCTTTGGCAAGTTTCGGGAGTATGATTATTATCTGGCAGATCGCTTGGAGCCGGAGGATGCATCAAAGTTTTATGATAACCGGGTTCTCCAATTAGAGGAATGGCTTGATGGGGAAGCAAAGGACACCTTCTCGGAGGAGGAAAAGGCTTTTTTGATCGATAGATATAAAAATATCGAGACTCCTTTTTACTACGATTATTTTGCAGGATGGGATGCGTTGTTTGAATTCTTTCCTACGGTGATTATGATTACGGTATTAATTTTAGGATTTCTGGCTGCGGGTATCTTTTCGGGAGAGTTTCAGATGAAAACGGATGCCATATTCTTTTCCTCCTATCATGGGAGAGGAAGGGCCAGCGTGGCAAAGCTGGGGGCCGGCTTTTTGATGGTTACGGCGGTGTACTGGGTTATGGTGCTTTTGTATACTGGAATTGTTTTGGGATACTTAGGAGCTGACGGAGCAGGGCTTTTAATCCAGACCTCGGGGCGGGGCTGGAAAAGCTTTTACAATATCACCAACTGGCAGGAATATCTGTTGATTGTGTTCGGCGGGTATCTGGGCAGTCTTTTTATGCTGCTTTTGGTGATGCTGGTGTCGGCAAAATTCCGTTCGGCCACTCTGGCGGTGATGGTGCCCTTCATTTTAATTTTTCTGCCTGCATTTTTACAAAGCTTTCCCTATGTGATCGTCAGCAAAATATGTGCGCTCCTGCCGGATCAGCTTTTGCAGATGAATTTGGCGGTCTGTTATTTCAGCCTGTATCAAATCGGTGGAAAGGTTGTAGGGGCGGTTCCCATTCTGATGGTGATCTATCTGCTTTTGGTTTTGTTGTTATGTCCAGTGATTTATCAGGTATACAGAAGGGCAGAGGTCAGATAGCTATTGCGGGAAAAATAAAAATCCAATATAATAAGGCAGGAACAGAAGGGAGGAAGCGGATAGATGGAAAAATATGCGCTTGTAACAGGTACCGATCATGGAGTGGGATTTTGTTTGGTTTCCAGGCTGCTTGAAAGAGGCTATCATGTTTTTGCGGGAAGGATTAATCCGGAAGAAAAGCGTTTGGATCTGTTGAAGGAACAATTTCAGGACAGATTGACAATTATTCTGCTTGATATTGCCAGCGATGACAGTGTGGCACAGATGAAGCAGGAGGTTTTGAGAAAGGCTCCCTGTTTAAATCTTTTGATCAACAATGCGGGAATTCTGGGGGATATTAATAAGGATATTTATGATGAACTGGATTTTGAGGAGATGAAGCAGGTCATCAATGTAAACGCTTTGGGAACTCTGCGGGTGACCAATGCATTGGCTGCGCATGTAATGAAAAGCGATCAGAAGCTGATTGTCAACATTTCGTCCGAGGCCGGCAGTATCGGACAGTGTGAAAGAGAGGGCTGGTTTGCCTACTGTATGTCCAAGGCTGCAAACAATATGCAGTCTGCCTTGGTACATAATAAGATCAGCAAGGAGGGAGGCAGGGTGATTGCAATTCACCCTGGTCATGTGGCCACCTATATGCGGGGACATCTTGATGAAACTGCTAAGATCACGCCGGAACAATCTGCAGACGCCATTCTAAAGCTTGTCTTGGATCAGCCGCTTCCCATGACGGAAAGACCTTTGTATGTGGATTATGAAGGGGAACCGCTTAGCTGGTAAAGGAACGAAGGTATATGTTGAGAAAGCTATGGTACATAGAGGTGAAGGAACAATGGCAATTGACAAAGTAAGAGAATATTTCAGACAGTTTGATATGGAGGATCGGATCAGGGAATTTGAGGTATCCAGTGCAACGGTAGCTCTGGCGGCACAGGCTCTTGGCTGTGCACCGGCAAGGATTGCTAAGACTCTCTCCTTTTTGGTGGGAGAGCAGCCGATTCTTATTGTGGCAGCAGGGGATGTAAAGATTGATAATTCCAAGTACAAAAAGCAGTTTGGAGCGAAAGCTAAGATGCTGTCTCCCGATCAGGTGGTGGAGCTGATCGGACATGCCGTCGGCGGCGTATGTCCCTTTGGAGTAAAGGAAGGCGTAAAGGTTTATCTGGATGAGTCATTAAAAAGATTTGAGACTGTTTTTCCTGCCTGCGGAAGCAGCAACAGCGCCATTGAGCTGACTATCCCCGAAATGGAAAGGTATGCCGGGGAAGAAGGCTGGGTGGATGTGTGCAAGCTCATGGAGCAGTAATATGAAGAAGGTACAGGGTCTTATTGTCAATTTATGTCATAAGATGCCCCGTTTGTATACAGCCTGCTATCTTGGCTGTTTTCTTCTTTCTCTGATTGTGGGGGCAGCGCTGCCCTTTGCGGTTAAATCCATTATCTATCCTGCTTTTTATGAAAAAACTGAAGAGACGGGTGTTATAGAGGATGTAATTGAAGAAAAGGTTAAGCTTTACATCGGACGGTCAAGGAGCGCTGACTATTTGGAGTATTACTTCGTGGTGGACGGGCTGCAGATTGTAGTGACGCCGGATGATTACAGAACCTATGAAAAGGGGCAGGATTATTCCTATATCCTGTATCAACGAAACGGAAAGGAAATAGGAGAACGGAGAGAATATGTGCTGTGGCAGGGAGCAGCAGTGCTGATACCTATTATTGCAATTTGGGTCATTACGGGGATTTTTGTCGGTACGGAAACCGGAGAAGCAAAGCTGGCCAGGGAAAAGCACTATCGGGATGTAGCCGAAAACGGCATTTTCAAGAGAATTAAATTTGAAGACTATACTACTGGGGAGCTTTATGAGATGTGTCTTTCCCGGGGAATTCGGGTGATAAGCGGAAAGCGTAAAAACCGGAGGTATTTGATGAATTGCCTGATGCGGGAACGGGAAAGTGAGGTTGTCAGCTATAATTTCCGGAAAAGAGAAAGAAATAGAAACCGGATTATACTGCTCATATGGGTGCTTTTGCTTATCTGGACAATGAGCCTGTACATGCGGCATGCATATTATATTTTTTACAGCTTTGTTTAAGTGCATTCCTTGGGCATCCTTGGATACAGGGCTGATTTTTTAATGTCTATGGCAGCTTTCGGGATTTAAGGAAACAGGCAGCACCAATACCTATCAGCTGCCCTGTCGGCAAGCTCAAAGTCAATCATAGAGAAAAGTACGATGAGCCTTAGAAGAAATTTTTCCAAAATTTGTTATAGGATCAAGTACTTTTCTCTATGATTGACTTCTCAAACAAGCCTTACGGGCAGCAGTATTATTGTGCTGCCTGTTTCTGTTAAATCCGACGAAAGACTGCCCTAAGCCATTATCAAAAATCAGCCCTGTATCCAAGGAGGCCCAAAGAATAAATTGTTACTTTTTTAGGCGGCCTTTTCCAGAAGAAATTTGCGGAGCTCTCTTGCCGCAACGTTCAGGGAGCGTCCGCTGTCTTGTATCAGACAAATGGAGCGTTCGGGGAGCTGCTCAAGGAGAGGCACCCGGACGCATTCTTTTTGCCTGATGCATTCGGTGGCATAAAAGGACGGCAGAAATCCGATGGCGAGATCACTTTTTACTATGGGAACCACCAGGTCGGAGGTGGCTACCTCGATATCCGGCTTCAGGGTCAGACCGTTCTGGTAATAAAACTGGTTATAGAATTCAAAGGTTCTGGTTTCCTCTATCATGCAGATTAGGGGAATTCCTGTAAGATCTGAAAGATGCCGGGGCTTATCTGCCAGATAGGCATATTTCTTTCCTGCAAGAAGAATATCCTGAAAGCTGCACAGATAGGTTTCGATGAGAGGACTTGAAGCACCTGTAGGGGTGGCAACCAGGCTGAAATCTACCTTTCCGGATCGGACAGCGCCCACCGCGTTGTTGGTGGAGTCGTTCAGAATACGGATATGGATGCCCGGATACCTGTCGCAGAAATCTCTAAGATGCAGCAGCAAAAAGCCGTGGAGAGCAGTCTCGCTTGCGCCTATGGTGACGCTTCCGGTATGCAGGCTGGTGGCCAGCGAAAGCTCTCCTTCCGCTAAGGTAAGCTGTTCAAAAGCAATGGCAGCCCGGCGGTAGAGTGTTTCACCTTCCGGAGTTAAGGAAACGCCCCGGTGAGAGCGGATGAACAGCCGGCATCCCAACTCCTGTTCTAAGCGGTTCATGGCGTGGGTGATGTTGGGCTGGTTGCTTAAAAGTGCCTTGGCTGCCTTGGTAAAGCTTTTATATTTGGCAACGTGGTAGAAGATATAATAGCGGTCATAGCTGGATTTCATATTTTACTCCATATACATTATTAATAATTAATATGTAAAAATTACATAATATACATACTGAAAATACATTTTTCACATGTTGATGTTTGTATTATAATCTGGACTGGTGAAAAATACAAGATTATTTACATAAGGAAAGAAGGTTCAGTATTAATGAATAAGGATTTGACAACCGGGCAGCCGGAGAAGGTATTGTGGAGCTTTTGTCTGCCGCTTTTTGGAAGCATTATTTTTCAGCAGCTTTATAACATTGCAGACAGCCTGATTGCAGGGAAGTTCGTGGGTGAAAACGCTCTGGCAGCGGTGGGAAACAGCTATGAAATCACCCTTATTTTTATTGCGTTTGCATTTGGCTGCAACATTGGTTGTTCCGTGATTGTCAGCAGATATTTTGGGGCAAAGGAGTATCAAAATGTAAAAACTGCGGTACATACCACCCTTATCAGCGGAGGAATTCTTTGTATGATGTTGATGCTGTTCGGTTTCCTGGGGTGCAGAGGGCTTCTTACGCTTATTCATACGCCTGAGGAGATCATGGCGGACTCGCAGCTGTATTTGGATATTTACGTGGCAGGGCTGCCGTTTCTGTTCTTCTATAATATTGCTACAGGTATTTTTTCGGCCATGGGGGATTCCAAAACGCCTTTTATCTTCCTGGCCTTTTCCTCTACAGCCAATATTGCAGTGGATTATGCCTTTGTTAAATTCCTGAATATGGGAGTTGCGGGCGTGGCGTGGGCAACCTTTCTTTGCCAGGGTGTGAGCTGTGTGCTGGCAGTGGTTGTGGTATTTCGGAGGCTGAAGAGTTTATCCTGCATAGAAAAACCAAGGATATTTTCAGGGAAAATTTTCGGACAAATCTGCGTGGTCGCTATTCCAAGTATTTTACAGCAAAGCTTTATTTCTATTGGAAATATTGTAATACAAAGCCTGATTAACGGTTTTGGAGCCCCTGTTATTGCTGGTTATGCGGCGGCAATCAAGCTGAATAATCTGGTGATTACCTCCTTTACTACTTTGGGAAATGGAATTTCTAACTTTACGTCACAGAATTTGGGTGCGGGAAAGTATCGTCGCATTCACGAGGGCTTTAAGGCCGGAATTAAGATGGTATGGCTCTTATGCCTGCCGATTGTGATAGTGTATTTCCTGCTTGGCCGTTGGCTGGTATTTCTTTTCATGGAAAATGCACAGGGACTGGCAATGGATACAGGTATTCAAATTTTGCGTATTCTGGCTCCCTTTTACTTTGTGGTGTCCGCTAAGCTGGTTACTGACGGCGTGCTGCGGGGAGCCAGCAAAATGTACCAGTTTATGATAGCTACCTTTACGGACTTGATTTTGCGTGTTGTGCTGGCGGTTATCTTGTCGAAGGTGCTGGGCGTAATTGGAATATGGTGTGCATGGCCTGTGGGCTGGTCTGTTGGTACGATTGTATCGCTGTGTTTTTATAAAGCGGCTAAAGAAAAGATGGAGAAGAGCCGATATAACAGATGAATAAAGTAGTGTCAGGGGAAGGCGTGGTGCAAATATGAACACAAAGGGAGTTAGTTCACTGATCATTCAAAACAGGCTTCTCAGCCAGGCTAAGTCGAGGATGAGGAACAGCAGTGCAGGGATAGCGGCTGCTGCTAAAAGCAATTCCGGCAATAACAATGCATTGGTTGATTCACTTAAAAATAAGGCTAATCAAAGCTCATATGGGCTAAGCGAAGCACAGGAGGAGCAGAAGGAGACGTATACCTCCATGCAGAAGGCAGCGGAAAGTGTGAGAAGTCGTTCAGAGAAGCTGCTGTCATGGCCTTCAAAGACATGGGAAGAAATGACGGACGAGGAAAAGGCCAAATACAAGACAGATGCAGTCGCAGAGGTCACGAACCTGGTCAGTGATTATAATCTGATGATTGCAAGCTTAAAGGATGCAGGCGGAACCGTTGACGGTGTGTATTTAAAGCAGATGAAGGGTTATTTTCAGAATGCGCAAAAGCAGCTGGAGGAATTGGGAATCACAGCGGATGCAGACGGAAAGCTGTCTGTTAATAAAGAAAAGCTGGAAGGGGCTGATGCGCTTTTACTGAAAGCAGCCTTTGGCGAAGAGGGAACCTTTGTGGATGATATTGGAAAAAGGGCGGAAAATGTAATTGCCAATGCCAAAACCAATCTTGCTCTCATTAATAAAAACCAGTATGCAGGAAATTACACCTACAATAAATATGGAAGTGATATTTTTGATGTGCTGGCCGGTGGAAGTCAGTACAGCTCCAAAGGCTAGGAATAATAAAAGCTCGACGAAATGGTTTTTCGTCGAGCTTTTTATAAACCAATTTAAATGAAAGCAGTGCTTAGTGCTATGAATACATTACAGCACGTCCCTCCTGCGCTATGCCGATATAGGTCTTTCCGGTATTGATTTGAATTTCATTTCCATTATCGTCATAGTATCTGGTAGGGGAGTAATCGGAGGTTTTCTTCCATGTGATGTGAATGCCTCTTCCCTTGGTAAAGTAGTATCCGTCACCGGTGGAGTCAATGGTCTGGAAAGCAAGATAACCCTTGGCATCCCGCTTGGACCATTTGGTGTTTTGGATAATTACATTGGCAAATGTCAGCTGTTCACCGGTAAGCCCGTCCACCTGCGCCTTTCCGTGAATATTCTTGTAGTAAAGTCCGGTTTCCGCATTATAGGTAAAGTAGCTTTTGGTGTAAGTAAAAATATTGGATAAATCAATTACATTGCCGGGAACAGCGGCAGCATACTGTTCCAGGGTATTGACACCTTCCGCAAAATTAAAGTGGGAGGTGTTATAATATTCCGGTCTGACGCTGAGGGAATAGCCCAGAGCATTGCTGGCCTTGGTAATGCCTTCGGCGCTTATGTAGGCATTGTGAGGCGCCTTTCTGTCAGTAGTACGGAAAAAGTAACCTGACCCCGGTCTGTCTCCACCTGTACCGTATTCATAGGTTCCGGACAAATTGTTGATATCCGGTGCAGTGATGCGGTCAGCCATATAGAAGACTCCGCCAAAGTGTACAAGAATGGGATCCCATTCTGTGGCGATGGAGATATAATAATCGCGGCAGCTTCTGATGTTCCCGATACGGCTCAGTCCCTGCCAGTCATCGATAATCGCCATCTGGCGGGAAATTTCCCCCTCTTCCATGATTTCGTAGAGAACCTTTGCGTTTCCGATACCATAGGAGGGCTGCGCTTTCTTATCTGTAGGCATCATAACCGCAATGGGCCGCTGGGATGCCAGAGAGGCAGGTATCAATTCATTGGTATAAATACTGTGAACCTGTTCGTCTGCCATAGCCTGATCACTTCCGGCAGCAGACGGTGTAAAAAGCATGGACGCTGCGCACAGAGCAATGGCCGCAGTAACAGCGGAAAGTCTTTTCAGTAATTTCTGTTTGTTCATTTCGGTAACCCCCTTAAGAATAATTGCAGTTGGACAATTTCGTGAAATAGTGAAAAGCGTGTACCAATATCATACTCTATCGGTGTCGGAGCGTCAACGAAAAAGATGGAGACGGGATTTTATCATTTTTTAATAAAAATATTGTTGTAGAAAAAACGTTCTTTGTATATAATATATATGAGAACAAAATGTTCTTCTTCATCAAAGATGAGTCCTGTGACGGTTCTGACAGGACGGTAAAATAAAAATTGACCGGGCGATGAGTCCTGTGACGGTTCTGACAGGACGGTAAAATAACAATTGACCGGGCGATGAGTCCTGTGACGGTTCTGACAGGACGGTAAAATAAAAATTGACCGGGTGATGAAGAAATTTAACGAGAGGTTACCGCCTCTCGTTTTCCTGTCTGACAAAGCATTCTGTATAGCAAATCATTGTTAAAATCTATAGGAGAAAATATGCGCCTATCGGGTAATGAGTTTCGAATATTAAAATTGTCTGATGATTTTTATCATGCGTATCCCAATCCACCTTATGTTGAAATTTTAAAGAAAAGGCAGCGGGTGTATTCCTGTATTCTGTTTCCGACACACCATGATTATTATGTGTGTGTTCCCTATAGAACCGAGATTACACATACATATGCGTATCATTTTAAGAAATCAGCACGTTCAAGGGCACATAAATCGGGATTGGACTATACCAAAATTGTTATTATCAGTAAGGACGAGTATTGTGATAATAAGGATGCGCTGGTAGATCAGGATGAATATTATGAAACCATGAGGAATCTTAAGCGTATTAAAAGAGAAGCATTGAGATTTGTAGAAGATTATGTGGCGCATATAAAAGGGACGGGTGTTCTGCATCAACAGGAATTTCGCAGAAGATATGGATATTCACCATTAAAGTATTTTCACAGAGAATTAGGTATCTAGAAGGACACAAGCCTTAAGAAAAGTGCCGATTTATCCGATAAAATAGATAAGATATATGTAGGGCTGCCATTCGAAGGAGCGATAGAGCAGGTGTTGCAAACAGGGAGGTTTTGGATGAAGGTACAGAATACGACTATTTTTATGGAGGATGATACGCTTCGTGCCAGATGCAGGTATGAGGATGCGGGAAAAGAGCAGGATAAGAAGAATATCTTTGCAGGAGGGCTGAACAAGGCAATAGACCCCATTTTACAAAAAAAGCAGGAAGCCCGGAAGAAGGCAATGAAGGTTGTAAGTGATGCATGGGCGGGCGAGCGTGAAATTGATGATGACCTTGCTCTAAGGCGTGAAAAGATTAAGCAGTATAGAGAAGATATGGGGAAGGCCAAGGATGAACTGAAGGAAATAGAAAACAGACGTGCCCAGCTTCGGGATAGTTACGGGGTTGCAGAAGATTCTCAGGAAGAGCAGGACTTAAAGCTTCTGGAAAAGGAAATTGACTCCAAAAAGCCGGAAACGGGTGTGCAGCTTACGAAAGAGGAGTATAAGCGCCTTGCACAGATAAAGGCAGAGGGGCTTAGCGAGTATCAGCAGCGGTCTCTGGAATTGAAGTCCGGGGGTGAATTTTATGAAAAGGAAGTCAATGAGGCGACGGAGAAGATTGAGGCGGAGAATGCAGTAATAAGAGGCACCGAATTGGAACGCCTGAAATCCCAGACCATGCAGAAGGCAGAGAAAAGTGCGGACGAGATTATGGAGGCGGCAAGTGACCAAATCATCGGTATGTTGATAGAGGAAGCCAAGGATCATATCGACGAGGAGATGGAGGAAAAGAAAGAGGCAGCCGAGAAGGCAGAGGAGAAGAAGGAAGAGGAAGAAGAACGGATCGAAGAAAGAGACGAGAAGAAAGCCGAGGAAGAGCAGTTCAGAGAGCAGATCAAGACCTCTACGGAGATGATGATTGTTTCTGAAGACGTTATGGATGATGTTCAAAAGGAAATCAAAAAGATCATGGATGAGATGAAGCTTTTGGAGGAGGATATAAAGGGTGCAGCTGTGGATACGGTAAGTTAGTTACGCACATGCGGGGGAACTCCTATAAGCAGTGGGAGATCAGCCCGCCTCAAAGCTGATGGAATTTTCATTGAAGAACCTGACCAGATATTCATCCCAGATTTGATCAGGGGTTTTATCCAAAACAAAAGTATGATATGCGGTGGCGGTGATGCAGTTCAGCTCACTGCCATCGTATTTTATGTTGAGAACAAAGGCCTTTAAATCAGAAAGAGAGACTGCCGCATTGCCTTTTTTCAGCAGAGTATCAGCCAGTTCCGGTTTCAAATGCAGCACAAGCTTAAAGCCTACGGGAGTTCTTTTGCCCTTGATCAGATCAAAGCATATGCTGCGCATATCCTGCCACATGGAAAATTCATAGGAGGGCAGGATGCCCTCATCATTGATATCACCTGTGAAAAATTCTTTATTGATATGGCCGTCGATAACAAAGGTATTGTAGGTACTGATGGAGGCTTCTGCAAGGAGAAAGCCGTCAAAGGTGCTGCTGCCCAGCAGCTTGCTCATGAAGCTTTTCAGTTCCGTAATTTTGTATGATTTCATGAATGCTCCTGTTATTGTATAATGTAATAAACCGTCATAATCAGTATATAGGAAGTTTGTAAAATTGCAAGAAGAAAGGTTGGTCTGGTGGAAGTGCCTTGCGTGGAAGTTCTTTATTGTGTCTATTTTTGTTTGTGCTGGAGATAAAAACAAACTTAGGAATAAATTATCCTAAATATAGAGTGCTATTCCCCGGGAAATATGATATGATTTTGAAATAGGGGGAGACGGGACATATGAAAAAGACGAAGGGGAATAAGCAGAAGCCGGGGGAAACTCTTCGGAACAATTGGTATGCGGTTGGGTTGGGATTGCAAATCAGTAAAAGCCGTGTCATCCATTCCTTCTTTGTAAAGGGATTGGATTATTTTGAATGGATATTTTTCACCGGTTTCTTTTTGAAACATATCGTGGAGCAGTTGGATCAAAAGCAGGAATTCAGTGGGATTTTTGCTTATATTCTGGCATGCGGCGGTATGTTTTTTTTCATAAATCTGTATAAGAGATATGTGGAAAATGTTGTAGTACCGCTGACAAATACAAGAATTTATCACGGTGTGTATAAGAAACTTTATGAAAAGGCAAGGAACGTAGAGCTTCGATGTTATGAGGATTCGGAGTTTTATAACCGGTTTACGATGGCAGCGGATCATGCGGAGGAAAAGGTTACTGCGATTATAGACAGCGTATGGGGAGTTTTGACGGGAGCGGTGGCTGTAGTGGTGGTTTTTTATACCATGTTTGAAATAGATCATTATTCCGTTTTGTTTATCATTTCACCGCTTGTGGGAAATTTTGTATTTGGAAATCTGAAAAACAGACAGGAATTCAAGCGATATCAGGAAAGTGCGGTAAATGATAAGGTGCTGAATTATGTAAACCGCGTTATGTATCTGCCGGATTATGCCAAGGAGATCAGATTGTCCAATGTGTTTCGGCTGTTACGCCGTCAGTATGATGAGGCGACAGAGCGGAATGTGGGACTTGCCAAAAAATATGCGCTTGGGGTTATCAGCATGGACTTTGGGCGTCTTACGTTTACCTTTACCGTGATTTTCGAGGGAGTATTGCTCTATGCAATTCATGGAAATCTGGTCAGAGGCGCTATATCGTTGGCGGAGCTGACGGTTATGACCAGCCTCATGGTGTCAGCTACATGGATTCTGATTGGCTTGTTTGAGAATATTATGGAAAATATGAAAAACGGAATGTTTCTCAACAATCTCAGGAGCTTTCTGAGATATGAGGAGCAAATTCCGGAGGACCAGAAGGGAAGAAATGTACCCGGGGAGGTGGAAACCATTGAATTTGATCATGTGACCTTTTCCTATCAGCAGGAGGAAACCATTCGTGATCTGTCTTTTACCATACACGGTGGTGAGATTGTGGCTTTGGTGGGGCATAACGGTGCGGGAAAGTCTACCATTATCAAGCTTCTGCTGCGTCTGTATGATCCTACTAAGGGCGTGATCAGATTAAACGGTGTAGATATCAGGGAATATGAATTGCGGCAGTACCGGGGGCTGTTTGCAGCGGCATTTCAGGACTGTTGTCTGTTTGGCATGAGCGTAAAGGACAATGTGCTTATGGGCAGACATTTTGAAGATGAGGACAGGATGGTTATAGAGGCCCTTCAAAAAGCGGGAATATATGACAGAATACAGACCTTGCCGTCCGGGATTCATACGATGATGACCAAAGAATTTGACGATCAGGGAGCCGTGCTTTCCGGCGGTGAGAGCCAAAAGGTAGCGGTGGCAAGAGCTTTTGTCCGGAAAACACCGGTGAGAGTGTTTGATGAGCCTTCCAGTGCCCTTGACCCTATTGCGGAGTACGAACTGTTTGACAGCATTATGAAAGATGGAGAGGATCATACCATGATCTTTATTTCCCATCGCCTGTCTTCGGTGAAAAATGCCCACAGGGTATTTATGCTGGAAAAGGGACGGATTATCGAGGAGGGGACACACAGGCAGCTGATGGAGCAGGATGGAAGCTATGCGGAAATGTATAAGAAGCAGGCAATGAATTACCTGGCAGTAGATACGGTGGAAGGGGTGGCATTATGAGTAAACAAAATGACACTGTCAGCACGAAGCATAGTGTGAAAAAGGTTTGGAAAAATAACCTGTTTTTAATCCGCCTGTGCTATACCGCTTCACCGGCCTATGTAATTCTTTTAACGCTGGATGCAGCCAGAAACCAGTTGTCAATTTTTCTGGAGCATACCTTTGGAATTGGTTATGTTTTGGAGGCGGCTGAATTTCATTACCCGTTCCGTCAGGTGGCCATATTTCTGCTGGGACTGGCGGCATTTATAACGGCGGAAATGCTGTTTTCCTCTTTTATATCTGATTATATTGCAGTCAGGGAGCTGCCTAAGGTGCGCCGAAAGGTGAAGATGGCACTTTATGAAAAAGCGAAAGAGCTGGATTTGCAGTGCTACGATAATCCCGATTATTATAATGAACTGGTACTTGCCATATCGGAGGCCGACAAGCAGATTGACCGATGCATTACCTTTTTGCAGAACACGGCGGCAGGAATTTGTACTTTTGTCTCCACAGGGATTTATTTCTTTGTGAAGGACAGGTTTTCCATTCTGTTTGCGGTAGTTTCCTTTGTCATGGGATTCGCCTTTAATCAGTTATATAATAAGCTTTCTTACGAGGTGAGGATCAGACGCAATCCCCACGAGCGGAAGCAGGAATATGTGAAAAGAGTGTTTTATCTCAGCGACTATGCAAAGGAGCTTCGCTTAAACCCGGAGGCTGCCGGGATATTGTATGATGATTTTGAGAAAGCAAATGAACAGCTGTATCAGGTGGAAAAGCGTTATACGAAAAGAAAGTTCTGGCTGGATTTCATGCGCCAGTACGTCAGCAATGATTTTTTCAGTGATGTGCTGTATATTTCTTATCTGGTATTTAAGGCAGCTGTGTTGGGTGGTTTATCCTACAGCAGTGTTGCAATTCTGTACAATTCCTTTGGACAGTTGAAGAGAGGAATGAGGGTATTTACAGATGTTTACCCTTATGCGGCGGAGACCAGCCTTTATGTGCAGAAGATTCTTGATTTTATGGATTATGAGCCTCAGATTAAAAGCGAGAGAAAGCTTCCGGTATCCGATCAGGCCAAGGCCCTGGAGCTTAAAAATGTATCCTTTTCGTACGGCGGGGAATATGGCAATGTAATCAGGAACATTTCTCTTTCCGTTGCGCCGGGGGAGAAGCTTGCGCTTGTAGGCTATAACGGTGCAGGCAAGACCACGCTGACCAAGCTGATTATGCGGCTTTATGATACTACAGAGGGAGAAATTCTGCTGGGAGGAGTGAATATCCGGGACTATGATGTGGAACAATACCGCCATTCCGTAGGAACTGTATTTCAGGATTTCAAGATCTTTGCAGGCACGGTTACGGAGAATGTACTGCTTGATCTTGATCAGGATACGGATTTGGAGCGGGTGAAAAGCGCCCTTACCCATAGTGGGCTGGCGGAGAGGACGAAAGCTTTGCCTAAGGGTCTGGATACACAGCTGACCACAGAGTTTGCCCAGGATGGCATCAATCTTTCCGGCGGTGAGAGCCAGAAGCTTGCTATCGGCAGAGTATTTTACAAAAACGCCGGACTGATTATTCTGGATGAGCCTTCCAGCGCCCTCGATCCTATTGCAGAATATCAGCTGAATCATTCCATGCTGGAGGCAACGGAAAACAAGACGGTGATCTTTATTTCCCATCGATTGTCCACAACCAGACTTGCGGATCGTATCATCATGCTGGAAAACGGACAGATTGCAGAGCAGGGAACCCATGAGCAGCTTCTTTTGCTGAACGGAAAGTATGCAGCCATGTGGAAGGCACAGGCAGGGCAGTATATAGAGGCATAAAATAGCGCAAGCTTAAGCAAGCTTGCGCTACAAGAATACTGTACAATTTTAGACCTTCCACAACTATTTCTGACCTGCGTATTTCTCTGCCTGTTCTGCGATCAGCGCATGATCGTCAAAATAATTGATCTTCATGGATTTCTTCACATCATCAAGGGTCTGGGCTGCAACTTCTCTTGCAGCAAGGCTTCCCTCATGAAGAATCTCATAAACAGCAGGTATATCCTTTTCCCATTCCTTTCTTCTTGCACGGATAGGAGAAAGCTCCTCCTGAAGCACGTTGTTCAAAAATTTCTTCACTTTTACATCGCCTAAACCGCCTCTGGTGTAGTGGGCCTTTAATTCCTCCAGATTCGCATATTCGGGAAGATATTCGGCAAACATTTCATCCTTACAGAAAGCATCCAGATAGATAAATACAGGGTTGCCTTCTACCCGTCCGGGATCGGAGACCTGAAGATGGTTGGGGTCTGTAAACATGGACATAACCTTCTTGCGTACATCCTCCTCGGTGTCGGAAAGATAAATACAGTTATTAAGGGATTTACTCATCTTAGCCTTGCCGTCAATTCCGGGAAGACGCAGGCACGCCTTATTGTCAGGGAGAAGAATATCAGGCTCTACAAGGGTGTCGCCGTATACGGAGTTAAACTTGCGCACGATTTCCTTGGTCTGCTCCAGCATAGGCATCTGATCCTCGCCTACAGGCACTGTAGTAGCTTTAAAAGCGGTAATGTCGGCAGCCTGACTGATGGGATAGGTGAAGAAGCCTACCGGAATGCTTGCCTCAAAGTTACGCATTTGGATTTCGGATTTAACAGTGGGGTTTCTTTGAAGCCTGGAAACGGTTACCAGATTCATATAATAAAAGGAAAGCTCGCAAAGCTCCGGAATCTGTGACTGGATCAGCAGTGTAGACTGCCTGGGATCAAGTCCGCAGGATAAATAGTCGAGGGCTACCTCCACAATGTTCTGGCGCACCTTTTCGGGCTGCTCAGCATTGTCGGTAAGAGCCTGTGCATCTGCAATCATAATAAAAATTTTATCGAACATACCGGAGTTTTGCAGCTCCACTCTTCTTTTCAGGGAGCCCACATAGTGACCAACATGAAGACGTCCGGTAGGTCTGTCACCGGTTAAAATTATTTTTGACATAATATCCTCCATTCATAAAAGCACTTCTGAACCATTATACACTACTTGCGGGAATTTTCCTATATTTTTTTAAAATTGAAAGCAGCAGTAGATTTTGAGATAACTTTAGTATAAAATAATGGATAATTATTATTTGACAGGAGAAAAGGAATAGATTGATGAACGTACTGAAACGCATACAGAATGGTTTAACTTATGTGCGTATTATTGCGATGGGATATCTGCTGGTTATCGTGTTGGGAACTTTGCTTTTGCTGCTTCCTGCTGCCACTGTGCCGGGTGAGAAAACGGATTTCCTGACGGCTTTCTTTACGGCGACAAGCGCTACATGTGTGACCGGGCTTGTAGTGGTTGATACGGCTTCTCACTGGACGGTATTTGGACAGCTCACTATTTTACTGATGATACAAGTGGGCGGTCTGGGTTTTATGACTATGGGCGTAATGATGGCACTGCTTCTTCGTAAGAGGATATCCCTGCGGATGCGGGGAATCCTTCAGGAAAGTATGAATTATCTGCAGATGGGCGGTATTGTCAGGCTTGTACGAATGGTTTACAGAGGAACTGTTTTAGTGGAAGCAATTGGGGCAGTACTTCTTTCCATCCGGTTCGTTCCGGTGTTCGGAGTGTCAAAAGGAATTTATTTTGGAATTTTTCATTCTATATCGGCATTCTGCAATGCAGGCTTTGATCTGCTGGGAACATGGTCAGGCAAGTATTCCTCACTGACAGCATTTCATGGCGATATTTTGATTAATGTTGTAATTATGGCATTGATTATAATAGGCGGCATCGGCTTCCTGGTGTGGAGTGATTTGAAGACAAACGGTTTGCATTGGAATAAATATATGCTTCATACCAAAATCACGTTGTTTTCAACAGCGTTGCTTCTGGTGGCCGGGACAATCCTGTTTTGGATTTTTGAAGGGGACAATCTGCTTTGCGGTATGAGCATTAAAGATCAGTTCCTTGGAGCGGCTTTCAGCTCCGTGACAGCCAGAACAGCGGGGTTTAATACCATAGACACGGAGGGATTGACTACCGCTTCTAAGCTGCTTACTTCTCTTTTTATGTTTATTGGAGGAAGTCCCGGCTCGACGGCAGGCGGCGTTAAAACAGTTACTGCCATGGTTCTTATTATGTACGTATGGTCCAATTTACGGGACAGCCGTGGGGTGAATATCTTCAAAAGAAGGCTGGATGATGACACCATACGAAAAGCAAGTAATGTGGTGGTGATTAGTCTTCTGATGGCGGTGACAGCAGTGATTTTCATCTGCTATATGCAGCCTCTTCTTTCGGTGGAGGATGTGATTTTTGAAGTGCTTTCCGCTATAGGAACGGTGGGAATGAGTACGGGCATTACCAGAGATTTAACGGCAGCGTCACGAATTGTGATTATTCTTCTGATGTACTGTGGCAGACTTGGAAGCATGTCCTTTGCCCTTTCCTTTACTGAGAGAAAAAAGACAGCACCCGTGCAGCTGCCGGTAGAAAAAATTATAATTGGTTAGTTGAGCGCGAAAGCGGCGCAGAAATGAGGGAAACATGAAATCGGTATTGATTATTGGACTTGGAAGATTTGGACAGCATCTTTGTAAGAAAATGGTTGAGCTGAAAAATGAGGTTATGGTCATTGACGTAAGGGAGGAAAACGTTGAGGCCATGATGCCTATCGTGACCAATGCGCAGATAGGTGATTGTACCAATGTTGAAGTGTTAAAGAGTATAGGGATAAGAAATTTTGATATCTGCTTTGTGTGTATTGGCACAAATTTTCAAAGCAGTCTTGAAATTACTTCTCTGTTAAAGGATAATGGCGCCAGATATGTGGTCAGCAAGGCAACCAGAGATATTCAGGCAAAATTTCTGCTTAGGAACGGTGCAGATGAAGTGATCTATCCGGACAGGGATATTGCGGAAAAGGTGGCAGTGCGCTACAGTGCAAATCATGTGTTTGACTATATTGAACTAAATGATGAATATTCCATTTTTGAGATTCCTGTGGCATCGGAGTGGGTGGGAAACACGATCAAGGGAGTAAATTTCCGTGCCAGATATAAGGTCAGTATTTTGGGAGTGAAGAAGGGGGACAGTACCAGGCTCCTGCCCATGGCGGATCATGTTTTTGAGGAAAAGGAACATCTGATGGTAATTGGGCGGATTGAAGATGTGGAGCGCCTTTTGAAAAATTTTAAACATGAAAAAAATTTTTAAAAGAGTAATTCTGGATATCAAATATTATGCAGGGCCTGATACGGAATAAGCGGTCATTGCAGACAGAAGGGAAGCACATCAGCACACCCAGCGTCCGGAAGCGCCGCAGGGCAGTATAAGGCCGTTTTGGGTTACAGGCAGACCGATTTCCGAAGAGCTTACCTGACCGCCCCGCTTTTTGACAATGGCGGTGCTTAGCATATAGGTCAGTACCGCAGGCTGCAGGCCGGTGGTGTAGGAATTGATCAGGAAAAACAGGGCGTCCTTAGACAGCAGCTTTGCAGTCAGCTGGATAAAGGGATAAACGCTTTCTTCAATCTTCCAGATTTCGCCCTTAGGCCCCCTTCCGTAGGAGGGCGGGTCCATGATAATACCGTCGTAGGTATTTCCACGGCGGATTTCTCTTTCAACGAATTTAACGCAGTCGTCTACCAGATAGCGGATGGGAGCATCCGCAAGTCCTGATGCGGCAGCGTTTTCTTTTGCCCAGGTGACCATTCCTTTAGAGGCATCCACATGGGTAACAGCCGCTCCGGCTTTGGCTGCGGCAAGGGTAGCGCCTCCGGTGTAGGCAAAAAGGTTCAAAACCTTTAAAGGGCGGTCAGCCTTTTGAATGATATCACTAAACCAGTCCCAGTTTACTGCCTGCTCAGGGAAAAGACCGGTATGTTTAAAGCTGAAGGGCTTTAGATGAAAGGTGAGATCACGATAGTGGATGCTCCACTCGTTGGGAAGCTGGAAAAATTCCCATTCGCCGCCGCCCTTGGAGCTGCGGTGGTAGTGTCCGTTCAGCTTTCGCCACTGGGGGGCATCCTTTGGGGTATTCCAGATAACCTGAGGGTCGGGACGAAGAAGAATATACTTGCCCCAGCGCTCTAATTTTTCCCCATTTGAGGTATCTATCACTTCATAATCTTTCCAATGATCTGCAATCCACATGTTAAAAGTATCCTTTCTGCTGTCAGCCCTTGTGCAGGCATAGTAAGTCCTCTAATGATAATAGAAAAAAACAGTAAAAAAAGCAAGGAGTTTATGGTATGCTAAAGCAGAAGGAGCATAGTGGAAAAGCAGGGAGCGGAAAATGACCAGATTGAAATGTGCGGGCTGCAGAAAGACAAGCTGTAATGGCTGCAGCCTTTATGAACATATTAATACAGGCAAAAATCAGGCTTCGCTGTTTCCGGCAGACTTTGTACCGGATCAGGGAAAAGGCCTTGGAATGGCGTTTGATATGGGAACCACAACTATTGCAGGAAGCCTATGGGATTTGAAAAAATGCACCCGGCTGGAGACCCACACCTGCGTCAATCCGGGAAGGTATGCGGGCAGTGATGTGATCAGCAGACTTACCCGTATCAGTGAAAGTGCGCAGGAGAAGAAGAAAATGCAGCGTATCTTAGTAGAAAAGCTGGATGAGATGGCCCGCAGCGCTTCCGCAGAATATGAGGGCGAAATAGCCCGCGTGACCGTGGCAGGAAATACCGTAATGTGTGAAATGCTGCTTGGGGAAAGCTTAGAGGGGCTTTTGAGAGCGCCTTTTCATAAGGACTATGAGGGAACCAGAAGACTGCGGGGAAAGGAGCTGGGATTTTCTTATTTGAAGGATGCCATGATTATTGTTTTGCCTGCTATCGAAGGATATGTGGGAGCCGATGCATTGGCGGTTCATACCTATGTGAAGCACAGTGACGGGAGAACACATGTGCTTGCGGTGGATATCGGAACCAATGGGGAAATATTGTTGTTCGGAAGGAATGAGACCTATGCCTGTTCGGCAGCGGCAGGCCCTGCACTGGAGGGGGCAGCCGTGGTACAGGGAATGGGTGCTGCTGATGGGGCAATCTGTGAGGTCAGTCTGGGAGGAAGATTTCCCAGAGAGGATATTTTCTGTAAGGTAATCGGAGGAGGAGCGCCTAAGGGGATCTGCGGTTCCGGTCTGGTGGACGCATTTGCCCTGCTAAAGAGGCTTAAAGTGATTGATCCTACCGGATACTTATATACCGTGGCAGAAGCAAGAAAAGCAGGTGCCAGAGAACAATTTTGCAGAAGAATTATGGAGAGTGAAAAGGGAAACAGCTTTCTGCTGACCGATAAGGATAACCCGGTATTTCTTACCTCTGAGGACATCAGGCAGCTTCAGCTTGCGAAGGGTGCCATTCGTGCGGGAATAGAAATTTTACTTTCCAGGGAGCAGATAAAGGGAGAAGAGCTTGCCCATATTTATGTTGCCGGTTCCTTTGGAAGCTTTATCAGAAAGGAAAGCGCAGTGGAAATCGGACTTTTACCAGATGTTACGCCGGATAAGATCACCCATGTGGGAAACTGCGCAGGAACGGGAGCTTCCATGGCGCTTTTGTCGGAAAAGGTTTTGCAGGAAATGGAGCAGGATGCAAATAAAATAAGGCATGTGGAGCTGGCTATGGAAGAAAGGTTTCAGGCTTGCTTTTTAGACAGTTTGAGAGTATGATATAGCTTGTGTTTTTGACAGCCGGGAAATGGCCGGAGAATGGCGGATTACCCGCAGATCATAAGAGGACAGGGAGAAATACAGGCAGTGGACAGAGCATATTTAAAGGACAAAAAGAGAATTGTTATAAAGATAGGTACGTCAACGATCACACATCTTGGCACGGGAAATCTGAATTTGAATAAGCTGGAGAAGTTTGTCAGGGTGCTTACGGATATCCGCAACCAGAATAAGGAAGTGGTTATTGTGTCGTCAGGAGCTATCGGCGCAGGCAGAAAGGCTCTCGGTATCAAGGAGAGGCCCCAGACGCTTTCCCTTAAGCAGGCCTGTGCGGCAGTGGGACAGGCAAGGCTGATGATGATTTACCAGAAGCTTTTTGCAGAGTACAATCAGACCATTGCCCAGATATTGATTACCAAACGCATTCTGCTCAATGAGATCAGCCTTTCCAATGCGGAAAATACATTTCATGAGCTGCTGAATATGGGAGTGATTCCCATTGTTAATGAAAATGACCCGATTTCCACCGATCAGATTCAGGAGGAAAACTTTGGTGATAATGACACACTTTCCGCTAATGTGGCGGAAATGGTAAGGGCGGATCTTTTGATTTTACTTTCGGATATTGACGGGCTGTATTCGGACGATCCTCGAAACAATAAGGATGCCAGATTTATAAGCTATGTGGATTGTATCGATGAAAAGTTAGAGGCTATGGGAAAGGGCGCTGATACTACCTTTGGAACGGGCGGTATGGCAACCAAGATCGCAGCAGCTAAGATTGCATGCGGTGCGGGAGTTGATATGGTGATCGCCAACGGAGATGATGTGGCCAATATCAACAGAATATTGAATGGAGAAGAAGTTGGAACTTTGTTTAAAGCATGATTTGATTCGTGTTTGCATAATGTAGAAAGCGCAGGCTGCCTGGCCTGCGCTTTTGATATCAGGATAATTTATGCAGAAACAAACCACTGCGGAGCTTTGGCTCAAACCATGTGGATTTGGGAGGCATCAAAAGTCCGGCATCTGCTACCGACAAAAGCTCCTCGATGGAGGTAGGGTACATGGAAAATGCCACCTTCATATCACTGTGAACCCGGCGCTCCAATTCGGAAAGCCCGCGAATACCGCCCACGAAGTCAATCCGCTTGTCGGTTCTGGGGTCTTCAATATTAAGTACCGGGCCAAGCAGATAGTCCTGGAGGATAGAAACATCCAGTCCTTTCACAGGATCAGAGGAAAGAAGAGGTTCCTTAGCGGTAAGGAGATACCAGTTATCCTCCAGAAACATACCAAAGGTTCCTTTTACATTAGGAGCTATGGGCTCCTTACCCCTGCAGGTAAGCTCAAAACCGGCAGCCTGAATGGCTTTCAGAAATTCATCACAGGTCATACCTTTTAAATCCTTAACAACACGGTTGTAGGGCATGATATAAAGCTGGTCATCAGGGAACAGCACCGACAAAAAGCGGTTAAATTCTTCCTCTCCGGTATAATCGGGGTTCTGCTCACGGCGCATCAGTCCTACCTTTACAGCGGAGGCGCAGCGGTGATGACCGTCGGCTATGTAGGTACAGGGAAGCTGCAGGAAGGCATGTTCAATTTGGGCTATGTCTTCATCGGAAGAAATAATCCATACCCGATGGGTGATACCGTCTGCTGAGGTAAAGTCGTATAGGGGAACAGCCTGTTTGGCCTCATCTACAATACGGTTGATCTCCTTCCGGGAGCGGTATACCAGAAAGATGGGGCCGGTGTGGGTGTCTGTCACATCCACGTGGCGGATGCGGTCAAGCTCCTTGTCCTCCCTGGTGTTTTCGTGCTTTTTGATTAGCCTGTTTTGATAATCATCTATGGAAGAACATGCTACGATTCCCGATTGGGAGCGTCCGTCCATGGTCAGCTCATAGATATAGTAGCAGGGCTTCTCCTCCTTAATGAAAGAACCGTCGGCAATCATGGATGACAGGATATCCCTGGCTCTTTCGTATACTTTTGGATCATAGGTGTCCACGTCATCTGGAAATCCGGTTTCTGCACGATCTATTTTTAAAAAGGAAAGAGGCTCTCTTTTCACCTCGGCCAGCGCTTCACTGCGGTTGTATACATCATAGGGAAGTGCGGCAATGCGCTCTGCCAGTTCCGGTATGGGGCGGATGCTTCGAAAGGGTGTCACTTTAGGCATGGTTATTCCTCCTTAATCAGTCAGTGAAAATTCTTGCTATGATTATACGTTGGAAAGGGGTGGGAGTCAATGAACTGTTGAAAAATGATATTTGGATAGCAATTATTGAGTAGTCGGCTTTGGCCTTTTTCGGTACAATATTATTGAGAATTTTTTGCAGGAGATATTGCTTATGAAGGTTGCTCAAAATCCGATTTTAAGAGGCTTTTATCCAGACCCTTCCATCTGCAGGGTGGGCAGGGATTATTATCTTGTTAATTCTACATTTGCTTATGTCCCGGGGGTGCCGGTCTTTCACAGCAGGGATCTGGTGAACTGGCAGCAGATAGGAAATGTTCTTGAACGTAAAAGCCAGCTGGTTTTGGATGGCGCTTCTATGTCCAGAGGAATTTTTGCTCCTTCCATTCGATACCATAAGGGGATCTTTTATATGATCACCACCAACGTTTCCTATGGCGGTAATTTCTATGTAACCGCTGATGATCCGGCGGGACCGTGGTCTGATCCGGTTTACTTAAAGGTGCCGGAGGGCGTTGACGGAGGCATTGATCCATCCCTTTATTTCGAAGGAGACAAATGCTATTACGTCGGACAGAGGCAAAAGAAAAACGCCAGATTTTACGGTGACTGTGAGGTTTGGCTGCAGGAGCTTGACCTTGCTAAGGGAGAACTTGTGGGTAAGGATTATTCCTTATATGACGGTGCTATGAAGGATGCCTGCTGGGTGGAAGGACCTCATCTGTACAGGATCGGTGAGTATTATTATATCACCTGTGCGGAGATGGGAACCAGCTTTGAGCACAGCATCTGTGTGGCCAGAAGCAAAGCGCTTACAGGCCCTTACGAAAATTATAAATGCAATCCTCTCCTTACGCACAGACATTTGGGCCGGAATTATCCTATTCAGAATATCGGTCATGGTGATCTGGTGGATACGCCGGAAGGAGAATGGTATCTGGTGATGCTTGGGACAAGGCCTTTAAACGGAGCGGCAGAGCTGGGACGGGAAACCTTTCTTGCCAGAGTGGAATGGGAAGAGGGATGGCCGGTGGTAAATCCGGGAGAAGGAAAGGTATTGTGGCAGCAGCCGGCTGCAGATATAAGTGACCAATACGGTCAAAATAATCAGTGGAGTGAGAATGCACATCCTGCCTTTGAAAGCAGGATGGAAATGAAATTTTCTACCCCCCTGGATAAGCGGTTTATGTTTTTCAGGCATCCTGATGAGGACACTTTTAAGGCGACGGGAGAAAGGGAATGTGCGCTTAAATGCTCCAAGGGACGCCCGGAAGATACAGAAGGGGTGATATCCTATCTGGGGCTCCGGCAGCAGGATCGAAGCTTTCGTATTTCGGTACAGGTGTCAGGGAAGCTGCCGGTGGATGCGGGAGCAGGTCTTCTCTATCTGTATGATGATAATAATTATATAAAGCTTTTAATAGGAAGACAGGAAGAAGAGCTTTATGTAACGATCTCAAAGCGTGAGAAGGGGCAGGATTATATGCTTTTTCAAAGGTCTCTTAAGTCATTTTCAAAGGACAATGACTGGATGGCATTAGAGATAAGCGGCGGGGAACAGAGGATTTCCTTTGCCCTTTGGGGAGAAGAACTTCCTGTGAAGCTTTCGGCAGGTTTTATGAGTGCGGAGCAAACAGGCGGCTTTATCGGATGTACTTACGGTATTTATGCGGAGGGTACAGGGCAGGGATATGCGTCCTTTAAGGATTTAACCGTGGAGTATGGAATTTAGTTGAGATCGTAGAGAAAATTTACTATAATAAGATAAGAAAGACTTGGGAAGGCTTTCTTATCTCAAAAAAAGGAGGGTTATCATGTTATACATAGGTGTTGATTTGGGTACAAGCGCTGTAAAGCTGCTTTTGATGAATGGAGAGGGTCAGATTCAGAAGATCGTATCCAGAGAGTACCCCATTTATTTTCCCAATCCGGGATGGTCTGAGCAAAAGCCAGAGGATTGGTTTACACAGACCATGGAAGGAATTAAGGAACTGATCGCAGAGGCTGACAAGAGCCAGATCGCAGGTATCAGTTTCGGAGGCCAGATGCACGGGCTTGTTATTTTGGATAAGGACGATCAGGTAATCCGGCCTGCACTTTTGTGGAATGACGGAAGAACCTTTGAGGAATGTGACTATTTAAATAATGTGATCGGAAAGGATAAGCTTTCCCAGTATACCGCCAATATATCATTTACCGGTTTTACCGCTCCCAAGATTTTGTGGGTGAAGAACAAGGAGCCGGAGAATTTTGCCAGGATTGCCAAAATTATGCTTCCTAAGGATTATATTGCCTATAAGCTGACGGGAGTTCACTGTACAGACGTTTCGGATGCTTCCGGTATGCTGATTTTAGACGTTAAGAACCGCTGCTGGTCCAAGGAAATGTGTGATATCTGTGGAATTACCATGGATATGCTTCCTAAGCTTTTCGAGAGCTATGAGTGCGTGGGCAATGTAACCCAGGAAATTGCCAAGGAGCTTGGCATTCCCGAAACCGTCAAGGTAGCGGCAGGCGCAGGGGACAATGCGGCAGCAGCCGTAGGAACCGGAACGGTAGGAGAGGGCATGTGTAATATATCTCTCGGTACCAGCGGAACCATCTTTATCTCTTCTAAGAAATTCGGAGTAGATAAGTACAATGCGCTTCATGCTTTTGCCCATGCGGACGGTAATTATCACCTGATGGGCTGTATGCTCAGTGCAGCGTCCTGCAATAAGTGGTGGATGGAAGAGATCATCGGAACCGATCAGTATGCGGCAGAGCAGAAGGATATTACCAGGTTGGGTGAAAATCACGTATACTTCCTGCCTTATCTGATGGGAGAAAGATCGCCCCACAACAATCCTAACGCCAGAGGAACCTTTATCGGTATGACCATGGATACCTCAAGAGCCGATATGACCCAGGCTGTTTTGGAGGGTGTTGCATTTGCACTTCGCGATTCCCTTGAGGTTGCCAAATCTCTTGGAATTAAGCTTGAGAGAACTAAAATCTGCGGCGGCGGCGCAAAGAGCCCTCTCTGGAAAAGAATGATTGCCAATATCTTAAATCTTAAGGTAGATGTGATTGAAAGTGAAGAGGGTCCGGCACTTGGCGGCGCAATGCTGGCAGCGGTAGCCTGCGGTGAATATGAAAGTGTGGAGGCGGCAGCAGCTAAGATCGTTAAGATTATTGATACGGTAGAGCCGGAGCCTGAACTGGTAGCGAAGTATGAAACCAGATATCAGCAGTTTAAGGAAATCTATCCTGCATGCAAGCCTTTGTTTGACATTATTAAATAACAATACAGCACTAAATATAATATAAGAAAGGAAGAAAGGTATGAAGGTTTACAGTGTTACGGATGATCGTTTCAGGAAGTACGGGAAGATTGTTAAGGATGTTGACTTTTCTGAACTGATAGCAGTTATGGAGGAAGCTACCCCCCTTCCCGAGGGAGTAGAGTATGTTCCGGGACTTGAAGCGTTAGAAGCGCTTCCGGTAATGAAGGAGCTTACGGACAAGACCTACGGAGAACTGCCCATTCAGATCGGTTACTGCAACGGACATAACTCTATGTTGAATGCACTTGAGTACCACAGAAGCTCTGAAATCAATGTAGCGGCTACGGATGCTATTTTGATGTTGGGGAGCCAGCAGGATATTACGGATGATTTCACTTATGATACTTCATTGGTAGAGGCATTTCTGGTACCTAAGGGAACCGCTGTTGAAGTCTATGCAACCACACTGCATTATGCACCCTGCGGGGTAGACGGCGCAGGCTTTAAGGTAGCAATTGTTCTTCCCAGGGGAACCAATCTGGATCTGGATAAGGAGCATCAGGGCGGTGAGGACGGTCATTTGACTGCCAAGAATAAGTGGCTTCTCGGACATCCCGAAGGAGGCCTGCCGGAAGGAAGCCCTATGGGACTGGTGGGCAGGAATCTTTGTATCAACGAATAACAAAAAATTATTTTATTCATAACAGGAGGATTGAAAAATGAATAATTTACCCAAGGTGAAAATCGGAATTGTTGCGGTAAGCCGTGACTGCTTCCCGGAGTCTCTGTCCGTTAACAGAAGAAAAGCATTGGTAGAGGCATACAAGGCTAAATATGATGCTGCGGATATCTATGAATGCCCTATCTGTATTGTGGAAAGTGAGATCCACATGGTTCAGGCACTGGAGGATATTAAGAAGGAAGGATGTAATGCTCTTTGCGTTTATCTTGGAAACTTTGGTCCTGAGATTTCCGAAACACTTCTTGCCAAGCATTTTGACGGACCGGCTATGTTCGTTGCAGCAGCAGAGGAATCACAGAATGACCTGATCGGAGGACGTGGAGATGCATACTGCGGTATGCTGAATGCAAGCTACAATTTAAAGCTTCGCAATATTAAGGCATACATCCCTGAATATCCGGTTGGAACAGCTGCAGAGTGCGCTGATATGATTAATGAGTTTGTTCCTATTGCGAGAGCAATCGTAGGATTAAAGAGCCTGAAGATCATCAGCTTCGGTCCAAGACCTTTAAACTTCCTTGCATGTAATGCTCCTATTAAGCAGCTTTACAATCTGGGTGTTGAAATCGAAGAGAACTCCGAGCTTGATTTGTTTGAAGCATTCAATAAGCATGAAGGTGACGAGAGAATTCCTGCTAAGGTGAAGGAAATGGAAGAAGAGCTTGGTGAGGGCAACCAGAAGCCTGAAATCTTAAGCAAGCTGGCTCAGTACGAGCTTACACTTCTTGACTGGGTTGAGGCTCACAAGGGGTATCGTGAGTATGTTGCAATTGCCGGCAAGTGCTGGCCTGCATTCCAGACACAGTTTGGATTCGTACCTTGTTATGTAAACAGCCGTCTTACAGGTATGGGCATTCCTGTATCCTGCGAGGTTGATATTTACGGATGCTTAAGCGAGTTCATCGGTACAGCGGTAAGTAACGATATCGTAACCCTGCTTGACATCAACAACAGTGTTCCCGCTGATATGTATGAAGAGTCCATTAAAGGCAAATTTAATTATACTCATCAGGATACCTTTATGGGATTCCACTGCGGAAATACCTGCTCCAAGAAGCTGGCATTCTGCAGCATGAAGAACCAGATGATTATGGCAAGATCCCT
>JAUNGK010000009.1 GCA_030524555.1 Bacillota bacterium | reverse complement strand
AATTTCCGGTAGCCTCCACAATAATGTCATGGAGCGCCACATCCGCCTTGGCAATCACAGAAGCATCCTTTCCTCTTGCTGCCCGTTCAAACTCCTGACAGGCCTCCCAAAGGCGCTTAGTATCCTCACTTGTGATCCGGTCACAGGCAAGCTCCACGCTTAAGGCATCAAGAGCTCTTCTCACCTCCAGCACATCCTTAAGACTCTTCTCGGTGATTCTTGCCACCTCTGCCCCACGCCTGGGAATCATGATGACCAGTCCCTCCAGCTCCAGCTTTCGGATCGCTTCGCGGATCGGCGTTCTGCTGACCCCCAGCCGGTTAGCCAGATGCACCTCCATCAAACGCTCTCCGGGCTTAAGCGTTCCTGTTAGTATAGCTTTTCGCAAGGTGTTGAACACTACATCACGAAGGGGTAAAAACTCATCCATCTCAATCTGTAATTGTTCTTCCATCCATTACCTCCTTACAAACATCCTCAACGTACATTGCAAAATCCGGTGACAAAAATCTGTTTTGCCAGCTCCTTAATCCGGATTTGCTCCGCTGCCATAAGGGCCAGGCTCCGATCTGTAAAAATCCCAAATACGGTAGGACCGCTTCCACTCATCAACGCATTTACGGCCCCCTCCGCCCTCATCAGGCCTTTGATCTTATCAATAATCGGATATTCTCCGACAGTAACCGTTTCAAGCACATTTCCCATACGCTTTGTAATCCCGTCAAGACTTCCCTGTCTGATCGCCTCTGCCATACCGTCAATATCAGGATGCTTTGTCAATCTGTCCGCATGGAGATTTTCATAGACAAATTTGGTGGACACATTGATATCCGGCTTGGCAATCACAAGAATACACTCCGGCGGCGCAGGAAGCGGCGTCAGTATCTCTCCAATCCCCTCGGAAAGCGCCGTTCCTCCCATGATGCAATAAGGAACATCAGCACCGATTTTCACGCCCAGCTTCATCATATCCTCCATGCTCATGGAAAGGGAGAACAGCTCATTTAAACCGTGAAACACTGCTGCAGCATCCGTGCTTCCTCCCGCCATTCCGGCTGCAATGGGAATATTTTTCTGCAGACTGATGGCCACTCCGGCATCTATGCCTGCCTGCGCCAAAACAAGTCTGGCAGCCTTATAAATCAAATTATCTTCTCCCACGGGTAAATCCACACCGCCCACAGACAGCTCAATCCCCGCCTCACTCTTTCTGGTAAAGGTAAGCCGGTCCCAGATATCTACCGTCTGCATAATCATCTTCACCTCATGATAACCATCCTCACGGCGTCTTATTACATCCAGCCCCAAATTAATCTTGGCATAAGCCTTTCGCTCCACATAATTCATAGCATTGTTTCCCTCTGTTTGATTGTATACATTATACATATGGATTGTACTTAATTATATACAATCCTATATCCATTGTCAATTTACGTCCCCCTGCCAAAAAATTAAAAAATTATTTAAAAATTATGGCTAATTTTTCAGCAGCCCTCTAATCTTTTTCCTTCGTATGTCCGATAATATTATTACAAATATAACCAAGGAGGGTAAATTATGAGTGTAAATGGAGTTACAGGTTCCGGCAATACCTACAGCACATACGCTGCATCGGCTAAAACCGCTGAACCCAAGACGGAAGTTAAGAACGAAACCACAAGCACTGCCGCTGAAACTACCGGCGTAGTGTACGAGCCTTCTGAGGAAGCAAAGACAGCAACTACCGCTAAGAAAACATACAAGACAGACGCAAATCTGGTAGCTAAGCTGAAGGCTGACGCAGAAGCAAGAACAGCACAGCTTCAAAGTCTGGTTGAAAAAATGCTGACCAAGCAGGGACAGACCTATAATACCGCAAACGATATCTGGAGCATTTTATCCAGCGGTGATTTCACCGTTGATGCTGCTACCAAGGCACAGGCACAGGCTGATATCGCAGATGACGGATATTGGGGCGTTTCCCAGACGTCACAGCGTATTTTGGATTTTGCAACTGCTTTAACCGGCGGCGATCCTGACAAGATCGAAGAAATGCGCGCCGCATTCAAGAAGGGCTATGAGCAGGCAGAAAAGACTTGGGGCGGAAATCTTCCCGACATTTCCAAGCGTACCTATGATGCTGTATTGCAGGGCTTTGACGATCTGGCTAAGGAAGCCGGACTTGATGTGGAAGACTAATCCAGCTGACCAAATTTAAACGCCTAATACGAAAAGGAGAGTACTTAAAGTGCTCTCCTTTTTTAACCCTTTTACAACCATAAATTTTAAACACTTAAATTCCCTTTACGATCAGTATCTTATCTCCTGCCTTTACCTCGTCACTGGATAATCCATTGGTCTGCCGGATAGCCGATACCGGTACATAATAACGCTTGCCAATGTCCCACAGGCTTTCTCCTTCCTTTACCAGGTAAACCGCTATTCCCGGAAGTGCGGCCATTTTCTCCATATCCGGCTCGGATACAATGATCTGCTCAACAATCTTTTCCTGCCAGCTCTTATAAATATTAGAGCGGAAATAAAGAACACACTTTACATCCACCTCTTTATTATCGATAACAGCTACCGTGATCTGGTCTATGCAGGCGTTTATCGGATAAATACAGTTTTCCAGGTTTCCTTCAGTCTCAAGCAGATATGTGAAAGGTACGCTTCCCCTGATCATTCCATAGCTTTCCTTCTCATTACTACATTCAAAAAGGATTTGCAGCTCTACCGTTCCTACTATTTCTATGCCGCCGTCTACTACATTCTTTTCCGCAATCTGTAAATTACCGGAGGTATGCAGTATCCTGTGAATCATCATGCTTTCCTCCTGAGGCTTAAAGTGTCCGGAAACCTTGGACTTACCACTGCACTTAGCCTGCAATTTTCTGAAGTCTGCACTTTTCTCCTGAACGGTAACCTCCTTTACCACACCGTAAACATCCGACAGAATATCAACGCTGTCCTCCTCATAGATGCAGATATCCAGATCCAGGCATTGCTCAAAGGTAATGACCCTCTCCTCGCCGTCAAAATCAGGCCTTATCTCCACCTCCCTGTTTTCTGCCCGCAGGCGGATCTCAGGAATCATTCCTTCCTGACAGCCCGGACATTCCAGACTCCCGGCAAAGGGGATGGTGGTCTCATAATGGCAGATTTCCTCCTCCTCACCTTCCCCTCTGTACAGGAAAAAGGTTCGAAGCTCTCCCTGCAGTGCGATCTTATTCTCCAGCACCTTAAATTCCACAGGGCCCGGGACGATATCCGACCAGATCATGGATACAATATTGGGGAAGCTGCCCGGAATTTCCACCTCCTCCTTGATTCTGAAAATATCCTTCTTTTTCACAACCATAGTGGCAATATCCAGCGTCTTTTTTCGAAATTCTACCGGCTCCTCACTGCAAAGATCCACTGCCGTTTCCTCATCACAGATTTCCTCACAGGTAAGGGTAAGTCCCACCAAAGACTGTATACTGAGCTTTCGGGAATTAATCAGCCCGATACTCAAATCCTCAATCTCCCAATTCACGTTTACATTATCGCCGCCCCGCACCCCTTCCATAAAGACCATTTCTTCAAAGGGAATGCTGCCCTCCATGTCAGCCACATCGCTTTTATTCGTATCTCCGCTTCCTCTTTCCGTCAGATAAAGAACCGAAAATTGAAGCTTTCCTTTTACCGTCACATGATCATCCGAAGTCTTTACCTCGTCTACCACTACGTTTCCTCTATCCATAATCAGCCTTGCAGCATCCGGTCTGGAATCGGAGATAATCACATCATCCTCCAGAGTCATCTGGGTAAAAGCCCTGCATCTTACACTGTCCATATGTATATTCCGCTTAATCAGCTCCACAAAAATACCTCCCTGCGTGTACTTATTGTAAATGTATGACGCAGGAAGGCAAAATAGACCAAAGCATCTTGATCCTTAAACGACTCTATTTGACTCTATTTGACGCTGCCAATCAGCTGGTTGACATCCTCCACACCATATTTCTTCATGTAGTCTTCTATTCCCCGGACTACCTCCACCGTGGTGTAGGGATTCACAAAATTCATAGCGCCCACGGCAACCGCACTGGCGCCTGCTAACAGAAATTCAACAGCATCCTCCGCTGTTGCAATTCCCCCCATCCCGATAACGGGAATTTTCACTGCATGTGCTGCCTGATACACCATCCTGACCGCTACCGGCTTGATGGCAGGGCCGGAAAGTCCGCCTGTCTTATTGGCAAGGGCAAAGGTTCTCTTATGAATGTCAATTTTCATACCTGTCAGAGTGTTAATCAGGGAAATGCCGTCTGCACCCGCTGCCTCTGCCGCCTTTGCCATCTCGGTAATATCCGTCACATTGGGACTTAGCTTCATAATCACCGGCTGCTTTGCTTTAGCCTTGATCCGGGAAGTAATATCATATAAACACTCCGCCTTCTGGCCAAATGCAATGGCGCCCTCCTTTACATTGGGGCAGGATACGTTAATTTCCAGCATATCCACTGCAGTATCTCCAAGCTTTTCCACTACCTCAAGGTAATCTTCAACACTTTTTCCGCACACGTTTACCACAATTTTGGTATCATACTGCTTAAGGAAAGGAATATCTCTCTCCATAAACACATCGATCCCCGGATTTTGCAGTCCAATGGCATTTAACATCCCCCCATAGGTTTCTGCCACCCTGGGAACCGGGTTTCCCTCCCATGGAATATTGGCCACTCCCTTGGTTACCACACCGCCAAGCTCATTTAGATCCACAAAATCGCTGTATTCCATTCCCGAACCAAAGGTTCCTGATGCGGTCATTACGGGATTTCTAAACTCTACACCTGCAATCGTTACTTTTGTATTCATCAGATATCCACCTCCCTGGCATCAAAAACCGGACCGTCTGTGCAGATCCTTGCATTATTTACATGAGAATGATGATCCTTATGGGTGGTTTTGCACACGCATCCAAGGCAGGCTCCCACGCCGCAGGCCATTCGCTCCTCCAGAGAAATATAAGCAGTAATTTCTTTCTCCTGCGCATACCTCTTAATTGCCCGAAGCATTGGCATGGGGCCGCAGGCCATCATAACCTCTGGACAGATGTCTTCCTTCGCAAGGACATCCAGCACATTTCCCTTTACTCCCACGCTTCCGTCCTCGGTTGCCACGAAAACCCTTCCGTATTGTTCCAAATCCTCTTTTAAGAACAGCTTATCATCCCGGTAACCGATTACAATGGTTACCTCTGCTCCCTGCTCCTTCAGCTCCTTAGCCAGCTCCAGCATAGGCGGTATCCCGATGCCGCCCCCTAAAAGCACTGCCTTCCTGTGGGCATTCTCCTTAACCGGAAATCCATTACCCAAAACGCCAAGAAGCGCCGCCTCCTGCCCCGGCTGCCAGGAAGCAAACTCTCCCGTTCCTGCTCCTACAATCCGGTACACCAGACGCAAGGCCGACCTCTGCCGATCCACCTCACAGATACTGATGGGCCGCGGCAGAAGGTGAGACTTGTCCCCGGGGTAGACCCCCACAAACTGCCCTGCAGCGGCTTTGGCCGCAAGCTCTGTTTTCAGCCACATATCATAAATGTCCGGTGCAATCATCCTCTGTGAAAGCACTATTGCACCTGTTTTTTTCTTTCCGCTCATTCCATTCCTCCTTAATCCCTACACAAGCTCCCCCGGAACCTGCCGTAACGTCCTTTCTTCTTTCCGATACACAATTTTTCCGCCGCATATGGTGTAGTAAACCACGCCCGGCATTTCCTCCCCTACAAAGGGAGAATTGGAAGATTTCGAGGCAAATTCCTTTACAGTCCAACGCTCCCCCGGATCAAACAGTACAAGATCCGCTGCCGCCCCTTCCTTCAATACTCCGCCGTCTAAACCATAAAGGCGGCAGGGAGCTGTGCTCATCCTGTAAATTAACTGGGGCAGGGTCAAATATCCCTTATCCACCAGTTCCCTAATTCCAAGGGATAAGGCGGTTTCCAGTCCGATAATCCCGCTGGGTGCTTCCGTAATAGGACGCTTCTTTTCCTCTGTGCTGTGCGGTGCATGGTCCGTGGCAATCACATCAACGGTTCCATCCGCAAGTCCCGCTATGATGGCAAGCCGGTCCGCTTCCTCCCGAAGAGGCGGATTCATTTTGGCCAATGTCCCTTTCTCAATCACCGCCTGCTGGGTAAGGGTAAAATGATGAGGCGTTGCCTCCCCATGGGCACGAAGCCCCTTCTTTTTCGCCCCTCTTAACAGCTCTACCGTCTCTTTGGTACTGATATGCTGAATGACAATCTCGGCTCCCGTTCCCTCTGCCAGCTTTAAATCCCTCTCCACAAGGGAAATTTCCGCTTCTCTGGGGGAACCTTTGATGCCGTAATGACGGGAAGCCTCCCCTGCATGGATGCCGTTGTTGGTAATCAGCTCAGGATTTTCCTCATGGAAGCTGATGGGCTTTCCAAGCCTTCCCGCACGTTCCATGGCCTCTCTTGCCAGCGTCTCATCCATAAGCGGAATGCCGTCATCGGTAAAGCCTGCTGCTCCCCGCTCTGCCAAAAGCTCCATATCCACCAGCTCTTTCCCCTTCATCTGCTTTGATACATTGACGCAGGAATGAATATGAATGCCCGTGCTCCTGCCCTTATCCAGCACATAGGCTAAAGTCTGCTCATTGTCCACACAGGGCTTCGTGTTGGCCATCAGCACAATCTGGGTAAATCCACCCTTTTTAGCTGCCGCCGCTCCCGTTTCTATGTCCTCTTTATAGGTAAAGCCGGGATCCCGAAAATGTACATGGGTATCTGCCAGCCCCGGCGCTATCATAAGCCCGTCTGCATGAAGCACCTTAGCGCCCTCCGGTACCTTCCTCTCTTCCTGCTTCCCTTTCTCCCTCAGGTGGTTTCCTGTAAGGGAAGCATCCTGCACGGGAATAATCTTACCGATCTTCCCCTTCTCAATCAGCAGATCGGCAGGATAAATCCTTTCCCCTTCCGGGTCTATCAGCATACCGCCTTTTATATAAAAAACCTTTTCATCCATTTGACGGACCTCCGTTTTTCTGTTCGTAATATTATACAATAAAATTGTAGAATGAACAATTTTATTATATAATGTTAATATGTTTTAAAAATTAATGTGTAGCAATTGTACAAAGGAGGGATTACTTTTGAAATCAATCAGAACCAAGATTACACTCAGCATTATTCTTTGTGCTTTGATTTCTTCCTTTTTTGTGGGACTTTTGAGCATCAATGATTCCCGAAAGGTATCCAACAGCGATGCCGAACAGATGCTTGCCTTAACGGTCTCCCAAAAGAGCGTTGAAATCAATTCCCTGATTACTGCCATTGAGCAATCTGTAGATACATTAAGCAGTATTGCATTGGACAGAATGGACTTTTCCAAATTTAAGGGAAGCAGCGCCTATGTAACACAATATACCAATGACATTATGAACGATTTTCTGAAATTCAGCGAACATACGGAAGGGGCCATCACTTCATATATCCGTTACAATCCTGACTTTACAGATCCCACATCAGGAATTTTCCTGTCAAGAAACAACACCACTGAGCCCTTTGGCAGTCTAACGCCTACAGACTTTACCATGTATGATAAGACTGATTTAGCTCATGTAGGCTGGTATTACATCCCTGTAGAAAACGGTGCCCCACTGTGGATGTCTCCTTATCTGAATGAAAACATCAATGTATATATGATCTCCTATGTGGTTCCTCTCTATGTGGACGGTACCTCTGTAGGAATTATCGGTATGGATATTGACTTTTCCATGATTACCGACATGGCAGCACAGACCGGAATTTTTCAATCGGATTACGCATTCTTATATGACTCCAGCGGCTGTATCGTCAGCCATCCCAGTGTAGAAACCGGTACCGATCTGTCTTCCTTAAGCAACGGTTCCCTTACCGAATTGAAGACTTCCCTGCTTGATCCTTCCAAATCGGGAACAGCGCTTCATTACACCTATGACGGTGAAGCCAAAACACTGGTATATTATCCTCTGGACAACAATATGAACATTGCCCTTTGCGCTTTGGATTCCGAAATTTCCACCAATGCCAACAGGCTTTCCTGGGAGATAACCGCTGCTATATTGATATGCATGATTATTTGCATTGTTTTAAGTCTTATTATCGGACGCAGCATTGCCAATCCCATCATTAAAATTACCGATGTTGTCAAGCAGTCCGCACAGTTGAACTTCCAAAAAACTGAACATGGTTCCAAGCTCACCTCCAAGAAGGATGAGACAGGCGTTATGGCTAATGCCGTAAGTGAGCTTCGCGGTGTTCTAAGAACAATGATCGTAAGCCTGGAGCAGGTTGAAAATACCATTCTTGCCAACGTAAACCAGCTTGACCACATTATGCAGGAAAACAATGCAGCATCAGAGGATAACTCGGCAACTACCCAGCAGCTGGCTGCCGGAATGCAGGAAACTACCGCCAGCACTTCCATGATTGCCGAAAATGCAAACACAATAAAGCACAATGCTTCTTATATCCAAACCTTATCGGTGGAAGGACAGAATGCTTCTCATGATGTGCTAAACCGTGCTAAACACCTCCGGGATACCACAGCCGTATCCAGTGATAAAGCCTTGGCTATCTATGAGACCATGAAGGCCAAAACTGCAGAAGCCGTGGAGCAATCCAGGGCAGTTTCCAAAATCAATGAGCTTACAGAGGATATCAAGCACATTTCCACCCAGACTAACCTGCTGGCATTAAATGCCAATATTGAGGCCGCCAGAGCGGGAGATGCCGGACGTGGATTTGCAGTGGTCGCAACAGAAATCGGCTCACTGGCAACCCAGACTTTCCAGACGGTGGACGGCATTAACGAAATTGTTATAGAAGTCAATAAGGCGGTCTCCAGTATGACCGAATGTATTCATACTATTATGGACTTTTTGGAAAATACGGTAGTAGCTGACTACGCTTCCCTAAGAGATGTGGGTGATAAATATGAAGAGGATGCAAACGCCTTTGCCTCATCTATGACTCAGATTAATTCAGAAATTACGGAGCTGACCCAAAAAATTAATGAGATTGCAGAAACCATCAATAATGTCAGCGAGACTATTCACCAGTCCGCAGAGGGCGTCAACATGATTGCTGAGAAATCCTCCGATGCGGTTGCACAGACCATCGAAGGCTACCAGCTGGTTAAGGAAAGCAAGGACAGCGTTGCCAAACTGAAAGAGATTGTTGACAAATTCCAGATTTAAGCACACATACAATAACTAAATTCAGTCCTTCCGCCTGCGCCGTCCCGGGTAGGCAGCTGCTTCTTTGATAAACGCTTAGGACAGTCTTTGTCAGATTTAAGAGAAACAGGCAGTACAATAATACTGCCTGTTTCCTTAAATACCGAAAGCTGTCATAGCTGCTATCAAACTTCCCTTTTAATTAAAAACCACCGGTTTATCTATAAACTCGGTCTTTATCACAATATAAGGACAGGAGGGCGTATTCTTCTTTCCTGCCGCCGGATCAGCCGGATCAGAGCCGAGCAGAGTGGTATCCGCATAAATTGCATTTTCCGTCAGGTAAAGCGCATTAACCGCTATACTATAGCCTCCGCTTACCTGCTCACCATAACCCACACAAATGTATAAAAAGCCATTATCCTGATAAGTTACCTTAAAGGGAGCACTTTTCTTTTCCTCTATAACTGCCTTTAGCTCCTCCGGGACGTTTTCATCCGCCAGCACGGTAAACTCCAGATCCTTTATTTTCTCCAAGGGATCTTTCTTTTCACCGCATCCTCCCAATAAAAGAAATGCAGCAAATCCCAGAATGCAAACTCCATATTTTGCAAGCTTTTTTAACTGATTTTTCATTCCATCACCCACAAATTGATACTATTTCCTTTTTATCAATCTATGAGCCCCGGTTCCAAAGAATGCAAGCATTTTATTACGTTTCACATACCTATCAGCTGCCCTGTCGGCAAACTCAAAGTCAATCATTGATAAAAGTGTAATGAGCCTTAGAAGAAATTTTGTAAAAAATCAAGAAATTCGTTTTAGAAAATGTGCACCCCGGTTTCAATGTTTGAAGCGAAGCAAGTTTTGAAACCGGGGTGTTAATATCATATCTAAAACGGATTTCTTAGATTTTTCCAAAATTTCTTATAGGATCAGGCACTTTTATCAATGATTGACTTTTCAGACAAGCCTTACGGGCAGCAGTATTATTGTACTGCCTGTTTCCTTAAATCCCGAAAGCTGTCATAGCCGCTGTCAAAGAATCAGTGCTGCATTTAACGGTGCATGAAAGCTGAGCTTGATTACTGGCTCTGCGCCCCCAGCGTCACACTGATGGTTTGCTCCTCATAGTTGCCCGGCACTACAGCCATTACCATGACCTTAAGTTCAACGGTATCTCCCGCTGCATAGTAGGCAAGCTCCTCTTTAAGCTCTGACATGGATTCCACCTGTTCATCATTAATGCCTGTAATAATGTATCCTCTTGCAAGCCCCGCCGCATCGGCAGCCGACCCTTCAATAACCGAGGAAATATATACACCCTGAGGAACTCCGTAATCCTCCGAGTAATCTGATCTCACATCAACGCCTGTAATCCCCAGATAACCGCGTTTGTCCTCGTCTACACGAATGCGGGTCTCTTTGCTCATCAGGTTTTCTATGATAGGCTTGGCATCGGAAATCGGGATAGCATATCCCATTCCTTCTACGGCTGACCCGCCAATCTTATTGGAGTTAATGCCTATAACCTCTCCCTTCATATTCAACAGTGCACCGCCGGAGTTACCGGGATTGATGGCTGCATCCGTCTGGATGAAGGTATTAATTTCTGTATCTGTTGCAGATACATCATAGCTCTGTGTGCTTGAACTGGGAATTGCCCTGTTTAAAGCGCTTACCACGCCTGTGGTCACCGACTGCCCATATCCCAAGGCATTACCGATAGCAATGGCAGGCTCTCCAACCGTAAGTGAATCGCTGTCTCCCAATTTAGCAATTGCAATTTCATTCATAGTCTCGCTGCTGATATCATTAAGCTGTACCGCAATCACTGCCAAATCCTTATCTTCATCGCTTCCTTTTATTTGTGCCTGCACCTGGGTACCATCCACGAACTGTACAGTCAGCTCCTCTGCTGCAGCTACCACATGATAATTAGATACCAGTAAAAGCTCTGTATCATTCTGACCTACAATAATTCCTGAACCTGTACTTTGTGCTTCACTGCTGTATTCCTGTCCGAAGAAGGACATCTTTTCCACATATTTGTTATTGATGGATACTACCGCAGGCATAACCTCCTTCACAACTGCAGTAACATCAGTAACTACCGCAGAAACCTGCTCTGTCTGATCTATTCCTGATGTCTGATCCGACTCTGCATCCGCCATGCTCTCTGTTCCCGCCTGCTCATCCGCTGCCGCATCCTGCTCAGGCTCCTCATCGGTCTGCTTAATCTGCGCATCTCCAATAATTCTTTCATTCAAGAAATCTCCTGCCGTATTCACTGCCCAAAAACCCATACCGCCGAAAATTCCAAAACATAATCCGCAGCAGATCGCCACCGCAATTTTTTTCCCTATTCCGCTTCCATTCTTTTTCCCATTTGCCGGCCTTGTCACATTGCTCTGCCCCATATGATTTGCCGTATTTTCTGTTTCATAATGATACGCACCGTTTGGATAATTATTCTCGTACATACAAACTACCTCTTTTCTATTTTAAACTCATTGCAGGTACTTCTGCTTTTCTCTTAATTTATGAGTTAAGTGTATACGGTAATTGTGTTCAATCTGTGACAGCTTTTTGTTTTTTCTGTTTTTTATTGCTTCCAGTAGTCCTTATTCATAGAGCATGCCCTTACCAATGCCTTAGGAAGCTTCCTGAAATGCTTACCCAGGCAAAATCCTGCATACTTACAGCCGCTTTGCCAAAAAAGCTTACCAATCAGCATCGGATGTCCTTCCCTTATTAAATAAGAACAGGTTTGCCTGACCATTTTAATCCCTTCCGACTCCGTAGTAATTCCACCAAATACCTCTGGATGCTCCCCATGAGATACGCCCAAATCAAAATTTCTGTGAAACTGCTGAATCCCACTGTAATTATGAGAATGTATAACACAGGCATCGGCTGCATAAGCAATTCCATATCCGGCATCCAAAAGCTTCCTGGCATAAATCATGTCCTCATTAAATATAGTGTGGGAAATAAAGCCTCCCAGCATCTCAAAAATTTCCCTCTTATAAGCCGCACATACATTAGAGGCAAAAAAAGCCTTGATCCCCATATCCTTAATATTCTCTGCAAATTTTGTCCCGGAGCTTTCCGGGTAGTTAAAACCTCTGGTATATTTCTCCAATATTCCGCAATCTTTGGCGGGAAGCTGTCTTCCATAAGCCATTCCGATACGCTGATCCGAAAACGGTGCCAGAAGATGCTGCACAAGATACTCATCACATGGCATAGCATCATCCGTAAGCATTACAAAATAGGGGCTGTCTGACAGGGAAGCTCCGTAATTTCTTGTTTTCCCATGATCAAATTCCCTTTTGCTTATGTGTCTGATCACCAGATTTTCATATTTTTTTAAAAGCTCCTCTTCGCAGACCAATTCATTAAAGAAACGTCTCTCCGTATTAATCACAATAATTTTCCCTATCTGAACAGTCTGCTTGTGCAGCATTTCCAAAAGCCTTAAAAAATTTTCCGAGGGCTTATAGGCCGGAATGATCACATCTGCCCTTTCCTTCAATATGTCCATGTCTATCTCTCGACTTTCATCACGATTGCAGCACTTTCCTATTTCATAAATTCAGAAAAAGGGACCAGCCTCTGGTCCCTTTCCATATCTTTACTGCTGCGTTTTACTTTATATATCCGCTTGTATCCGCTTTGATCTTATCACTGTATTCCTTAACCTGCTCAGAAGGCTCATACGCATCATCCTGGAACAGGAACTTGTGCAGCCACTTAACATTTTCTGCAAGATCCAGAGGCACAACACAGCTTCCCTTCGAGCCGATGGTTCCGGTGGTAAGCATATCCATCTCAGGGAATCCCGCCTGATCTACAACCTCATACTGGGTAATATTGCCCAAAAGCTCTAAAATTTCCGTCAAATCCAGGGAAGTATAAACCTCATTAAATACCTTATTTGCAATATCATTTAAGGTTGCAGCATCAGCCTTTTTGGCCTTTTCCGCAATGGCCAGCAGAACTGTTCTCTGGCGCTGTGTACGCTGGAAGTCATTGCCCACATGCCTGATACGGCAATAAGCAGTAGCCTGCAGACCGTTTAATGTCTGTCTTCCTGCCGTGGTAACCGGTATATAATCGGTTCCGGCATTTGCTGTAAAGTTCTTACCATCAGTGGTAGTACCCACCATACTGATCTGATAATTATTTAAGTGGGAAATTTCCGCTTCCTGAACGTCAATCTCTACGCCTCCTAAGGCATCAATGGTATCCCGAAGCCCTGCAAAACCTACCGTAACAAAATCTGTAATATTCATATCCAGATTCATATTCAGCATATTGATTGCCTGCTTGGGTCCTCCTTTTGCATATGCGGAGTTACATTTATTATATGAATCATTACTTAAATTCAAATAAGTATCACGATATACACTTACAAGCCTGCACTCTCCGGTATCCAGATTGATAGACGCAATCATAATGGTATCGCTTCGGGTATTCTTATCCAGTGCTCCCGTGGTGGAATCTACCCCAAACAAAGCAATGTTTCTATACCCCTTCATAGTGGTGTCACTATCCTCCAGCTTTTCCTTAACCTCGGGATTAATAACGATATCCTCCTCAGGGATGGTAACCTTCCCCACTTTTTCAGTCTTAAGAACACCGTAAAGCACTACAACCATCAAAAGAAGTACGAAAATCTCAACAATGAAAAGTAAAATCTTACCACGTTTCTTCTTTGCCTGTTTCTTTACTGATTTAGGCGGTGCCTTTTTCTTTCTTTTGGCACTGCTCTCGACATCATGTCTTACCGCTTTTTTCTTAACGGGTTTTTTAGATGCTGTTGCCATATGAATTAATCTCTCCCTTATTTACAAATTAAATGCTTTATGGGCTTTATCATTTGTGATCTCCCACAAGACATTATTTTCTCACAAATTATACATTTAGGCAAGACCCTTGCAGTCTTTTTAATGTATCCTTAAGATTTGTAAATCCAAGCCTTAATATGCATTTTTATTGATAAAACCTTTAAATATAGTAAGAAACATAATTTTAATGTCAAATGACATCGTCCAGTTCTCAATGTAAAAAAGGTCGTATTCTATTCTTTTGCGAATTGACGTATCTCCGCGGTAACCGTTAATCTGCGCCCAGCCGGTAAGTCCGGGACGTACCTGATGCTTGATCATATAACGGGGAATCTCTTCTTTAAATTTCTCAACAAACTGAGGTCTTTCCGGTCTTGGCCCCACCAGGGACATCTCTCCTACCAAAATATTAAAAAGCTGTGGCAGCTCATCTAAGCTGGTACGCCTCAGAAATTTCCCCACATTGGTTACCCTGGGATCATCCTTCACCGTCCATGCCTTCTGTTCCGCCGAGGGCTTCTGCATCTCCATCGTTCTAAACTTATACATCTTAAAGGTCTTATTATGCAGCCCTACACGCTCCTGCTTAAAAATAATCGGCCCCCTGCTGGTAAAACGCACGGCCAAAGCAATTATCAGCATTATGGGGGAAGACACAATTAATCCTACCGCCGAGCCTAAAATATCCACTCCCCGCTTTGCCATCCAATTTAAAGTATTGGTAAGAGGAACATAACGAATATTAATCACCGGGAGCCCCATCAGATCCTCCGTATAAGGATGACTTGGGACCAGTGAATTATAGTCAGGGATAAATTTCGTATGAACCCCGGATTTCTCGCACAAATCAACAATATACTCCAGATGATCGTAATCCTTAAGGGCAAGGGTTATTGCTATCTCATCCAGCTTGTTTTCCGGCAGAATATATTTGATATTTTCCACCCGTCCCACTACCTTGACTCCCTTATAGATGGTACCACTGGGGATCCGGTCATCCAAAATTCCCCTGACCACATACCCCCACTGGGGATTGGCATTTATTCTGGTAATATACTCCTCCGCCGCCCTGGAATAACCTACCAGAAGAATATACTTAAGGTTATATCCCTTCTTTCGGAAATATAAAAGAGTATTTCGTATCAGGGTACGGCAGATCGTGGTTGCCACAACGTTAATTGCAAAAAATGCCCCCATCATGAACCGCGAAAAATGATTTTGCTTAATCATGTACAAAAACACGATGAAAAATACAATTCCCACCGTATTGGCCTTAATGATCGCCTCTATTTCATACTTTCGCCTGGTTGCACGCTTGGGCGCATACATATTAAAGAAATAGTATAGAATAATATATTCGGGTACAACAAAATAGAGGAAACTAAAATAGGTCCTCATATCAAGAGCGCCTGCACCGGGCTCCGTATCGGCAAATACGGTGCAGAACTTAATATACCATGCAAGCAAGTAAGAGATTGCCACTACAACGGCATCCACCAACAAGTGCAATCTATTAAAATACTTCTGATTGTCCTTTATCATATCCTGCTACCTTCTTGCAAACATTTTACAATATTCTCACAAAAAGCACAACTCAAAATTGGTTCTCAGCCTTTTAAGCGTCTTACCATATTATGCCACAGCTGCCCTTGTATCCACAGATAATTTTTTAGATTTTTCCATCGAAAGGCTACCTTATGACTGCGCCCCTCCATAGAAAAGGAAAGCCCAATCCCTTCCGCTAATCCGGCCACATAAACTCCTCCCAGTCCTTTAAGCGTAAAAAACAAAAGCTTTACAAGATGCCCAAGCAGCAAAAGGGGAAGATTTAAAATAACCTGCAGGATGGGCATATTTTTATAAATAAGATAGATACTGTTTCTGGCCGAAAGTCTCACCTTAAATTCATTATGTCTGGAACCGCTTGCCGCACTTCCTGCATGATAAACTACAGACTCCGGGACATACCAATTAGGATAACCATAAATGTTGGCTCGATACCCTAAATCCACATCTTCCAGATAGGCAAAATGATTTTCATCAAAAAGCCCTATCCGATCAAACAGCTCCCTGCGGTAAATTGCGCAGCCTGCACACGAGGAAAAAATTCTGTCCGGGGATAAATAGCTGTCCTTTCGCTTGTCCTTTCCTCTTGCAAAAGCCCATCCCAATGCACAGTAAAAATCTCCCGCACCGTCAAGCCTGTCATGATCCTTCAAACTGATCATTCTTGCCGCCGCCGAAAAGCACCCGGGCCTTTCATCCATTGCTCTTTCCAGATATTCTACCATCTTTGGAGCTATTACTGTATCATTATTAAGCAGAAGTACATACTCCGTCTTAGCTGCCCTGATCCCTGCATTGACTGCCTTAGAAAAACCGGTATTTTCAGCAAATTCAATAATCTGTGCCTGGGGGTAACGCTCCCGTACCAGCTCAAGGCTGCCATCCCCGGAAGCATTGTCCACCAGAATAACCTCTGCCGGTACACTGCCTGCATATACAGACTTAAGGCACTGGTCAATGTACTCTATTCCCTTGTAATTTGGTATTATCACAGTGGTTTTCATTTATTAAATCCTCATTTAGCACATTATTCCAATTTTTCCGTCATCTCCGGATCCCATACAATCCTCCATCCCTTTTGTCTGATCTTCTCACAAAACCGCAGGCTAAGCTGCAGATAATCCACATGATTATTCAGGCAGTCTCTCCAGTCAAACCGCCCTGTTCTGGGATCTCTGAGATAAGGCAGTCCCAACATTTCCTCTAAGATTTTTTCTGCCGCAGGGGATACCTTCATACACCTGATATCCACCGCTTCCGCCTCCTGCATCAGCGAAGCCCTGTGCATATAACCGCTGTACTCTCTGTGAAGTCCCAGGTACAGAGGATTTCCTTCCGAGGTATATATACCGCCTGTTATTTTATTCTTCTTGTCAAGCAGCTTCCCCCCTACTACTGCAGTATCCAGCCGATTGTTTAAAAGATCCGGCTGATAATTTACCCTGTAAAAGCCAAGATGCCTGATATGAGACACCTTTCCCTTCCAGCCTCTGGCTCTTACGAAGTCCTCAAGCGCCCTCTTGCCCGCATCATAAGCATACTGCTTACTTGCCGGGTTCTCTGCGGTAGATGCTTCATGGCACCTCCAATGATAAAGAACCTTCGGGATATGGGCTATGGGCATATCGCTTTTAAAGCTTCTCCTTTTATCCTTTCCCAGCATTACGCTGACTGCCCTAAGCACTAAATCATAGTCCTGAGCGCCGTCACACACACTGCGAAAGCCCAGCTCCTGCATTAGCTGGCGCTTCATCACCAAAAAATGACAAATATAATTATTTGATAAAATTAAATCAAGATTAAATTCTGGTTTTTTGTTTACGTCAAAAAATTCTGTTCCTTTTTCACTACATTTATCCTCATCAGAATATAACATCTGTAATTGAATATTTTCTTTTTCCTGTCTGTTTATCTCCTTCGCCATCTCATAGAGGGCGTCCGGCGTCAGCAGATCATCATGATCCAGAAGCGCCGCATAATCTCCTGTTGCATACATAAGCGCCTGATTGGTATTGGATGAAATACCTGAATTACTTTTCAAATGCCTGTATTTGATCCTCTTATCAGAGTAGTCTCTGATCACCGTCTCCACACTTTCACTTTCGCTGGCATCTGCTATAATCAGTTCGAAATTGTCATAGGTCTGTTCCAAAACCGATGAAATCATAGCCCGCAAGTATTCTTCCTTCGTCTCATATGCAGGCACAATAATACTAAAGCGAACAGGTGAATCAAACTGCTCCTGTCGCTGTGCCAAAAGGACGGACTCCTTAGGCTGCTCATAGGAATACTCCATGAAAGCCGCACTTTCCATCCGTTCCCGGGCGGCATAGTATGTCGGCCTTATTCCGTTTTTCTTCAGATAATTCCATGTTTTCTTTAAATTACTGGCCCTGACTATTTTTCCCATGTGTTTGAACCTCATACTGCCGACATTTCGGCCATATACAGGAAATCGCCCTGAGCATACATCAGGGCGATTTCTATTTTTCAAAATCTTTTAACCTTTACAGATAAGATTTTAATGCCTCGGTAAGCTTCTCCACCTTATCAGCCGCATCCTCAAGACCGGTTCCCTTTACACCCATATAGAATTTAATCTTAGGTTCCGTACCTGAAGGACGTGCGCAGCACCATGAATCATTGGTGAGATCAAAATAAAGTACATTTGATTTAGGCAGCCCGGTAGGTGTCTGCTCACCGGTTTCCATATTGGTTGTAACATCCCTGTCATAATCGCGAAGTTCCTTTACAGTAAGCTCGCCAAAGCTTTTAGGAGGATTGCTGCGAAGCTTATCCATCATCTCCGCAATCTGTTTGGAACCGTCAATACCCTTAAGAGTAATTGCATACTGTGTTTCCTTAAAATATCCGTACTGTTCATAAAGCTTTAACATCTGATCCCAAACGGTAATGCCGTTCTTCTTGCACCATGCAGCCACCTCACACAGACACATAACCGCTACAACCGCATCCTTATCTCTTGCATGAGTTCCTGCCAGGCATCCGTAGCTCTCCTCCAAACCGAATACATAGTTGTTAGAGCCGCTCTGCTCAAAGAATTTAATCTGCTCACCGATATACTTAAATCCCGTTAAAACCTCGATAAATTTCACATGATACTGATTAGCAATAGCTCTTGCCATATTAGTAGTAACAATAGTGGTAACCAGAGCCGGATTTTCGGGCATGGTACCGGTAGCAGTTCTCTCTCTTAAAATATATTCCGCAATCAGCATTCCTGACATATTTCCGGTAAAAGGCATATACTCGCCTGTTTTGGAATCCAAAGCATAAATTCCCAGTCTGTCCGCATCCGGGTCGGTTGCAAGGACAATATCCGCATTCTTTTCCTTAGCCAGCTTAAGAGCCAGGGTAAATGCCTTGGGATCCTCGGGATTCGGATACTCCAACGTAGTAAAATCAGGATCAGGAAGCTCCTGCTCGGGAACCACATATACATGCTTAAAGCCCAGCTCAGAAAGAATCCTTCTTACAGGCACATTTCCGGTTCCATGGAAGGGCGAATAAACAATACGAATGTCGTCTGCCACCTCCTTAATAATGTCAGGATGAATAATCTGTTTCTTTAATTCTTCCATATATGCATCATCAATTTCCTTGCCGATCACCTGATACAGTCCCTGCTTTACTGCCTCGGCCTTGTCCATGGTTTTCACCTGATGATAATCGGTAACGTTCTTAACCTCTGTAATGATCTCCTTATCTCTGGGAGCCGTTACCTGGGCGCCATCCTCCCAGTAAGCCTTATATCCGTTATACTCCGGAGGATTGTGGCTTGCCGTGATCACAATACCGGAAATGCAGCCCAGCGTACGAAGTGCAAAGGAAAGCTCAGGCGTAGGACGAAGTGCGTCAAACACATAAGCCTTGATTCCGTTAGCTGCAAGACAAAGAGCTGCCTCATCTGCAAATTCAGGTGACATTCTTCTGGAGTCATAGGCAATCGCTACGCCGCGATCCTTTCCGCCCTGACTGATAATATAATTAGCAAGACCCTGAGTAGCCTTTCTTACCGTATAAATATTCATACGATTGGTTCCTGCACCTATAACGCCTCTTAGTCCGCCCGTACCGAATTCAAGCTCCTTATAGAAGCGGTCTTCTATTTCCTTTTCGTTTCCTTCAATACCTTTGAGTTCTTCTCTGGTCTTCTCATCAAAGTAAGCATCCGTAAGCCAAAATTCATACTGCTCTTTGTAGCCCATTTTCCTACCTCCTAGTCTTTTAAATGATATTTATAAACCTCTGATGAAAAACTCTTTCGCCTTCACCAGACCAGTCCTATATAGTTTACCACAATATGGCTATATTTTCAAAGCAAAGTCACTTCTGTCTAACGAAAAGTTAGGATTGTAATAAGGATCTCCCTTATCAAGCGCTTCCTTCCACTTGTTGCGGAACTGTTCAGACTCTCTGTTATAGCGCTGTGCCTTTTCTCCATTATCATCCAGTCCCCTTGAAACAGACTCTAAATGATAAAGCTCCGCAAACGGCGTAAACACATTTAAATATCCCATTTGACGCAGCTTTAAGCAGAAATCTACATCATTCAGGGAAATGGCAAAGGACTCATCCAATCCCCCCGCCTGATCAAACAGCGCTTTCTTTACCAACAGGCAGGCTCCGGTTACCGCCGACACATCCTGGGCATAGCAAAGCCTTCCCATATAGCCCAGATTATCTCTGTGCTGTCCGTAATGACTATGCCCTGCCGTCCGGTGCGCTCCCAGTCCCAATACCACTCCCGCATGCTGAATGGTCTTATCCGCATAGTAAAGCTTGGCTCCCACCGCTCCCACATCTGGTCTCTGGGCATACATAAGAAGCTCCTCCATCCAGTTGACGGTAATTACCTGGGTATCATTGTTCAGAAGCAGCAAATACTCGCCCTTTGCATGCCGGGCTCCCAGATTATTCACCGCAGAATAGTTAAATGCCCCTTCAAAGGTTACAATTTGAATCCTGGGATTTTCCTTTAATTCCTGGTAATAGTCGAAAATACTCTGCTTGGTACTTCCGTTTTCCACGATAATAATCTCAAAATTTTCATAGGTAGACTTTTCCAAAATCGAGGAAACGCATCTTTTTAAGTCCTCCGCATGATCCTTGTTGGCAATAATAATGGAAATCAAAGGACTTCCGATAATCTGATAGCGGATTTTAAATATGGTCTCAAAGGCTCTGGTAGAGGTAATCTGAAAATGCTCAAAGCCATGTCTTCTCAAATGATCTGCCACCGCTCCCTTGGCCGCTTCTATAGCATAAGGCTTGGCCCCTATGTCGGCAGCTACGCTGCCCGGATGGCTTCTCCAATAGTACAGGAGCTTGGGCACATGCACCACGCACCTTGCCCTGTCGGTCAACCGTAAAATCATATCGTGATCCTGACTTCCGTCAAATCTGGAACGAAACAGCTCCGTGCCGTCCAAAAGCTCTCTGGCAAACACACTGAAATGACAGATATAATTGTTGGCCCGAAGATTATCTATGGCATAATCCGGCTTAAAATGCATGGTCAGCATCTTGTTGATATCGCCGCTCTTAAAGGTGGTCTCATCACAATATATGTAATCGGCTCCTTGTTCATTGATTACCTTTACATATTCGTAAAGCACGCTTGGATGTAAAATGTCGTCATGGTCAAAAAGACCGATATATTCTCCCGTGGCAAGGGTAAGACACTGATTGGTATTGCCGGAGATACCCTCATTTTTATCCAGCTTCTTATAAACAATCCTGCCCTTTTGGTCCCTGTCCTGATATTCCTTTACAATCCGTCCTACGTTTTCATGCTCCCCATCGGACCCGTCTGCCAGACAAAGCTCCCAATTCTCATAGGTCTGCGCGGTAACGGATTCGATCATCTCCCGCAAAAATTCCTCCGGCGTATTGTACAGGGGCACCAGAATACTGATTTTAACCATTCTCGGAAACCTGGCGTTTCTTTGTGCCTGGGCTTCCTCCGGCGCAGGAAAGCTGGCTGTGCCGTAGCGTTCCATGGCCTTACGCTCAATCCTTTTGTATTTCAGCTTGGCAATCACGCCGCGCAGATTTCCGCAGTTTTTAAGCCTTGTTCTCTGCCGCAGAATAAAATGCATGCCCCTCCTTAAAGGCGCAGACATTTTCCACAAAGGATTGTTCTTAATCCTGTTTAGTTTGAAATCCAGGTCATCGCATTTCGCTTCCAGATCGGCTACACGCCCCGCCAGATCCGCATTGCGAAGATGCTCCTTCTCATAAGCCTGACGGTAATCTATGGAATCATCATTATTGAAATCAGCCATTCTGATTATGCTCCTTTCCCTTTATCACAGATCATTGCGAAACTGGCAAACTTGCCGAATATTCAGACAATATATTATGCGAAAAGCCTTATACGCCGTGGAAATGAGACTCATAAAAACGTGGAAGCCTCTGCTGAACACGTTTTTAATCTCTGAGGCTCATTGAAACGCTTGGCGTAACAGGATTTGAGCGGAATATACTGTCTGAATATTCTCATAATTTTCCATTTCGCAATGATCTATATTTATCTATTAACCTCCAGCGTCCAGTTACTCCAATTCACCAGCTTCAGCCTGGAGCATTGATCCTCCGCCAACATACCGAACTGATAGCTCCCCTTTGGCAGCATATCCGCCCGCACCTTAGCAGCATAACCGGTTAAATCTACATTTAGCTGATCTGCCAGGTTGTTTTTAATATCCTGCCGGTAGCGGTTGTCCACGGAGATGGCAAAAACCCTGTCATTATCCCTGTTTTTCAGCAAAAGCGTCTTTTTGTAACATGCGTTATCAGATCCAATCACAAAGGAATATCCCTGAAAATAATATCCCATATCATCGGGACTTACGCTTCCGTCCTTTTCAGAAGCATCTACGCCGTATTTCCATTTATAGATATCCATGGCACACTCCATGCCTACCACCAGACATTGATCATACCTTGCACTCCCAATCAGCTTTTCGCAATCCTCCACCTTAGACCATGGCATATCCAGCGTTACCTGATACCGGCTTGCAGGAGAATATTCTGCCTCCAGCATATCGGTGGTTAGATAGGGATGGTAAAAGGGATCCCTTCCATACAGTCCCTGATGCCTGCGGTAGAGAATATCCTTTTCCCGAAGAAGCCTCTGCTGCTTCTCCTCGGACTCCCCGTCCTTTCCTCTGCTTAAGGATTCATGATGATAAAGCACCACATCATTTCTCACTACATTATAATATCCCAGCTCATAAACTGTATAGCATAAATCCACATCATTAAAAGCCACTGCAAGCTCCGGGCTAAAGCCTCCGGCCTGCCAAAATACCTGCCGTCTCATCATCAGGCAGGCTCCTGTTGCCGCCAGCATGTTATGAACTCCCCGGTTCATTCCATAATAATGATTCTGTTCATCACTTAAAAACTGCAGCTTATGTGCCGGTCCCACGCGAAGATTGGTTATGCCGGCATGTTGAATAACAGACGTATCAGGATATAACAGCTTTGCCCCCACGGCCCCCACATAGCTAAGAAGCGCTTTCTGCGTCATAAGCTCAAGCCAGTTTGGCTGGATAATCTCCATATCGTCATTTAGAAACAGCAACAGACCGCCGCTGGCCTGCCTGGCTCCCAAATTGCACATCACCGAAAAATTAAAATCCATAGGTTCATATAAATAACGTACGATATTATTACCTCTGCTAAGCTTCTCCAGTTCTTCGCTGATCAGACGCCTGTTCTCTTCACTACTTCCGTTGTCCACCACAATAATTTCCATCGAACCATGAAACAGTGTTCTCTCTATGAGAGAATGAATACAGTGAAGCAATACCTTGGGATTGTCTTTAGAAGGAATAATAACAGATACCGTATTTCCATTCTCTCCCTCTGCATCTTTACAAATCTGCTCTATCGGCATATGTTGTATTTCATCCGGCAGCTTAAGCTCGCATATCTGATCATAACCAAGGCTCCGGCTGTGAAACAAAACCTGCCTGATATGAGCCACCGGTACCGTTTCATCATCATTTCTTATACCATCACTTCTTTTTGAAAAGCCTCCGTAAAGCCTGATCATCTCATACAATAACAGATACAGCGCTTCCCTGCCGCCCCTGGCCTCTTCCATCCCGTCAGCAGGTCCGGCATTCCGAAGCTCTTTCCATGCCCTTTCCAAAGCCTCTCTTCGAACTGCTATGAGACCGCCAAAATAAAAGCAGGACAGAAATCTGTCCGGCGACCAGTCCGGCTTAAACCAAGGCGCCGTTCTCTCCTTCTCTGTCCGTATATCTTCATCACCGTAAATCAGGATTAAATTTTTATCTTTTTGAAACTGCTCCCATATAAGTGGGTACGCTATTTTGCTGACTTCTCCCTTATACATCGTTATTAAAATAACATCAGCTCTGCAATTTTTCAAAACTGCATCACAATTTTTTATCAACATGGAAACGGAAAGCTGCAAAATAAAATTTTTCTTCCGGTCATTGCAATTTTTATCCCAAACTTCCATTTTTCGACAAGAGGTGTCAAATTCTGAATGATTTCCTTCATTTTCCAATTTTTCTCCTCCATAAATCTGCTCCAGGAAATCATTTGTCAGACTTTTTTCGTCATTAAAAGCAATAGAGGAATCAATTCCAAGCATACTCTCCTGTGCTTTAATCCATTCATCATACGAAAGATTTTTACTTTTAACTTCCTTCTCATATTTTTTATGCTGTCTGCAAATCAATATCTGCTTGACACTTTGCTTTAATGATGTCACTGTCATTCCCCGCCTTAAATCACTCAAATCATAAATGAAAGCTCTTTATTCTAAAATAACTTTTTTACTGCACAAGCCATTTCTGCCGCCATAGCTTCTGATACAGGGGCTACCTCCATCCTGATCTTAAGCGTATTTTCTCCCTGCATGGAAAGCTGTGAAATCCTGATTAAAATATTAGGATCCTGTGTTGCAAAAAGATAGCAGCCCTTCCTGACAATCTTTCCGTTGGTCTCCACAAGCTTTTTTTGATAAGGAATCGCCTCTCCATTAAAGGTGAGACTCTCTATCTTAACCATGCAGCTTCTGTCCGCCGGATCAATTCGAAGGTTTCTCACATTCCCGTCTACCGGAATTTCTGCCTCCAAAACATTTTCCGAGAGATAAACATCTGGTATATAAACGGAATCCGCCTCCGTAAAACCGCTTCCCCTGTCAAAATACACCTGTATTCTTTGATCAAGAATTTTCTTAAGCTGCTGTTCCATCAGCATTTTAGGATCAACTGCATAGGTTCCCATTAAAGCTCTAAGCTCTCCCATAGCCTTGCGCTTTCCTGTTACCTGCTTTTGGAATTGTCCTTCCTTTTCCTGATAATCTTCTGCCTGGCTTTGGCTTATTCCCAGTTTGTTTAAAATCAAATCAAGATTTATTTTATTTCTCTTTTCTTCCTCCAGTATATAGCAGTAGATGGCACGAAAGGCTATTTCCGAGGAGGGAACCTGCCTTTCTACTGTCCACTCATAGTCAATGACCGTCCATCTGCCTCCTTCCACCAGTATATTGGCAAAAATCAAGTCATAATCAGCAACGGGCTGCTGCTCCCCATATGAAATCAGCTCAAAATAGAGGTCAAACAGTCTGTAAAACTCCTGAAGATCGTCTTTTTCCAGGCATTGATCCAAAAGCTCCTCCAACGTTACGCCCTTCTCAAAGGGAAACTCCACGCATCTTCCATCCTCTGCCAGCCGGCAGGGATTAATAGAAAGTCCGCTGCCCTCATACCTCTTCTTTAACAATTCATAGGAACGGGCCATCCTTGCAACATGAGCATCTGCCTCCTCATTCATTGGAAGCTTTCTGACTGCCCTTCCATCCTTTGTATCTGCAATTTCCGTGCGAAGCTCATATTCCCGCGCCCTGTCATTGGAATATTTCACATAGCTGACCTGGGGCGCTGCTCCAAGCACGACCATATAGGAATTGGAGAAAAGATCAAAAAGGTTATCCCTGATAATTCCGTCAAAAACATATTTTTCATTAAACAGAACCATCCTGTCCCTGTCAAAATTGCGCATGTTATCAATTAACTCTCCCTGATTCGGAAGCCTCTTATCAGAAAAAATGGTAGTAGGAAATTTATAATCCGGATAGGGATAATAAAAAGAATATTCCTCCACACCGCAAGCCTTGAAAATCTTTTCCAGGCCTGCACGGGTAAAGGTTCTGGCATTTCCTCCCTCAGGATACCCCTCTAACCCGTCAAAATAAACCCCGGTATGATCTTCCTTGCAGCCGGCCCAGTATTTCAGTCCAAATTTATTTTCAATTGCAATTACAATACGCCCGTTATTTTTAATATGCTTCTGCATAATCTTCAAAAAATCCTCATAGGGCGTTTGGGTATGAATATAGGCCTGACCATACTCAAACACGCCAATTAAACAGGCATAGTCATAGTCTGTATCCAATACCGGTTCAATATCGCTGAAATTTCCCACATAAATTTCAATATTATCGCGATCCTGATTTCTGTATGCGTTAATCAGGCTTCGCTTTGCAGACAAATCCACGCAGGTGACCTTCCCGGCCTTTTCAGACAGCTTTTCCGTAATCGCACCGCATCCCGCACCGATTTCAAGCACCTTATCGCTATCTTTAACAGGCAGCCAGTCTACAATGTTCCCTCTAAGCGGTGAAAGATGATACAGTATGGGCCAGCTCTTCCTTTCCTCAATAATTGCAGGATATTCCACTCTGGAGGCTTCCTTCACGATACCAAGTATTTCATCCTCAATTGCGCCGTCACTGTATAAATCCTCTCCGGGATAAAATTGATAATTCAGACTAACCCTGCCAACCTGGCCGGGAAGCTTCGTTAGAAGCTCATCCTCTGATAAGTGAATGGTCTGCGGTCTTTTATTGTTGTCCATAGCTCTCCTTTTCATCCGTCACTGTAATGGAAGAATTCATATCATAATAGCCTACCGTATCTTTATCGGAAATCACTGTGATATTCATCACATCATACAGTCTGTGATATACCTTAAAGTCTTCCTTTTCGTAGCCCGTCACTCCTAAAGAAAGCAGATACTCTCCTCCCTGAAGATCCAGTCTTTGCGTAAAAACTATTTTCTTTACGCTGCCTGCCTGTACCGGACTTAAGAACGCCTTTTCCACCATGGTATTCGTTCCCGTAATCTCAACACCCTTAATGTTCTTGATGGTAAATGCAAAAATCGGTGCCTGTATATCCTGCATAAATCGCACATGCATGTGCACACTGCACTCATGCCCCTTTAAAATAGCACTGGACTTCCTGCCTTCTCCATCCGTAATATAGTATTCCTCTATCAGCGCTTCCCTGGTTCCATATTCTAATAAATCAGGATTTACTCCCCCATCCGGCTCCTCCACATCCAAAGGAGAGTTGCTTCCCTCTTCCTCCGGTATCGGATACTGTCCTACTAAAACCTGCTTGTATGCGTCTATCATCTCCTTGGGTGCTCCCTCACCAAGCTTAACACCCTGATTTAACAGCACCACTCTGTCACAATACTTGCTGATACTGCTAAGATCATGACTTACAAAGAGAATAGTCTTTCCCATCTTCTTAAATTCTTCAAATTTGTGATAGCACTTAGCCTGAAAAAATACATCTCCCACCGAAAGAGCCTCGTCCACTATCAGAATTTCCGGATCAATGTTAATCGCCACCGCAAAAGCAAGACGCACAAACATACCGCTGGAATAAGTTTTTGCCGGCTGATATACATATTCTCCGATATCTGCAAAGTTTAAAATATCCTCCATGCGCTCATCAATTTCTTTCTTGGTAAAGCCGATCATGGTACCGTTCAGATAAATATTTTCAATTCCGTTATATTCCATATTAAATCCGGCGCCAAGCTCAAGCAGCGCGGATATTCTGCCGTTCACCGTAATCGTTCCTCCCGTAGGATTAAGAACGCCCGTTATCAACTTTAAAATGGTGGATTTCCCTGAACCGTTGGTTCCGATAATACCTACGGTTTCCCCCTGATGGATGGTCATGTCCACACCCTTTAGGGCATAGTGCTCCTTATACCTTTTTTTACGGGAAAGTCCCAATGCCTCCTTTAATCGATCCGAAGGCTTTTCATAAAGCTTATAGGCCTTTTCCAATTCCTTTACCTGTATGGCAATTGCTCTTTCTTCCATTACCCGTCTCCCGCAGCGTCTCTTTCATTCTGCCGAAATTATTCATCCCACATAAGCCTTAAACTACAGCACATCGGCAAAATGAACTTTAAGTCTCTTGAATATCAGTGAACCTATACAGAATAAGGTCACCGTAAAAATCCAAAAATAGGTGGATGAGTAAAAATGCTCAAAAAACCATTCATTTCCGTAAATGGCATTCCGATATCCGTTGACAATATAAACCAGCGGATTTAGCTTGAAAAGTGTAATAATATTATGATCCTTCAACATTCCGATATCCCACAGTATCGGAGTAGCCCACATTCCCACCTGAAGTCCAATGTTGATAATCTGCGCCAAATCCCTGAAAAACACCACAATCGCACAGGTGCAATAGCTCATGGCAAGTACCAGTATAAACATACAAAAGCTGTAATAAATCACCTGAGTCGTATATATCGTGGGATAATAGCCGTAAACCGCTGCTACCACAAGCAGCACCCCCACGAAGAACAGATGGATAAAGGTAGCCGCAATCAGCTTGACAATCGGCAGAATACTAATGTTAAACACTACCTTTTTCACCAGGTAGCTGTATTCCAAAAGTGCATTGGTTCCGTTGGTGATTGCCTCTGAAAAGAAAAACCAGGGCACAAGGCCGGCGGTCAGATACAGCACATAAGGCACCTCCACGCCGCTCGCAACCATCTGCGCCCTGGTCTCGAATACCCTGTCAAACACAATATAATACATCACCACCGTCACCACCGGCTGGACCAGAGCCCAAAGGAAGCCAAGATAAGAACCGGCATAGCGCTTCTTAAAATCATTCTTAGCCAGCTTCCAGATCAGCTCTCTGCTCTGAAAAAGCTCTTTGGGAATAATGAACATTCTGTCATAATAGATACCGAAAATAATGCATGCCAGCGCAAGCAGTGCACAGGCACAATATTTCTTCAAATCCTCTGTCCTCTGATCCGGTGCAAGAGGGTTGTTGTGAGTCAGCACAATGATTGCCACAATAATACAAATCCCATAAAAAATACCAATCCCTAACGGCTTAGGAAGGGGCTTTAGCCTGTGCTGCTTCTTTTTCTTCAAATCAGTAACCATGTCTTTTCCTCATCTAACAAATTTCAGACCTGCTCCTGGTATATTCCTTAATGCCGCACCAATTCCGATCCCTGTCAACCATGACAGGCTCCTGTCCCGGTGCAATAGGCCATTCTATGCCAATATCGGGATCATTATACAAAAGTCCGCCCTCATCGCCAGGGTGATAAAAGTCGGTGCATTTATAAGCAAATTCCGCATAATCGGAAAGCACCAAAAATCCATGGGCAAAATTCTTAGGGACAAAAAACTGCTTTTTATTTTCTGCTGAGAGAATAACTCCGTGCCACTTTCCATAGGTAGCCGATCCGGGTCTTAAATCCACTGCCACATCAAACACCTCTCCGGATATTACCCTCACCAGCTTGTCCTGGGGATGATTAATTTGAAAATGCAGTCCGCGAAGTACATTCTTCACAGAAGCAGATTGATTATCCTGTACAAATACCTGATCAATCCCGGCAGCCTTAAAATCATTATAATTGTAGGTCTCCACAAAGTACCCTCTCTGATCTCCAAACACCTGAGGGGTGATAACCTTCAGCCCTTCAATCTCACATGTTTCCACTGTTATTTTTCCCATTTATCATTTCTCCCTTCCAAAAATCCGTATTATACTCCTAATCCTTCCGCAACCTCTTTCATGTACCTACCGTAATCCGTCTTCATCAGCGGCTCTGCCAGCTTAAGAAGCTGCTCCTTATTGATAAAACCTCTCTTGTAGGCAATCTCCTCAATACAGGAAATATAAAGGCCCTGCCTTTTCTGAAATGCCGCAACAAAATCTGCTGCGTCAAGAAGAGAATCATGATTTCCCGTATCCAGCCACGCAAAGCCTCTTCCCAGAGTTTCCACCATCAGGGTTCCTCTCCTTAAATACTCGTTATTAATACTTGTAATTTCAATTTCTCCTCTGGCAGAGGGCTTAACATTTGCAGCAATTTCCACCACATCATTATCATAAAAATAAAGTCCCGGAACCGCATAGTTGCTCCTTGGATGCTCGGGCTTTTCCTCAATAGAAAGCGCCTTGCCCTTCTCATCAAATTCCACTACTCCGTACTCTCTGGGATCTCTTACATAGTAGCCGAAAATGGTAGCTCCCTTCTCTCTGGCAGCCACTTCGCGAAGCACTCTGGAAAAGCTCTGTCCATAAAAAATATTGTCTCCAAGCACCAGTGCCACCCTGTCTTTTCCAATAAAATCGGCGCCTATGATAAATGCATCGGCAAGTCCTCTGGGCTGTTCCTGAACGGCATAGGAAAAGCTCATTCCAAGCTGGCTTCCGTCTCCTAAAAGCTCCTCAAAAACAGGCAGATCTCTGGGCGTTGAAATAATAAGAACCTCCCTGATCCCTGCCAGCATCAATGTGGACAGGGGATAATAAATCATAGGCTTGTCATACACCGGCATGATCTGCTTGCTGATTGCCTTTGTAAGGGGGTACAATCTTGTTCCAGAGCCTCCCGCCAAAATAATTCCCTTCATATTTCCTCCATTCCCGACTTCTATACTTAAATGTATTTCCATGCGTGTTCGCCAGTACCGAATAGTATCAAATTTTAGTACGCATAGCTTTTATTAGTATACCACAAAATGGGAGTGATTGTAAATCACTCCCATCCTTCGTTTCCATTTTCCTTATACTTCAATCTTAGCGGTTCTTATACATAGCATCATAATACTTCTGGTACTGACCGCTGGTAGCATTTTTCATCCAGTCCTCATGCTCAAAATACCATTTAATAGTCTTCCTGATGCCTTCCTTAAACATTGTCTCCGGCTCCCAGCCAATCTCAGCCTTAATCTTGTCCGGTGCAATGGCATATCTTCTGTCATGTCCCTTACGATCCGCTACATAGCTGATCAAATCATCACTGACTAACGCCTTTCTGGGATCGGAATCCGGCAGCATTTCCCTTAAGGTATCTAAAATAATATGCAGGATTTCAATATTCTGTTTTTCATTATGTCCGCCCACATTGTAGGTTTCAAACAATCTGCCCTGCTCCTGCACCATATCAATAGCTTTCGCATGATCCTCTACATAAAGCCAGTCACGCACATTCTTTCCGTCACCATACACGGGAAGCTTTTTGCCCTGCAGGGCATTGTTGATCATCAAGGGAATAAACTTCTCCGGAAACTGATAAGGCCCGTAATTATTAGAGCAATTGGTAATGTTAGCCGGGAATTTGTAGGTATCCATATATGCCTTTACCAGCATGTCCGAGCTTGCCTTGCTTGCGGAATAGGGGCTATGGGGTGCATAAGGGGTAGTCTCATAAAAATATCCACCGTCCTCCTCTAAGGAACCGTAAACCTCATCCGTAGATACATGAAGGAATTTCTTCCCTTCCTTAAAGGTTCCGTCCGGATTTTCCCATGCCGCCTTGGCACAGTTAAGCATCACCGCAGTTCCCAAAACATTGGTCTGTACGAAAACCTCAGGATTTTCTATACTTCTGTCTACATGGCTTTCCGCTGCAAAATGAACCACCCTGTCAATATCGTTCTGGGCAAATATTTTAGATATAGCATCCTTATCGCAAATATCAGCCTTTACAAAGGTATAATTACTGCGGTTTTCCACATCCTTCAGATTTTCAAGATTGCCTGCATAAGTCAGGACATCTACATTGATAATACGGATTTCATCACCATACTTTTTAAACATATAATGAATATAGTTGGAACCAATGAATCCGGCTCCTCCGGTTACCAGGTAAGTTCTCATATTTTCAACCTCTCTGCTATTATTTTTGTTTATACTATACTCTATTTTAATCCCAAAGGCAATTTTAATATCCCATATAGCTGATGTTCATATCAACATCCGTACTAATTCCAGACACCTTCCCCTTTGAAGAATACTGCCACATATCATATCTGGTTCTGGAATAAGAAGGCGCCGCCGCATACTGTGCCAGCCAAATCTTATAACCGGTCAGGCTGGGAGCATCTATCTTTTCATTAAACCATGTCTTATTCGCATAGATACCTGCCTTGTAGCCGGAATTCTGAACGGTCTGACAGAATGCCTTACATACAGCTGTTCTGGTTGCAACATTGATGCCATCTGCACGTCCGCCGCTTGGCTCCACATCAAGGAATACAGGATAGGATATATTATACCCCTTAATCAATCCCACTACCATGGAGGCTTCTTCTACCGCTTCCACTTCATTGGTGGCCTGTGTGAAGAAGTAAACCCCAACCTTTAAACCTGCCTTGGTAGCACCCTGTATGTTAGTTCTGAACGTAGGATCTTCAATCAACGCTCCTGTGGTGGAGCCCCGGTAACCACAGCGGATGATTACATAGGAAACTCCGCTGTTCTTTACCGCATTCCAGTCAATAGCTCCGTTCCATTTGGAAACATCAATTCCCATATTTCCCGAGCTCTTTTTTAATGATCCATCGCTGTTGAAGCTGTACTTTGCTCCCTGAATAACCTGATCTCCGGTAACCTTGTTTCCATTCTTGTCAAAGAAATAGGTCACGCCGTCGATCTGTTGCCATCCGGTATAACGGTATTCTCCGGTAGTCTTGCTTATTTTGCGGTAAAACTCCTTAATGTTCTTGTCATAATAGTCTTTATACTTTGCCTCCCGGAAGCTGCCGTCGGACAGCTTAACGTAAAGTACCTCTCCATCTGTGGATTTTAAAGGAGTCTTATCATCGCTTGCTGCCTTATTGGGCGTTGCTGACGGTGTCGCCGTAGGGGTTGTCTTCGGTGTTGCCGTAGGAGTTGTCTTCGGTGTTGCTGTAGGGGTAACTGACGGTATTGCACTCGGGGTAGCAGTTGCGCCCGCAGTTGCAGTAGGAGTAGCTGACGGTACAGCCGTAGGCTCCGGCGTGGAATCCGGTGTCGGTTCATCCGTTGGTTTAGGCGTTGGTTCATCAGCAGGCTCCGGTGCCGGCTCTTCGGTAGGCTCCGGTGTGGGGTCTGTTTCATCAAGCAGCCTGAAACCAACAGCCGCCTTGCCCGGATCCGCCACCTTACTGCTGTCTACCTTCTCATAGCTTTCCTCATTCTTTTCCGTTCCCTCAATAATGGTTTTCGTGGACTCTACCCATTCCACGGTATCCGCATTGGCAGACTCTACCACCGTCTCGTTAACCTTGGTATCCTCCACTGCAGCATTGACCTGAGCCTCGGTTTTCACCTCATCCGCCACGTCAATCTTCTTGTATTCAATGGTATCTCTAACCGTAATCGTTACCCTTTCGGAGGAAATAAGATATTCTTCGTCTGAGGAAGGTGCAGTAATCTTAACCTTATACTTACCGGGTGTTAAATCCGTCTGATAAATAATACCATCCTTATCCTCGTCCTTTTTGCTGTAGGTTTCTCCCGACGGCTTCTCTATTTCTACCTCAAAGGCAATATTGGAGATCAGCTTGCCTGTCTTGCTGTTTACAAATTTAATTTTCAGGTCCTTTTGTACGGAAGTAAGGTTCATTAAGACCTCTGCTTCTTTTCCGTCATCCTCCTGCTGCTCTTGCTGTTCTTCCTCTTCTTCCTCCATGGTAGCAGCCATTAATTTAGCTGCCTGGGCATCTGCAATTGCTACAAGTCCCTTTTCACCGATTACATTAATATCCTCAAGGCCTACACCTATATCCACAAATGTCTCTACCTGTTTCTTTGTACTCCTGGCATTTAAATACATTGTTCCCGTTATGATTGCAAGTACAAGAACAGCGACTCCCGTAAAGGCCACGGCATAGTCCGCAGCCGGAAGATGAGTCAGCTTATAAATAACTGCGCCAAAGCCCCTTCTCTCATTGTAATACTCCTCATCATCTTCATCC
>JAUNGK010000181.1 GCA_030524555.1 Bacillota bacterium | reverse complement strand
ACCGACTGATTGACAATCCAAATAAGGCATACTACAAGAGACGGTAAAAACCCTATGCCGAAAATAAGGGCGCAGACGGCAAGCGCAATAGCGAGTACGGTACAGACGGTATTGGTGGCGCTGTACGCCTTAACAGCGCACTTCCCAATCATGATCTTCTCTGCCTCGTCACAACTGTCCATCCATTTCTTTTGGAATTTTGTGTCATAAACGGACGCTGTTTTTTCGGGATTCGTTTTTTTGACAGCGTCAACACACTTCTGCTGGATAATGACAGCTTCAATCAAAATGGCAAAGAAGCTGACAATACCTGCAAAAAACGACATAACACTATTCTCATTTTCAAAAGTTTCAAAACCACCGGAATACGAAGCGGCAATGAGGAAGTACGAGAGAATAAGGGCTGCGCTTGTAATCCAGATGACAATGGAAAGTTTTTTATCAATCGCATCTGAAGCTTCCTCGTTTTCGCCGTCCCAAGAGGAGAGCAGTTTCTTTGCGCTTTTATAAATCGGAACACAAACTGCTGGTACGATAACCGCCGCCGCAAGCATCAACCAAGGGGCAATATAAGCACCGAAAAATGCTCCTGCGCTTTTCATACCGTCTGCCAGCGTGTTCAGTCCGTATTTTGCGGCGCAAAAGCCTGCCGTGCTGCCAACAAGCAGACTGACAACCATAATGAGCATAAATTTCGGCATTGCCTTACGGTTTGCTTTCTTGATTTCATTGTTGTTGTCCATTTTCTTCTTCCTCCTGTAAATAGAAAACATCTTCTACCGTGACGCCGCATACCTTTGCAATCGTCAGGGCAAGGGTGACAGACGGCGAGTAGTCGCCCCGTTCAATCAGGCTGATTGTCTGCCTTGAAACGCCGCATAAGCGCCCCATTTCCTGTTGATTGACATTCAGTGCGGCTCTGCGTTCTTTCAAGCGATTTCGCAATATCATACAGCACCTCCATATGACAATCTCCTTTGTCTAATTGACAATAATCATTGTCATATTGCATTATATTCTTGTCATTTTTGCTTGTCAATAGGATTTCATAAAAAAGTTGATAATTGAAAAAGGAGCCACCCTGCAGGCAACTCCTTTACACATCCCATATCTATCTCTGCAATTCCAACACATAATTCAGACAGGGGGACATCTGCAAGGTGACCCTTCCATCATTTACGGGAATTTCCACATCTTTAACGATATCCTTCACTGCCCTGATACCACCTTCAACCTTTAAATCAACGCTTTCCGTATAAGGCATATCAGATCTTACGATCACCTTATCATTATCGTAGACAAACAGTTCTACCTGCGCAGGCCCGTCAACGGATACAGGCATTTCCCTGCTAAACAACCCTCGAATTACATTTAGTACCTGCTTGGGATAATTATACAGATTGCCCATATCATCAGGAATAGTAATTACGCTGATGCTTCCCTCTCCATAGCTGCAGCGAAGAACGATAGGAAAGTTATTGTCCATGCCATAAGCTGCCGCAAGCTCCCACACATCATTGGTGCAGTAATCAAGCTGTGGAATAAGGATGGGCTTTACTCCCGTATACTTTCCGGTGACGGTCACTCCGTTATCCTTGCTGTCCGCATATTCGCTGACAATCGCCTTTCTTGATGAATAGGATACATTGACAAATTCCTTGAACGCATCTCCTAACTTTCTTACGAAGCCGCTTGTAACAATAACGTCTGCCCCTTCCAGCATGCTCCTTTGCATCTTCTCTACGATCCTCTTATCCTCTGCCGCACCCTCTGCAAGGAAAATCACCTTTTCCTTCTCAGGGTAATCAATATAGGGTTCAAAAGGCACACCGCACATGCCAAGGTAATTGTGGATATTATCCTCTCCCCTTGCATATTCCGGTCTGTAAGCTGCCGCACCCTTAGGATTTCCTAATTGATCCAGATAAGAGTCTACCTCTTCAAACAGCTGACCCACTGCTGCCGGAAAGGTCTGATAAGCCGGATCATCAATCAGCGATCCTAAACAGAACAATGTAACTTCCTTAGCCTTGGCAAACAAGGTAAGATAACCCTGCTCCAAATAGGAAGTCAAATTATAAGTACACTCATAGGGATCAAACCAGCCGCCTAAATTTCTGCCCGGCGCCGCACTTTCCAGATAACGCATTACGAAATAACTTAAATATTTAGGAAGATGCTGCTGCGCATATGCCGGATTTCTTGTTTCTGTCCCTGTATAGATAGAATCGAACAATGCAGGCTCCATTTTCAAATCATAACCGGTCTCATTAAACACCTCATACCACTGAGGGAACTTAACAATCACATTAATATCCGGATTGATCTCCTTAGCCGTCTTCATAACTATCTCTTCCGTAATCCATTTCTTCTGGTCTAAACGGAACTGGGACCATGTACGGCTGCCCTTCTTCGCCACACATTCCTTACAGCGGCAGTTAAGAAAATAGAAATCATCAAAAATAAATTCGTCAAATACCTCTGCATTTAAGGCAACTGCCTTTTTTAAAATCTCCTGCCCTTCAGGCCTGGAATAGCACAAAGACACAAAGCCTGCACCGCTTCCGTCACCACAGGTCGTAATACCGCCTGATGTTGCTATCCCCTTACTCTCAAAAAATTCTTTAACCTTAAGGAGCTGTTCCTTACTGCACCACTTAAGCCCCCTGTAGCATTCCAGATAAGCACGTCCGATTTTCACGTTTCCATAAAGCAGCTTAAACTTCCTGTCAAAATCGTCAAAATCTGTAATATTGTTGATGTTTTGAACAGGACAATAAACACTGACATTAAAATTTTTGTAGCTGGTTTTCGCAAGTCTTTCTGCTATACTTTTGTTTTTCATCTTCTCCATAAAATTAACCCTCCTGATATCCTGGCACATTATGACAAGCATGTCATAATGTGCTCTTATCGTAACACAAGCATATCACTAAGGTAATTTTTATTCTATTATAGTTTCATGTATTTATTGTACTTTTCTCTTTTCCGGTCTTACCGCTTATTCCTTCTTAAGCCGTATTTTTCTGCACACTCTCACTTACAGCTTACCAGCTCCACCGCATGGGCAATTCCGGGTATGCTCTGCCCCTCATTAAAGCTGGTTTTGCTAAGCAGTGCACCGGTAGGGACAAACAAAACCCGTTTCCACTTTCCCTCTTCCAGCTGCTTCAATATATAAGCAGAAAGCACCACCGCGCTACAGCCGCAGCCGCTTCCGCCTGCATGGGCGTCCTGACTCTGATCATAGATTTCCATGCCGCAATCCATATGCACCTTGGAAATATCCATTCCCTTCTTTCGCATCAGATCCCATAATACCTTCTGCCCTACACTTCCCAAATCCCCGGTAATGATTTTGTCATAATCTGAGGGGATCCTGCCGAAATCCATTAAATTGCGGTAAATGGTATCACATGCCGCCGGTGCCATGCAGGCTCCCATGTTCATTGAATCCTTTAGCCCGTAGTCCATAATCTTCCCCACCGTTAGCCCTGCAATCATAGCCCTGTCATGCTCGCTTTTGGTGCTGCTTAGAACAAAAGCGCCGCTTCCTGTTACCGTCCAGCTGGCTGAAAGAGGGCGTTGGTTTCCATACCCCAGCGGATATCGGAATTCCTTTTCCGCACTGGCAAAATGGCTTGAGGTCACACATGCAGCATGCTCCGCCATTCCCCCGGCAATCATAACCGTTGCCATGGAAAGGGTAAGACCGCAGGTAGAGCAGGCTCCGTACATTCCTACAAGCGGAATTTGAAAGGATGCCAGTCCAAAGCTGCTTGCTATGCATTGACCAAGCAGGTCACCTGCAAAAAGATATCTGATCTCCTCCTTGCTTATACATGACTTTCCTATAGCAAGCTGCAAAGCTTCCTTTTGCAGCGTACTTTCCGCTTCCTCCCATGTATCACAGCCAAATTTATCATCAATTCCCACCACATCAAAGCTGTCCTTAAAGGGGCCTTCCCCCTCCTTTGTCCCAACTATCGATGCACTGGATCTTATATAGACAGGAACAGGCACTTTAATGCTGTGCTGACCCTGTTCAAAAATTGCCCCTACTGCTGTATCCATAAAAAAACCTCCAGATGATTTACTTTTGGTTAGTTTTTCTCATCCGGAGATTTTTATGCATTCATTACCGCTATTATCCAATTTATTCCGTTAATACACCATGGGTAAGCAAAAACTGCTTCCACAGCTCATTATGAACCCCTAAAAGATGTATCTGGTCAAAGGTGTATTCCTGATTTAAATTTCCTTCCTCATCACAAACAACTTCATTGACATCAATATAAAAAATTTGTTTATTATCTGCCAGCGTTGCAATAGCATTATTTCTTGCATTGATATTGCTGTTGTTAAAAATAGCATCCTCACTGTCCTTTTTCCCTGAAACACGCATAATAGCCTGAATAAATATCTTAGCCTCCGGTTCCAGCTCCCGAAGAGTATCAATCACCTCGGTATACTTGCTCATGAAATCCTCTGTGGTTCCCCGTCCAAGCTCATTAATCCCAACCATAATATATATTTTCCCATAGTCTTTAGATTCTAAAGCTCCCCTGACAGTTCCTTTTCCTTTAAAATTTTCCTCCAACACCTTATAAATAGTAAGCGAGGTCTCGCAGTAAAAATCCGCATGCTCTGACATATCCGTATAGTCGCGAAGTCCCACCGTTCGCGAATCCCCGATAAACAAAGCATCATCAAAATAGCTCTCATCCACCTTATCAAATTCATATCCGGCAGCCCGGATCACCCCTGCGTCCCCATAAATATCCGCAGAGATATGATTAATATATTCGTCGTAGGTACTTTCCCTAAGAGGCTCTAATCTCTCAAACGGCTCATCCTCTTCCTCCTTTTCGGGAGAAGGGGCTGCCTCTTTGGTTTCCTCTTCCTTTTCGGGGGAAGCACTTGCTGCCGCCATCTCCTGATCCTTAGAAGATTCACTTTCCTTCTGATCCGGTGTCTGTTCATGATCCTGCGTCTGCTC
>JAUNGK010000180.1 GCA_030524555.1 Bacillota bacterium | reverse complement strand
TTATTATCTCTATGTGCCGCAGCCTGACTATGATGCGGAAATGAATGCAGAGATAACAGACTGCATTCTGGATGCGGCAAATTCAGTTTGCTTTGCATTTCCGGCAACTCTTACTAAAGAGCAGCTTTTGGAAAATAGCAGTGAAAATGCAGAACTGGGTGAACGCAACTATGTCAATTACTACATTGATTCAGAAATATATATGGGCAGCAGCGGCTATCACTTTGAATTTAATGATACAACAAATCAGTTGGAGGAAATGTCGATAAGCTGGCTCCCATGATTATAAAATCAAAGGAGGATTTAAAATGTTAGAATTCAGGTACGACACACAATTACTGATCGAGGGAGAGGATTTGGATGAGGATGTGATTTCAGATTACTTTACCGAGAATTTTAAGGGAGACTGCCTTTTGGCAGTGGGAGATGAGGAATTGATTAAAATTCATTTCCATACCAATGAACCCTGGAAGGTGCTTGAGTACTGTGCTTCCATCGGAGAAATTTATGATATTGTGGTGGAGGATATGGACAGGCAGGCGAGAGGATTAAAGGGTTAAGAAGTATCTGACGGAATATATTTCAAATGCGGAGGGCCGGCACAATTAATTACAATGTGCCGGCTTTTGCATTTGATCCGCCTGAAAAGCAACTTATCCGTCCATACATTTTTTAAAAGAAAATATGCTATGGTTGCCTTAATAAGAACAGGGAGGAATTTACCATGCATAGGAATGAAGAAAAAAGAGAAAGCAGCGCAAGGAGAAAGGTAAGCAGATGGATTAAGGTGCCGGCTGTTATTCTGCTGGTAATGATTTTACTGGTAGTATTGTTTAAAGTGATTTTGTTTCCGCCTTACAGCGGGCTGCCGGTTACAGGAAGCTATACCGTTGAAACAGGGGAGTTTACGTGGCTGGATGAAAGCAGAACGGAAACCTTTACCGATACGGGAGAAAACCGCGAGCTTACGGTGAAATTCTGGTATCCTAAGGAGGAAGGCAGCTATCCGTTGGTGGTTTTTTCACACGGGGCATTCGGCATAATTGACAGCAATTATTCCACCTGCATGGAGCTGGCGTCAAACGGGTATGTGGTGGCAAGCATCGGTCATCCTTATCATGCCATGTTTGTGAAAAATGTTGACGGCAAGACCACTTATGCAGATATGGATTTTGTGAAAAATGTATTTGCAGGGAGTGGAATCTATGATGCGGAAGCAGAACGACAGGCCTATGAAAACAGCCTTGAATGGATGGCGCTGCGCACAGCGGATGAAAACTTTGTGCTGGATACCATTTTAGATAAGGCAAAGCAGGGAGAGCAAGCTCCTTTTTCCCTGATTAATCCTGATAAGATAGGATTGTTTGGCCATTCTATGGGAGGTGCCTCATCGGTTCAGCTTGGAAGAGAGCGGACGGATATTGATGCGGTGATTGATTTGGAAGGAGCCATGCTGGGAGAATATACCGGCTTTGAGAACGGTATGGAGGTTTATAATGAGGAGCCTTATCCTGTTCCGGTTTTGGATGTATATGGCACCAGAGTTCTGGATGCGGCAAGTGAAATGGCGGATGAGGTATCGGATCAATTTCCTGACTGGCAGTATGTGAATTTCTACGTGGGAGAGCGTGCTGTGGATTACAGAGGGGTTGAATTTCATGATGCGGGACATTTAAATTATACTGATCTGCCATTGGTCTCCCCGGTGCTGGCCAAGCTTTTAGGTGTAGGGGATGTGGATGCCGAAACATGTATTAAGAATGTAAACAGGGTTGTGCTTAATTGGTTTGATCATTACCTTAAGGGAAAAGAGGAACTGGACATACAATCCGAATATTAGACAGGAGGAAGCGGAAAGCAGAATGAAGGTGCATATCAGAAAAATTCCAGATAAGGCAAAGGAGCAGGTGATCATTGAATGTGTGGAGGTCACACCGGAGATTACGGATATTAAAGCTTATGTCACACGAAAAGGAGAGGAACTTTCCGGTGTGACTGACGGACAGCGGATGATGCGTTTCCGGCTGGAGGATGTGTATTATTTTGAAGCATTGGATGAAAAGGTATTTGCCTACACAAGGGAGCAGGTGTGTGAGGTGAAAATGCGCCTGTACGAGGTGGAGAAGCGCTATGAGAACCATCATTTTGTGCGCTGTTCCAAATCCGTGGTCATGAATCTGATGCTTCTTGAAGGGATCAGCCCGGCGCTGAACGGGCGCTTCTTTGCATATATGAAAAACGGGGAAAAACTGATGATATCCAGACAATATGCACCGAAGCTGAAAAGAATCGTTATGGGAGGTGTGGATGATGAGGAATAAAAGCATACTGGCTGAAGAGATGAAAGCTTTTTTTGTGTGTACTACCTGCATTACAATACTGGAGGGAATACTTGGAATGCTGTTTTTTCCTCAGATGAAGCTGGGGTATGACGCCTTTTTTTCACCACCTATATTTGGTTTGCTTTCTGTGCTGTTTGGTTTTGTAAATTATTCGAAAAAGGAGCTGAGTGTAAGGCAGGTTTTATTTCGGAGGTTCATTCATTTACTGATGATTGAAGGGCTGGTTTTTGGCCTTAATTATGCTTCGGGAATGATATTTTCCCCTTTTGCTGCCGGGATACTTGCTATTTCCATTGGGGTGGTTTTTATTGCAGTATATGCGGCCCTGTGGTTTATGGACAGAAGAAGCGCCATGCTGTTTAATGAGCAGCTGAAAAGGTATCAGAGCAGAGAAAGCTGACAGGGCTGCACCTCTTGCTATTTTGGGCAGGTGTGATATGATATCACTTGTAATGAAATATTGCAGGAGGTAAGCATAGTGGAGAGCATTTTAACGAGAGAAGAAGCGCTTGCTTTATTAAAAAAGTACAATAAGGAATCCTTTCATATTCAGCATGCACTGACGGTAGAGGGTGTGATGCGCTGGTATGCACAGGAAATGGGATATGGCGGGGAGGCTGATTTTTGGGCCCAGGCAGGTCTTCTTCACGATATTGATTTTGAGTTGTACCCGGAGGAGCATTGTGTGAAAGCACCTGAGCTGCTTAGAAAAGCTGGTGTGGGAGAGGGCATTATTCATGCCGTTTGTTCCCATGGATACGGCATTTGCTGCGATGTGAAGCCGGAGCATGAGATGGAGAAGATTTTATTTGCAGCAGATGAGTTGACAGGGCTGATCGGAGCGGCAGCACTTATGCGCCCGTCAAAGAGCGTAATGGATATGGAGGTTTCCAGTGTCAAAAAGAAATTTAAGGATAAGAAATTTGCAGCAGGGTGTTCCAGAGATATCATTCGTCAGGGAGCGGAAAATTTAGGCTGGGAGCTTGATACATTGTTTGAAAGAACCATTCTGGCTATGCGTTCCTGTGAAAAGCAGATACAGGAGGAAATGGCATGAGCGGAAAGCCTTCTCTTGAAGAAGTAAGAAAGATGTTTGAACTGGATCGGTTTGCAACGGAAAACGGTGCGGTAATCGATGAGATCGGGGAGGACTATGCCAAGTGTAGTATTGTGTTGGAACCCAAGCACTATAATGCGGCAAAGGCTGTGATGGGCGGCGTGTATTTTATGCTGGCAGATTTTGCCTTTGCAGTGGCCTCCAATTGGGAGAAGATGGATATGGTATCTCTAAACTCCACAATCTCCTATATTGGAGCGGCCAAGGGCAAAAAACTGACCGCCCGGGCACAATGTCTTAAGAACGGAAAAAGCACGGCCTTTTACCGGATAGAAGTGCATGATGACCTGAACAATCTGGTTGCAGAGGTAAACACTACCGGCTATCGAAAGGGATAATCTACAGAATGGTTTCCATTCCCACTTTTTGAGGCTTCAGGCCGCATGCCTGATAAAATTTCATGGCGGATTCATTTAAGCTCCATACGTTCAGCGTAACATTGTAGCAGTCATGCTTTTTGGCATAGTCAAGAACGGCTTCATAAAGCCGGCTGCCGATGTGCTGACCGCGGATGGTTTCATCTACACAGAGATCGTCAATATATAAGGTTTTAATATCGGTTAAAATATTGTCACCGATGTGCTGCTGAAAAACGCAGAAAGCGTATCCCAAAACATTTCCGTTTTCATCCACAGCGGTGAGAATAGGGCGGCTGTCGTCATGTATGATAGCCTTCAGCTGTTCATCAGTGTATTTTTTGGCCCCGTATTTAAAAAGGTCTGGTCTGCCCTTGTGGTGAACCAGACATACCTGAAGCAAGAGCTTATTGATTCCATCCATATCCTGTTCTTTTGCACGTCTTATTTCCATTGTTGTTCACTTCTCCTTTCGTTCACATTTCAATATAGTATTTTCATTTGGTACAGTCAAGTGGGAGGGGAAACACTTGACAATCCTCATAATAAAATATACAATTCATATTAAAACAGTCGGAATTGTGAAGGGATTGAAGGATAGATGAAAATATCGACAAAGGGAAGATATGCGCTTAGACTTATGCTGGATTTGGCGGTTTATAATACGGGGGAGCCGATCAGCCTCAAGGATGTGGCAAGAAGACAGGAAATTTCGGAAAAATATCTGGAACAGATCATTTCCCTGCTTAATAAGGCAGGCTTTGTCCGCAGTGTCCGGGGGGCACAGGGTGGATACCTTTTGACGAAGGATCCTGGTGAATATACAGTAGGCGCCATTCTTCGCCTTACGGAGGGAGATTTGGCACCGGTGAGCTGCGTTGGAGCCGGGAGTTCGGTGTGTGAGCGAAAGGATAGCTGCGTTACCCTGCGGATATGGGAAAAGATTAATGATGCAATTAACGGAGTGGTGGATCATATTACGCTGGCCGACATGGTAGGCTGGCAGGAGCAGCAGGCAGACCAGTACAGTATTTAAGGTAACAGTTCGGCCTTTATGCACCGTCCCGGATGCGATACTGCTTCTTTGCAGGCGGCTTAGGACAGTCTTTCGTCAGATTTAAGAGAAACAGGCAGCACAATAATACTGCTGCCCGTAAGGCTTGTCTGAAAAGCCAATCATAGAGAAAAGCACTTGAGCCTATAACAAATTTTGGAAAAATCTAAGAAATCCGTTTTAGATATGATATTAACA
>JAUNGK010000179.1 GCA_030524555.1 Bacillota bacterium | reverse complement strand
TTCATTCTACACAGGCCAGCAAAAGGCTGCAAGAGCTGACGGACGTATTGATAAGTTCAATAAGAAGTATGGTGTAGAAAGCAAATAGTTATGTGTGAAAAGGTTGAGGTGTTGCATCTCAACCTTATTTTTCTTGTTTTAATAGGAAAGGCATAAGGCGATATGAAAAAGAGTAAATGCAATCGCTCTTCGGGGATAGGTGGTCAGGCGGTTCTTGAAGGTGTAATGATGCGAAATAAGGATGATTATGCGGTGGCGATCAGAAAGCCTAACGGTGAGATCGACGTAGAGGTGGAAGTGTTTCACAGCATCTTTCAGGGAAGTGTGCTTACTAAAATTCCTTTTATCAGAGGAGTGTTTAATTTTATTGATTCTCTGCGTATAGGAATGAAGGCTCTGAATTATTCCGCATCCTTCTATGAGGATGAGGATGCTAAGGAGACGAAGTTAGATAAGGCGCTTGATAAAGTGTCCGGAGGCAGAGGTGAAAGTATTCTTATGGGAATTACGACGGTATTTTCCATTGTGCTTGCAGTGGGAATATTTATTCTGCTGCCATACTTTTTGTCCTCACTTCTTTCAGAGTATGTGAGAAATACGTCCCTTCTCTCCATTATAGAGGGGGATATTCGAATTTTGATCTTCTTTATCTACGTGGTCGGAATCAGCATGATGAAGGATATACACAGACTTTATCAATACCATGGCGCAGAGCATAAATGTATTAATTGTATTGAAATGGGACGTCCTCTTACGGTTCATAATGTTATGAGAAGCTCCCGTATTCATAAGAGATGCGGCACAAGCTTTTTGTTTTTTGTTATGTTTGTAAGTATTATTCTGTTCTTCTTTATACGTGTGGACAGTCCGATGCTCAGACTGGGGCTGCGTATTTTGTTAATTCCTGTTATTGCAGGTATTTCCTACGAAATTATTCGTCTTGCAGGAAGGACAGATAATATATTGGTGCGTATTATTTCCGCACCGGGTATGTTTTTGCAGAGACTGACCACCAAGGAGCCGGACGAAAGTATGGCGGAGGTGGCTATTAAGTCGGTAGAGGCGGTGTTTGACTGGAAGGCATATCTGAAGGAAACCTTTGGCTATGAGGTGGATGATTCCTGGATGACGGACGAGCCTGCTTCTTATGAGGAAGATTAGTGCGGTATTGAAAGGCCTGTTCGGAATATGCGAGCAAAGGAAAAGAATGTGATTGATGGAGGCTGATGATGGAATATGAGGCGTTATACCGCATGGGAGTATCCAAGCTTCAATACGCAGGAATAGAAGAAGCCTCGCTGGATGCAAGACTTCTTTTGGAAGAGGTATGCGGTACGGACAGAAATGCCTTGCTGGTACATGGAGATATGGAAGTGACGGAGGAACAACGGCAACGTTATGTAAACTACCTTGACCAGAGAAGCAGTCATGTCCCTTTACAGCATATTTTGGGCTGTCAGGAGTTTATGGGGCTGCGCTTTAAGGTTTCTCCTGCGGTGCTGATACCAAGGCAGGATACGGAAACACTTGTGGAGGAAGCTATGCGCTTTCTTCATGACGGAATGCACATCTTGGATATGTGTACCGGATCAGGATGTATTCTTCTTAGTCTGCTTAATTATTCTAATGACTGTGTGGGGATTGGCTGTGATCTGTCCGCAGACGCGCTTAAGATTGCCGCAGAAAATGCAGCTATGCTCGGTATTGAAGCAGATTTTGTTGAGAGTGATCTTTTTGAGGAGATATCGGGAAAGTTTGAGATGATTGTTTCCAATCCTCCTTATATCAAGAGAGGCGTTATTCCTGAACTGATGGAGGAGGTCAGAGACCATGATCCTATGATGGCGCTTGACGGCGGTGAAGATGGTCTTTTCTTTTACAGAAGGATTGTGGCTGAGGCCGGAAGGTATTTGTATCCGGGCGGTATGCTGTTTTTGGAGATCGGATATGATCAGGCGGATGAAGTATCCGGTTTGATGCAGGAGGCAGGATATAAGGATATAACCGTATGTAAGGATCTGGCAGGACTTGACCGGGTGATATATGGGAGGGCAGCATAGCTTATTTATAAGCGGATAAGCCCACACATATCGGGATAAATTAGTTAGCAGGATATAGAAAGGTAAGGATAGTAAGGTGTTTGATAAACTGGAAGACTTATTAATTCGTTTTGAGGAGATTATGGGAGAGCTGGGAGAGCCTACCGTAACCAACAATCAGGACAGATTTCGGAAGCTGATGAAGGAGCAGAGTGATCTGACGCCTATCGTGGAGGCTTATAAGGAATATAAGAAGACCAAACAGGACGTGGAGGATTCTCTTGCCATGCTGGAGGAAGAGTCTGATGAGGATATGCGGGAGATGCTGAAGGAGGAGTTGAATGCGGGAAAGAAGCGCATTGAGGAGCTTGAGCAGAGACTGAAGATTTTACTTCTTCCGAAGGATCCTAATGATGAAAAGAACGTTATTATGGAAATCCGTGCCGGGGCAGGAGGCGATGAAGCTGCTCTTTTTGCAGCAGAGATGTATCGTCTTTATGTGCATTATGCGGAGGGACGGCGCTGGAAGGTTGAAACGTTGAATATAGACGAAATCGGTATCGGCGGCATGAAGGAAGTCAACTTTATGATTTCCGGTCAGGGGGCATATTCTGTGCTGAAATATGAAAGCGGTGTGCACCGTGTACAGCGTGTACCGGAGACGGAATCCGGCGGGCGCATTCACACCTCTACCATTAGTGTGGCAGTTATGCCTGAGGTGGATGAGGATATTGATATTGTAATCGACGAGAAGGATATTCGTATAGACGTTATGCGTGCATCGGGAAATGGTGGACAGTGTGTCAATACCACTGACTCTGCGGTGCGCCTTACCCACTATCCTACAGGTATCGTGGTATACAGCCAGACTGAAAAGTCCCAGCTGCAGAACAAGGCAAAGGCATTTGCACTGCTGAAGGCAAAGCTTTATGACATTGAGCAGCAGCAAAGGCATGATGCGGAAGCAGAGCTTCGCAGAAGCCAGATCGGTACGGGAGACCGTTCCGAAAAGATCCGTACCTATAACTTTCCGCAGGGCCGCGTGACTGATCACCGCATCGGATTGACGCTGTATAAGCTGGATAAGATTATGAACGGAGATATTCAGGAAATTATTGATGCTTGTATTGCAGCGGACCAAGCGGCGAAGCTGGCGAAGATGAATGAGAATTAGGGGAGATGCCCAGACCTTTGGTACAAATTTGAAAAATTCGAGTAGTGAGATATAAAGAGAAGGCGCTCTATATCAGTTTAAATGACTGATATAGGGCATTTTTGTGTTTATCCCGCCTGACAGAGGGGCAACTTAAGAAGTTGCGAAAAGATGGTGGTTTGCAACTGTGGTTGCGGATAGAATGAAATTGTAAAACAAGTAAGATTTATACGGAGGGAATACGAATGACACTAGGTGAACAGATTAGAAAGGCTCGTGAAGAAAAGAATTATTCGCAAGAAGAATTGGCTTCAAGATTAGAAATCAGTAGGCAGGCAATATCAAAATGGGAAAATGGCACCGCAATTCCCAAAGGTATTAATAGGGAAATGCTTAAACAGGAACTTGGAATTTCGCTGTCAGACGTTGAGGAAGATTCAACGGTAAAGAAGGTTAATCTTATAGGTATGGCAGGATGGATTGTTGCAGGAATATTGGCGATATGTTTTGTAATATCATTGATATATATTAAGACAAGACTTCCTTTGGCAGATAATTCCAATGATTCCAGGATTGCGAAAATGAAAATAGAGGCGGAGGTTTCCCGGGAAGTTGTCAATTGCGATGTGGATAATATAGATAAAGTAAGTGCAAACTTAGCAATTGCCGATGATGGTACTTTTTTATGTGTATCCATATTAATAAAGTGCCAGAATGAACTTTCTGAGGAAACAAAGCAATTGATTTATGAAAAAGTGGGAAAACTGCTTCAGATTGAAAAAAAGGACATTTATATATTCGCTGAAACAGAATAGCTTCATGTTGAAGCGGTCCTACATGGACAGATAATAATTTAAGTGAATTTGAGAAACTAGTTGTAATATCTTCGTTTTTTGCCATAATATAGTTAGAAAAGGCAATCGCCACAGAGTGGTTGACCAAGTTGAAGAAAACCAAAGCCTTCCCCGACCAGCCAAAGTACAGGGAAGGTTTTTGTTATACTAGTGATAAATCAAATGAATGAATGTCAGCAGTGCTAAGAGGAACATTCCAAAAGACAATAAGTCTTTAAAATCGAAATCATTCTTCATGATAACATACCACACATTCTAAGATAGAGGGTGGTGTGGTATACGATGGAACCCCAAAATCAATTATGTTATGATAAAGGAAGTCATGGATGATAAATTGAGGGGGATATGATGGATAATTGTAAAGAATGCATACGATATAAAATATTTGAATTGCAGAAATGTGGGGCTTCGTTTGTAGGTGCCAGCTTTTTTTCACCATGTGAGCAGGATACCAATGAATATATTTTAAAGATAGTTGATGACATTAAAATTGAAGCAGATTATGGAAATAATAAAAATACTTGATGAAGTTGATATTGCATATGTGATGGAACCTGAGTTAGGATACTCCCAATTTTATTCTTGTGAGAAAAAATTAATTTAACAGCCACGACTTGTCAAAAATGGGCAAGGAAAGTCGGGAACGCCTTTCTTTATCGTGATAAGCTCTATTTACAGCAGGAGGTGAGGACATGGAATGGATAGAAGCTATAAGTGAAGCTATTGAATACATTGAGAATAATATTACGGAGGATATTTCTGCAGGAGATGTTGCAAAGCACGTGAGCATATCATCCTTTTATTTTCAAAAGGGCTTCCGGCTGCTTTGCGGATACACGGTTGCAGAATATATTCGTAACCGCAGGCTGGCTCTCGCCGCGGGAGAGCTTGCAGCTGGCAGCGCAAAGGTGATTGACATTGCGATGAAATACGGCTATGATTCGCCGGACAGCTTTACAAAGGCATTTTCCAGATTCCATGGAGTAACCCCGAAAGAATGCTCATGTACGGTAAGGAAGCAAGCAACCGAAAACAAGAGATAGACCGCC
>JAUNGK010000178.1 GCA_030524555.1 Bacillota bacterium | reverse complement strand
GTAGAGCGCTACTTTAGGGAAGTAGAGGCCGCAAGTTCAAGTCTTGTCACTCCGACGAAAACAGCTATTTCATTTTGAAATAGCTGTTTTTTTGTCCACATATACTTTTGCTTCTCCAATAAACGTCATTTCATCATCTTCTTCCATACTGCCATAAGCATGCAAATAATAAATGCCCTCAGTATCATAACCGCTTAAATCAACTTCATATGCTAAATAATCTTCATGACTGCCAGCTGTATGAAACCACTGCAAATCATCCTGCCCGCCCTCTTCGCTCCAAAGTGCAAAGCTGATGGTATCCCACCCATCTGCATTATATAGTTCTGCTGTAACCGCAGCTCGGTCCTCGTTTACCTTTGCGAAAACATGTGCCGCCTCTTCATATTCTTCATAAATTAAATCGTCAGAAAGCTTTACCGCATAGTACTTTGCAAGCTGTTCCTCAAATTCCTGCAGCCGCTCTGCGGAAAGAAGGTTAATCTCTCCGCCCTCCGTGTCGTAATATATTCCCATGGATTCAAAATAGGTATCATAGGAGCTCACGCTCTCCCACGTAAACAAGCTGTCCCCCAGGAAGCTGTTTGGTGCAGACATATCAAGAAAATCAAGCACCGTAGGAACCATATCCAGCGAATTGCGCCCGTTTGCATCATAAACCTTCGGTGTAACGCCCTGGTAGTAGATCAGCAACGGTATGCGGTCAAGAGACGGATCATCCCGCCCATAATCAGGAAAAGCAGTGACATAGTCCGCATCCTGATAGGTTGCATGGTCTGATGTAAAAACTATGATTGTATTTTCAGCCAACCCGCTTTCGTTAAACCCATCCAGAAAGCTTCCGATTTGTACATCAAGGTCATAGAACCTGTTCAGCAATGCATTGGCTCCGTCCTCAAATTCCTCATAAACGCCATCCAGAGTTGCATGGGTACCGAAGGAATACATTGCAAGAAAGAAAGGCTTCTCACCTTCATCCTGCTCAAGCGCTGTTTCAAGCAGCAGCTCATAAGCCGATTTGTCACTAAGCGCATCGGCCATGCCGTCTATTCTGCTATCGTCAGACAGCAGCTTGTCAAATCCAAAATTTGCAAGATAATCTGAAAACTCCTTATTCTGCGGCTCTGTATTAATAAAAGAGGTCTGATATCCATAGTCTTTGAAAATGTCCTGAATGGAAACCAGATAATTTACATCATAATTCTCACGCTGATAGCCCGAATAAAGCTGACCGCTTAATCCCATATAGGTTGCAAATGTATGATTATAATAATTCGTAAAGCAGATGGAACGATCCTGCAGAGCTGACATATTGGGCATAATATTTCGCGGATCTTCTATAATATTCTGTGACATTCCTTCTATAAAAACAAGTATCACATTGGGATTTTCCGGAATATCTTCCGGCTTTGGTATATAATCTGCCACCGCAGCGGAATAAAATTCATTTTCCTCTTCCGGCAGTTCCAGATTACTTACCGTATCACTCACCGAATTGCTCATTGCGCTGCTTGCCGCATTGCTCACTGTATTGCTTGCCATCCTGTTTCGTGCCATTTGCTGCTGACAAAGCGTATAGACCGCACGATAAGGCGAATACGCAATAATACCTGTTAAAATAATGCCGGCATACAGAATCACAACAGAAGTCCCCAGCGCTAAGGTTGTTCTTTTACTGCCGGGAAGTGTACAAACCGGCAAAAACGTAAACAGCAAAACCATTGCCGCCGAAAAACCATATACCCAAAATTTGCCGCTGATTGCGTTGACAGAATCTAAATTTGCCAGCATAACTACACTGATAAAGGTACTTCCCCAATATAGCACCGCAAACTGAACATTCATAAGCAATAATGCCAGCACGTTAAAAATATAGCCCAGCCACGTTTTAATATGACACAGCAGATTGGTCAGCAGAGCAATTAAAAACACTTCTGCAGCTGCAACCGCAATATACCGCCAGGTCATCTTATGTATCATTACTGTTAAAACCGGAAACAGCATTGCAAAAAGGTATTTTAATATCAGACAGATCTATGCATATATCCTTTTTCCTCTCATGGTATCTTTTATTTCCTTCCAGTTTCCTAATACTGTGTCTTGCGCTCCTATGGTTTATTCTCTTTGTTCCTTCAAATGTTCATCCGATTGATCTTTAATCGTCGGTTTAACGCCGTTTCTCCTGTTTACATCCTCCCTAAGCAGCATATATACGGTAGATAAAAGGGGAATAAATATCAGCATTCCAACAATTCCCATCAGACTGCCGCCCACAGTAACCGCTGCCAGTACCCAGATGGAAGGGAGACCTACTGAATTGCCCACAACATGAGGATATATCAGATTTCCTTCTATCTGTTGTAAGATAATAAACATCACCACAAACCATAACGCCTTCACCGGATCGTCTACCAGTATCAGAAATGCTCCGATAAAGCAGCCGATAAATGCACCCACAATCGGTATCAATGCAGTAAATGCAATTAATACGCCAACCATCACCGCATAATCAAATCTAAAAATCTTCATGGCAACAACAAACATCAGTCCCAAAATCACAGCCTCCGTACACTGACCTGTAATGAAGTTGCTGAAGTTCCGGTATAACAGTCCGCACACCTTCAACGTTCCCTTATATATCTTAGGATTCGCATAGGCCTCAAGAATTCTTCTAAACTGACTTCCCAGCTTTTCCTTTTGGGCCAGAACATAAACGGAAAAGACAAGTGCAATAAAGAAATTAACTGTATTACTGATAATGCTGCTTGCAACCGAAAATGTAGATGTCAGCATGCTTCCCATACCATTTTGCAGAAATTCCAAAATTGCAGCAAATGTCTTTTCCCAATCAATTTCCAATGTTTCAATCTTGCTCAGACGCTCAAGCAGTTCAGGATTTTCTGCAAACAGAACCTCCAATTGCCTGATATAATCATTCCAGAATATTGAAAGCTTATCGGGAAGCATCTTAATGGTTGCTACCAGCTGCGGGATTACCGTAACCACAACCAGAGTAATTATTAAAATAACCGCCAGAAATGCCAGTACCAGGCTGACACCCCGTCTGCATTTCAACCAAAGCCTTCCTTTTCCGTTTTTAAGCTTTTCTTTTCCAAATAATTTGGTTTCAAAAAACCGCATGGGAATATTAATTACAAAGGCAATCATCCCGCCAATAATAAAGGGCTTTATGATACCAATTAAAAATGCAGCTGCCATGCAGAGCAGATCAAATTTCATCAAAACCAGGATCACCAGGGCCGTAAATAAGATCAAACCTCTTATTTTTCTTATGTTCTTTCGATTCAAATTCATAATCATTCTCCTATACTACTATTCTACATAACCTCCAAAAGCTTTAGCAGGTAATTCCATACTCTGCCTGCTGAGGATATACTAAGTTCTTCCTCCGTGGTATGAATGTTCTTCATATCCGGTCCTATAGACACACAATCAAGTCCCGGTATCTTGCTTGCCAAAAGCCCGCATTCCACTCCCGCATGGATTGCTCTCACCTTCGGCTCTTTCCCATATAGTTTTGTGAATACCTCAATCATTTTATCTCTAAGCGGAGAGTCCTTTCTATATGCCCAGCCGGGATAATCACCGGTTACCTCCGCAGATGCTCCTGCCATATATGCAAGGCTCTTCAGCTTGCTGATCAATGCCTCCTTGGCACTTTCCAGCGAACTTCTCACAGATATTCCTATGCTTACTCTTCCCTCCTTCATGGAGAGCAGTCCCGGATTCAAGGAAGTCTCCACCAAACCCGGCATGGCGCCGCTCATTGCCTGCACACCATAGGGAAGTGCATTCATTAAGCTAACCAGCCTTCTGCTTAATTCTTCATCCATTCCCTCCGCCGCCGTAAGCTTTATACATGCCGCCTCAATTTTCACCCAGCTGTCCTTATCCGCCAGCTCCGTTTTCAGCTCCTTTTCCAGTTTTTCTAAGGTAAGCTTATAAAGTGTAATACATTCCTGCTCTGAAAATTCCCCCTGCATGATCTTATGTCTGCCGTTTTCATTTTCGTATCCGGTGATCAAAATCTCTGCTTTTGCGCTGGTGGGAATCGCATTATCGGCTACACCGCCCTCCAAAGCTACAATGCGAAACTCCATCCTTTCCATCAGCCTGCTCAATGCTCTTCCTAAAAGGCAAATAGCATTACCTCTCTCCCGATGAATTTCTTCTCCGGAATGACCTCCCATTAATCCGCATAAACTAACCTCACAAAGGATCCCTGTACATGTTGAAGCCGCATAATCAAAATGTATGTTAACTCTTGCTCCTCCTGCACAACCGGAAAGAAAAATACCTTCCTCCTCCGAATCCAAATTAATCAGTCTCTTTGCTTTTAATGGCGTCACATCAAGCACTCTGGCCCCGTTCATACCCACCTCTTCATCTACGGTAAGCACCAGCTCTATCCTAGGATGCTGATAAACACTGCTATCAAGAAGCGCCAGTCCATATGCCACCGCTATGCCGTCATCTCCTCCAAGACTGGTTCCTTTGGCATAAAGGCGGTCTGCATCTGTCTTAAGGATAAGGCCGTCCTTTTTCATATCAAGAGGACAATCCGGCTCTTTTACCGCCACCATATCCATATGTCCCTGAAGCATCACCGGTTCATGATCTTCATAACCTGCAGAGGCTTCCTTAATAATAATAACATTTCCTGCCTCATCCACATAATGCTCTAAATTTCTCTTCCGTGCAAATTCTTCCAGATATCTGCTGATCTGTTCCGTATTCCCTGAACCATGGGGAATATTACATATCTCTTCAAAAAAGTAAAATACATCCTTAGGTTCCAGATTTGACAGTACTCTCATATTATACCTCTCTACCATTTTTGTTCTGATACAGCATATCACAACATATCATAACATATACTTAAAATAGAAAAAAGACCTTATTAAAAATAAGGTCTTTCGTCTCTCATAAGCTTATGCAAGTTTGCTCTTTGCAAGCTCTGCCAGTGTCTTGAAGCCTTCTGCATCATTAACTGCCATCTCTGCAAGCATCTTTCTGTTAATATCAACCTCTGCAAGCTTAAGTCCATACATGAACTTGCTGTAGGATAAACCGTTTAATCTTGCTGCAGCGTTGATACGTGCAATCCACAGCTGTCTGAACTGACGCTTCTTTTCCTTACGTCCAGCGTAGGAAGAAGTAAGCGCTCTCATAACAGACTGCTTTGCTACTC
>JAUNGK010000177.1 GCA_030524555.1 Bacillota bacterium | reverse complement strand
GATAAAGAGGCTATAAGTATTATCATAGATCGATATTATACAGACATTTTTCGATTCTGTTTGTATATGGTTCAATCAGAAGAAGATGCCTATGATATTACACAGGAAACCTTTTTGAAATTTATTAGATATGGAACTTCCTATCAACATAATAATTTGAAAGGTTATCTGCTGACGATTGCCAGAAATATATGTTTTACTTTCTTTAGGGATAAAAAAGGAAAATTGACAAAATGTAAGTGGGAAGAGATTGATGACATTCCATGTGGAATAGATAACATAAAAGAAGCGGAGGCTTCTATTTATCTTGGGAGTATGTTAAGGGAGCTTCCACAGGATATGAGAGAAGTTATTATTTTGCGTATATATGAAGAAATGAAATTCAAAGATATAGCTCGAATCATGGGATGTAGTATTTCCACTGCAAAATCAAGATTTCGGTTGGGAGTGAAACATTTAAAAAGTTTAATGGAGGATGATTATGAAGGATAAGGAAATCAAAAATCTTTTTTTACAGGCAGACAAACAGATTCCTGTTAATGAAATAAGAAAGCATCAGACTTATGAAGCATTGACAGAGGAAATGAATAATCAAAGAATTCCTGTTATTTCAAAGAAAAACATTTTGCTTAGCCAATTCTGGTACATGGATAAATTATTTTTTATCATTTATGGAGTACTTATTTGTTTCGGTTTTATGGCTATTACAGCACTGCAATACATGGGGGTGGGAAAAAACGAGATGGTTGTTACTTGTATGATTGGTGCAGGAATTCTTAGCACAGTGTCAATCAGCTCCATTAACAAGCTATTTTTTGGAAAAATGGCAGAGGTGGGAGCAAGCTGCTACTTTAATACAAAGCAGTGCATTGCAGCTTATTTGGTAGTAGCAGGTGCTATAAATTTTGTAATACTCACTTTTATGGTCATGTATCTTGAATGTTATTGGCATGCCAGTTTGTTACGGATGGGATTGTATGTGATAACTCCTTATCTTACATCAAGTATGATTGCTCTTGGGGTATTGTCTACGGAAATCGGAGGTCGAACTTCTTATTTATCAGGTATATGTACGTTTTTTTTATCAATAGGATATGCCGTTATTTCTTCCATCCCTGGAGTGCTTTTAGCGTCATCACTTTGGATATGGGGAATTGCCTTTGCAATAGCGGGAACCTTATTTATTATACAGTTAAAGAAGCTGTTTAGACAAATGGAAAAAGGAGAAGTGTTATGCATGAATTAAAACTAGTGGATGTGCAGAAAAAATACAAAGACAAAGAAGCAGTCAGAAAATTTAGTTATACGTTTACAAATGGGGTATATGGACTTCTTGGAGAAAATGGTGCAGGAAAGACAACATTAATGAGACTGATCTGTGGAATTTTGCAAACAACAAATGGAGGGATTTATTGCGATAATATTGAAATTGTGAGAATGGGGGCTGAGTATCGTAGACTTCTGGGGTATTTACCACAAGACTTCGGATATTATGGGAATTTTACGGCAGGACGTTTTTTACGATATATGGCAGCATTGAAGGCACTGCCGGAGGAATACGCCTGTTGTCGTATTGAAGAACTTTTAGATTTGGTTGATTTGAAGGAGGAGAGAGAAAAAAAGTTAAAAACCTTTTCAGGTGGCATGATACGTAGAATAGGAATTGCCCAGGCACTGTTGAATGAACCTGAAATCTTGATCTTGGATGAACCTACAGCCGGACTTGATCCACGGGAAAGAGTACGGTTTCGTAATATTATCAGTTCTCTAGGGAAAAATAGAATGGTATTACTCTCTACGCACATTGTTTCCGATATTGAGTATATTGCAGATCACATTCTTATCATGAAGAATGGAGAACTTGTTCAAAAAGGAATAGAGGAAGAGATTACCAAAAAGGTTAAAGGACATGTCTGGAAGTGTGTTGTTCCTGAAAGCGAAGTGCAGAGTCTAAATAATAAATATATGGTAAGCAATTTGAAAAATGCTGGGGAATATGTAGAGTTGAGGATTATTTCAGAGATGCAGCCAGCTGTAGGAGCAGAGATGGTGGAAGGTACTCTTGAGGATGCGTACCTTTACCATACCCAGATGCAAGGAGGAAGAAAAAATGAGGCTTTATAAAATGGAACTTTATAAACTTCTCCATAAAAGAATATTTATTATAGGTCTGCTAGCTATTATAGGATTGATGGTTACATATTTCTGGTTTGTAGAAGTTGGAGAGGAAATAGCTGTAATAGATGGATATGTTTATACCGGATATGAAGGTGTGCAGATGAATCGTAAAATTACAGAAGAATTTGAAGGAACCATAACAAATGAGAAAATTGATCAAATCATTGAAAAGTATGGGCTGCCGTCGAAATTGGAAGAAAATATGCCTGGGTGGAGAGATGGCAACTATTTGAATGATTTTGTTACAAAATATTTTACAGACGGTGCTTGGGAAACAGGCACGCTACCAACAGAAAAGTATAATTTAGAGGAGACAGAATTCGGAAAAGCTTATGATGCAGCGGGAATGAATCCCTATCTTGCCTATACAACAGGGTGGAAAGTCTTTGCTGAAATGCTTCAGTTTGGATTGATTTTAGCAAGTGGATTAGTAATTTGTGGAATTTCTGTTATATTTGCAGAGGAAAGCCAGATTAAAATGTTGCCATTGATTTTTACTACAGAAGAGGGACGGAAGAGGGATATTTATGCGAAAATCCTTGCTTCTTTTACCATAACTGTTCTGATATTTATAGGAATTTTTTTGATTAGTTTAGGATTATGTGGAAAGGTATATGGTTTAAATGGTTTTGAGAATTTGTCAGGTATGATACTTTCAAAAGGAATGATTTATTCTGTGTATAGAATACCATTTTTAAAGTATATAAGTATTTTTTCTGTTTTGGGTTTGCAGGCACTTTTATCATTATGTGCTATTACATTGTGCGTTTCCGCATACCAAAATAGCTCTTTTGGAGCAGTGATTATTGCGGCTGTATGTTGGGGATTTCCAGTGCTATTAAGGATGTTCTTTGGGGGGATTATGTGGATTATTGTAGATTCTATGCCCGCATTTCTTATAATGCCTGAAATACTTAGTGATATATACACAATTTGGTGTATTCCACTTGGGATAAATATTTGTATTTCAGTAGTTTGTTTGCTAAAAGGAACGCTTTGTTATAAAACAAAGCAAGTGGTATAAAATTTGGTTTTTTAAAAGGTGGTGGTATATGGGAAAAATACTATTACTTTACTTGTTAGTCAGCCATCCAGGATGGTATTCTTTTTTTTCAAATATATGAGACGGTCTGGAACGAGGATTATATTTGCGAAAAGGAAAATGTTATGTCCGTTGCGGGGAGAATAAGGAATTAGATTGAATCAGATAGGCAACATCCTAAATATCCAGTGTGTTGGCTATGGGTTGATGGGCTAGGGAGACGGAGGTGATAGTATAGGGAAAGTGATTGTGCTTACCTTTGCAAACAATGAGGAAGAAGTGGCTAACAAAATTGTGTCCGCACTGGTAAATAAAAGAAATTTTGAATATACAGAGGTGCCAGCGGAGCAGACGCTGTATTTCTCCGGTTTGAAAATTTGTCCTGACACAAGGGAAGTATATCACCGGGGAAAAGAAGCGGGGTTGACGTTCACACAGTTTGAAATTCTCCATATCCTTGCCCGGAAACCGGGGCGTGTGTTCATGAAAGAGATTCTTTATGAGATGCTATGGGATGAGCTTTATTCCAATTCTGCTGATATTATCATGAGCCATATCAGCCGCATTCGCAAAAAGATAGAGGTCGATCCGGGCAATCCGGTCTACATACAGACTGTCTGGAGTGTCGGCTATCGGTCCAATCCAAACTTAGCTGTAAAACCTTAAAGGGACGTCAGAAAATGAAGCTCTGCCGCTGCAGCCCCGAACAAATAACCGCATCCGCTATCTGGCGGAGATATAATGATAAATCGTTCATATCAGGGACTTTCCCTTAAAAAATGGCAAGTCCAGACCTGATAAAATCATGTAAAAGGTCATCTACCCGATAGAAAGGCAGATGGCCTTTTCCTATTTCCGTTTGCCCTTTCCTTTGCCATGCTTTTGGTTGAAAGATGGATTGAAATGTGTTCCCCCGTCCGTTTCACCGGGGAGAATTTCAGAAAAGCCACGGCGCAGGAGAAAATGAAACGCTTGAAAACGCTGCTGAATGGAAAGGAGAGCCGCCTATGACCAACACCCCAAAGAATGACCGCACCGCCCGGACTGCGTGACAGAAATCCGCATGGGTAACTCTGTCCTTGTCGTTTCCGGCTATTTCAAACAGGACACCACCGCCACCGCCGCCGACAAGATGATGAAAGTGCTGGAAGCGGAAGCCAGAGTCGGACAAAATACGCCGCATACAGCATAAAGCTGGACAGAGAAAAGCGGTCATGCCGAGGAGCGTGACCGTTGGAATAAGCTGCTATTTACAATAAAGCGTTTTTTAAATCTGAAACATATTGAGATTGTTGTTTTTTCAAATAGGCTTTAACGAATGGTTTCATAATAATTTTTTTTGCAGTGACATCTTCCGTAAAGTCAATTTCAGTCTGTTCGCCTTTTTGAGTAAATACTCCAATCCAATGCCCTTTCATATTTCCGTTTTCCATATCAAATTCCCAACGTTTATATGGTTCGGTAACAGTAATTGTAAAAGTTGTGGCATATCCCTCTTTTGTATATTCTACAAATTGATTTTTGTTTAAAACTTCGATTTTGCTTAAATCACTGCGCCACGCATAATTTTCAAGAGAGGTTACAGTTTCCCACACTTTTTTAATATCACTCTGAAAGACAGCTTTAATTCTTGAAATAGCCATACCTAATCCTCGCTTTGTATTTTCACTTGTTATTCAGCTTGCTAACCAAAGTATAGCATAAAAGCACCCATTTAGCCATTGAAATTTTAGTGACAATTCCTATATTAAAAACCGTCATTTTGACGGGACGTAAAGAAGCAAAAAGCCCTATACAGACAGCCGCCCCATGTGGTATGATAGTCATACGGAATAGTGGGGCTGGCTGTCGGAAATGGAGGACACTATGTTAAGACAGACCACCCGAAACCTGATTACCGCCCTTTATCCGAGATTATCCCATGAGGACGAGCTGCAAGGCGAGAGCAATTCTATTTCAAACCAAGAGCTAATATGTAGAGGGTGGTTTCTACCATCTAATACATATGACTGCGGCTCATTTGTGGTGAATTGA
>JAUNGK010000176.1 GCA_030524555.1 Bacillota bacterium | reverse complement strand
CCAGAGACATTTTCCTTTGTGGTTTATTATGACATTATCAAAAATGGTTCATATGTTTGGTCAACTGAATTAAAAACCTGTTGACAAAATTTACTATCTGGCGTAATGTATTGATTGCTACTGAAAATTTATGACGACAGAAAGGAGGTAATTTTGATGACAAACAAAATATTTAACAGATTTAATTCAAACTCTTTTAAAGCAGCTGCTTTAAAGATGCGTGCTTTAAAAATTTATACTTACATTCAACAACGAAATTACCTTCCTGTTTATTTATATCAATCTGACCGGGTGATTTTCTCCTGCTTTGGATGAATTACCTGCTTGTTCAGATACCAAATATTCAGTTTACTTTATGAAGCCATGGTAATTTCCATGGCTTCTTTTTTTGGAGGAAAGCATGAAAAAAATATCATCTTACATCTGGGAACACAAATTTGCCTTTATTTTTGCGGTAATCTCCATGATTATCTGCATTTGTCTGGACATGCTCTCACCACAGCTGACCAAACATATTGTGGATGACGTTATTTTAGACGGGCATATTGAGCTTCTCGCCCCGCTTCTTACAGGCATTCTATGCGTAGGAATTGGCCGGTTTATTTTTCAATACTGCAAGGAATATACTTTTGATATTACAGGCTCTAAAATTGCTGCGCAGATACGAAAAAATCTTTTTGAGCATATTCAGTCATTAAGCGCAGACTTTTTTGACCGCACCGGAACAGGAGAACTAATGTCCCGTCTTAAAGACGACGTTGACAGAATCTGGGATGGACTTACCTTTGTAGGCATGCTGCTGATTGAGGTTGCAATCCATACCTCCATCGTGCTGTTCTGCATGTACAGCCTGAATTGGAAGCTGGCTATTCTGCCTACCATCTGCATGGGAATTGCAGCATTTATTGCCATCTATATGGAGCGAAAGCTGGATATTGTTTATGAGGAAATCAGCGAGGAAAATGCCTCCTTAAATACTGTGGCCGAAGAAAATCTGGCAGGGGTGCGGACTGTTAAAGCATTTGCCAGGGAAAAGCATGAAATATCCAAGTTTCTCTCCCACAATCAACGATACTATGATTTGAATATGAAGCAGTCAAAGCTGTTTGTAAAATATCACCCTTATCTTTCCTTAATCACAAGACTTCTTCCGCTGGCCATTCTTTTAATCGGCGGCTGTCTGGTAAAGAACGGGGAAATGACGCTGGGAGATTTAAGCGCCTTTATTGAATACTCCATGAATATCGTATGGCCTATGGAAATGCTGGGCTGGCTGACTAACAGCTTCTCTGCCGCACTTGCTTCAAATCGCAGAATCAAAAAGGTTTATGCCGAAAAGCCTACTATCACAGAGCCGGAGAATCCTGTTATCCTGCCCAAGGTCAGGGGAAAGATCGAATTTTCCCACGTGTCCTTCCATAAGTCAGACATGCATGAAATTCTTCACGATATCTCCTTCACCGTGGAACAAGGGAAAACCATTGGTATTATGGGGGCTACAGGCGCAGGTAAAAGTTCTCTGGTTTATCTGCTTCAACGGCTTTATGATGCCACCGACGGTACAATTCTTCTGGATGACGTTAATGTAAAGGAACTGTCCCTGTCCCAGCTTAGAAGCTCTATCTCGCTGGTTATGCAGGATATCTTCCTTTTCTCGGATACCATACTGGAAAACGTGAAGCTGGGACAACGAAATTCCCTTACCCTCTCCACCGTCATGGAGGCTTCTAATCGTGCACAGGCAAAGGGCTTTATTGAAAAGATGGATAAAAAATATGATACGGTTATCGGTGAACGGGGCGTAGGACTCTCCGGCGGTCAAAAGCAGCGCATTACCATTGCACGTGCATTGGCCAAGAAAACACCCATACTGGTTTTGGACGACTCCACGTCTGCCCTTGATATGGAAACGGAACAGTCCATCCACGAAACTCTGCGCCTGCTTCCCGATACCACCAAAGTAATTATCGGGCATCGTATCAGCGCTGTCTGTCATGCTGATGAAATAATCATTTTGGATAACGGAAGAATTGCGGAGCGGGGTAATCATCAAACACTGCTTGAGCAAAAGGGCTTATACTATCAAACCTATGTTGCCCAATACGGAATTCCCAAGGAGGAAATAGCTATATGAGCATAAATTCATACAAAGAGGATGAGCAGCTTTCCGGAGCCGGTAAGCTGCAAACGCTGGGAAGACTCCTCTCTTATCTGCTTACCTATAAAAAAGAAATTATATTCGTGCTGTTTATCATGATCTTCTGCGTGGCAGTCTCACTGGCCAATCCTCTGCTGATTGAGGCAGCTGTTGACCAATACATTTCCGTAGGAAATATACCGGGACTGATCAGACTGGTGATTTTAGCAGTTGTGCTAAATCTCCTTATGATCGGAGGCATCAAGATACGTATGTACATTATGGCCAAGATATGCAACAGCATATTGGTAACCATCCGTCAGGAGCTTTATACCCACATTCAAACGCTGGATCTGCATTTTTTCGACAGCAGGCCTACCGGAAAAATCCTTGCACGTATCATTGGAGATATCAACTCCCTAAAGGATGTACTCAGTAATTTTGTTACCACTCTCATCCCTGACTTTGCAACAGTGGCCGCTGTAGCTGTAATTATGTTTGTGAAGAATCCGGCCCTTGCCGCTGCTTCCCTGTGCAGTCTTCCGTTTTTAATCATCTGCCTGTTTCTTATAGAAATATACTCTCACAAGAAATGGCAGGATTTCAGGAAAAAGTCCTCTAATTTAAACGCCTTTATCCATGAGGACATGTCAGGGATGCGTATCATCCAAAGCTTTAATGCCGAGGCTGAAACCAGTGAAACCTTTGACGAGCTTCTCTTAGAGCACCGTAAATCCTTTATTCGGGCAGTCCGCTTAAATGACGCCACAGGCTCTACTATTGACTTGTGCTGGGGAGTGGGAATTGCTGCCTTATATTTCGTAGGAATCAAGGTGCTTGGTGTGGGAAACGTATCAATCGGTACTTTTATTGCATTTGGCAGTTATATCGGCATGTTCTGGAATCCCATTTTGAACCTGAGCAATTTTTATAATCAGATTATCACCAATATTGCCGCTGCGGAACGTATTTTTGAGATTTTAGACACTGACGCTGCCATCAAGGACGGAGACAGTGTAACCGATATTCCTCCCATACAAGGGCATGTGTCTTTTGAACATGTAGGCTTTTCCTATGATGAAAATACCAAGGTATTAAATGATGTAAGCTTTGATATAAGCCCCGGCGAAACCATCGCTTTGGTAGGCCCTACCGGTGCCGGCAAAACCACCATTGTCAATCTGATCAGCCGCTTTTATGATATTCAGGAAGGCGTCATCTGCATTGACGGCTATAACATCAAAAATGTTTCCATTGAAAGCCTGCGCAGCCAAATGGGTATTATGACTCAGGATAACTTCCTGTTTACGGGAACTATACGTGATAATATCAGATACGGTAAGCTGGACGCTACTGATGAAGAAATCATTGAAGCCGCCAAAGCGGTTCATGCTCACGATTTTATTTGTAAACTGGAAAAAGGATATGATACGGTTCTTTCCGAACGAGGCGGAGGACTTTCAGTCGGTCAAAAGCAGCTTCTTGCCTTTGCCCGGACAATGGTTTCCAAGCCTAATATTTTAATACTGGATGAAGCCACATCAAGTATCGATACGCAGACAGAGCTTCTGGTTCAGGAAGGCATTGATGCCCTGCTTAAAGGACGAACCTCCTTTGTCATTGCTCACAGGCTGTCCACCATTCAAAAGGCGGACCGCATCTTTGTAATTGATCAGGGCGGCATCATAGAAGAAGGCACTGCCGAAGAATTAATCGCCAAAAAAGGAGCCTATTACAGGCTCCACACAGCTCAATTAATGACAGCCTCCGCTAACTAGCGAAGGCTGTGTTTCTTAATATTCCATGTTCCATTCATGTTCTCCGCCCCAGTCGCCAATCAACTCGGAAGTGGTTCCCTCCGGTGTGGCTATTCTGGTTTCGAACCGATAATTCATCTGAGGTACATCTACCCCCTTAATTCTTACATTACTATAAAGATATACGAACTCATAAGTGGTGTGAGGATAATATTCTCCGTTTTCGGATGCAGGCTCATAGGATATGCAAAGCCTCTGCACGCCTCCGTCATCCTGCTTAACTCCCCAGATTTTGATTACCCCTTCCGTTTCAGGGCACTCATCAAAATCTGCAAAGCTAAAATGCCATTCCCCATCTTCCATATACAGCTTCATTTTTTCCCTGCTTACCGGAATATAGGTCTTTCCATACCAGTACTCCATCGTTCCGTCCATAAACTGATCCCGAATAGCTATATACTCCTCGGACTGCATAAATTCCTTGATCGGTTCAAAATCCCCTGACTGGAAAATAGAAAATGCCTGAGCAAAAACATCCTGTGCCCATATTGCCTTTTCCACACAGGCTTTAAGCTGCTGCAACGTATCATCCTCTCCCAAAGCAGACACTCTGTTCAGCAATTCCTGATACTCAGATAAATGTTCTATTTCAAGCCAGAGAGCTTCATTCTGGGGCTGGGCAAATTTAATAATCTCCGCCTTAAGCTCTTCCTTACCGGTATTCTCATAGATTTGAAGCATTTGATTCATAATGGCAAGATAGTGGTCAAATACACAGCCCTCCTCGCCGGTTCCATTGCAAAACAGTTCATCCCCCTCTGACATAAAAAGCCTCCCATAGCAGGCATTTAACAGGTTATAACCATCTTCACTGTCAGGATTCTTTTCAATGGCAAGAACACATTTATCCAGGGTCTCAAGCGTGCAGTTTCCTGCATTAATTTCTTCGACAGCATCATTGAGAAGATATACACAATATTCCTTCAAGAGGCTTTCATCCTGTGTGCTTTCCCATCCTCGATATAGTACCTGTTCCGCTGCTTCACGATCTTCCTTGGTCAGATAAATCCCTGCCATAGCACGGTATGCTTCCACTGATGTGGAATCAATTTTCAGAGCCTCCTCACAGGATGCAATTGCTTCGTCATACGCCTGCGTTTCCACATATTCGTCCGCATCATTCAGCTGCTTTGCCACCTTAATATCCGGCATCATTGTCCAAACGAGAACAGTTCCTCCTACAAGAATAATGACGCCTATCAGTGCAAGAGTAATTCTCTCTGCCATCACAATTCTTTTTCTATGCTTACGCCTGCGTTCCCTTGCTGCTGCATTTACACGTTTTCTTCTGATTTCCTTTTC
>JAUNGK010000175.1 GCA_030524555.1 Bacillota bacterium | reverse complement strand
AAATTCCGCTCCATGTATATAGATGCAGAGGAGCGCAAGAAGGAGCTGCAGAAGCAGAATGAAATGCAGGGACTGATGTTTAAGATGGAAAATGATCCCCGCATTACCAGGGTGGGGAAATTTATCCGCAAAACCAGTATTGATGAGCTGCCCCAGTTCTATAATGTGGTAAAGGGCGACATGAGTCTGGTGGGAACAAGACCACCCACAGCAGATGAATTTGAGAAGTATAATCAATATTACAGAAGACGTATCAGTATGACACCGGGGCTTACCGGGCTTTGGCAGGTCAGCGGAAGAAGCGAGATCGATGATTTTGATGATGTGGTTAAATATGATCTCAGATATATTGACAGCTGGTCGCTGACTCTTGATATTAAGATTCTTTTTAAGACCATATGGGTGGTATTTGCAGGAAAGGGCTCCAGATAGAAAGGTATGGGAAAGAGATGGAAGCTTATAAGGTCAGTCTTATAGTACCGGTGTATAATACAGAGGCTTATTTAAAACGATGTGTAGCTTCTTTAAGAGAGCAAAGCTACGAAAATCTGGAAATCATCCTGGTGGATGACGGCTCCACAGATAACAGCGGAAAGCTGTGCGATGAATATGAGCGGCAGGATGCAAGAATTAAAGTAATACACAAGAAAAACGGCGGCCTTATTTCTGCGTGGAAGGCAGGGGTAGAGGGCAGCACCGGAGAATATCTTTGCTTTGTGGACAGTGACGACTGGGTGGATACAGCCATGGTAAGTGAGATGGCGAAGCAGCTGTCGGGAAGCGACAGGGAGATTATATCCAGTGATTACGTGATAGAATGGGAAAACGGCAATAAGCAGTATGTGTGGCAGGAGCTGCCTGCCGGCGTCTATGAAGGTGCGGAGCTTAAAAGGGTGGTTCCAAGGCTTTTAGGGCAGGAAAAGCGGTATGTGTGCATCTCCAGATGCATGAAGCTGATTTCCCGCAGCTTAATTGAAAATAATTGTAAGTACAGTGATCCTGCCATACGAATGGGAGAGGATACAACGATTATGCTTCCTTCCCTGATTGACTGTAAGCGTCTTGTAATTATGGATCATAAGGCGTATTATCATTATTTCTATGTGAATGAATCCATGGTTCACAAATATGACAGAAATTTATTTAAAAATATAGAGCTTCTTCGAAAAATAAGTTTGAAGGAACGTATCTTTCGGATATGCAGACAAGGGCGGATCAGGAATTTCTGCTTCTGCTCCTTTTGGCATTGAAAAACGAGGCCAGGGGCAACAAGGAAGGATATCGCAGAAATATTCTGGAGATTTGCAGGAAGGATGAGGTAAGACAGGTTGTTAAGAGGGTGAATATTAAGGTGGATGAGAAGTCCAATAAGCTGCTGTATCTTGTTCTGCGTCATCCCAATCACCTTACCGTCAGTCTTCTTAGGGCAGCAATGATCGTGTATTACCGCAGAAGATAGTGATAGAAGCGCATGAAAGTGTGTGATGTCTGCTGCCAAAAGGCAGGAATATGGGAGGTTTCATGGAACCCTTAATCAGCGTGATTGTCCCTGTTTATAACGGGCAGGACTATTTGGAAAAGTGCATAGACAGCGTGGAGGCGCAGACTTATCCTAATTTGGAGGTAATCATTGTCAATGACGGTTCTGTTGATGACACATGGAAGGTTTGTGAAAGCCTTAGGGAGCGTTATGATAATGTGACTGTTATTACGCTGGGGGATGAAGGCGTATCCGCAGCCCGGAATAAAGGGCTGGAAGCTTCGGCGGGAGAATATGTTACCTTTGTGGATGCGGACGACAGGATCCTGCCGGATATGTTAAGATGCTTATATGACCTGCTAAAGGAGACAGACAGTGACCTGGCAGGCTGCGGTTTCTTCGGCTGGCAGAAGGAGGAGGAATGTCAGGCTAAGCTCCAGGAAAGGGCATCAGATAAGAAAGAGCCCGGAGTGCAGGCCTACAGTGCCGGAGACTATTTGTCAAAGGCTATATTAAAGGGCAACAGCAGATGCTGGAGCAAGCTTTATAAGCGCACGGCAATTGGTTCTCTTCGTTTTCACAGGGAGCTTACGATTGGGGAGGACATGCTGTTTTTGGTAGAGCTTTTGCCCGGGCTTACCAGGGTGGCAGAGACTACAAGACCTTTATATGGCTATTTCCAAAATCCCAAAGGGGCAATGCAAAGAACGTTTACTCCTGAATATATGGATCAGATTACCTGCTGGGAGTTGGCAAGGCAGCAGATTATGAGGATGGACGGAAGGCTCAAAAGCGAAGTGACAGCGATACTGCTTATGGCGATTATGCTCACCGCAGGAAAGCTGGCGGTGCTGTCCGGGAATGAGCGGGCAGAGCAGAAGGAATATATCAGACTGTGTCATGATAAGATAAAGGATGAGCTTAGAGATACAGAGGCTTATGAAAAGCTGGATAGAGGCTACCGTATTAAAACAAAGCTGTTTGCCAAAGCACCGAAGCTGTATTTATGGCTGTACCATTTCCGCAAGTATGGGAAATGATTAAATCTGTACCTGTGGCCTATGGCATGCAGGCATGTGCCGGAAAGGAAGTAGGTTAATATCAATATGGACAATAAATTGATTTTATATATGCATGCAGGCAGCGGCAATCACGGCTGTGAAGCTATTGTGAACAGCCTGTGCCGTATGATCAGGCAGCCTGCAGCGCTTGTAAGCTACCGGGCGAAGGAGGATGCCGCCTACTCCCTTAAGGGGCTTTGTGAGCTGATACAGGAGAGAAGCTTTGACGAACACAGGCTGATGCATGTGTTGTACTATGGATACCGGAAACTGACAGGAGACGGCGAAAGCTTTATCCGATACCGTTACGGGCAGGTGTTTAAAGGAAAGAAAGCCCCTCTTGCCATATCCATAGGCGGAGACAATTACTGTTATGATACCATGTTGAGTGATCTCAGGCTGGCAAATGCGGTATTTAATCAATGCGGGACAAGGACGGTGCTTTTAGGCTGCTCCATTGAGCCAAAGCTCCTTCAAAGGAAAGATATTTTGGAGGATCTGTCCAGGTATCACACCATTATCGCAAGGGAAAGCATTACCTGTCAGGCGCTGCAGGACGCCTTTTCCGGGGAAGGCAAGGGCCAAAAGCCTTACATTCTCTGCTTTCCTGATCCGGCATTTACCTTAAAGGCGGATAAGCTCCCGCTGCCAGAGGGCTTTGCCGAAGGAAATACGGTGGGAATCAATGTAAGTCCCATGATACAGGATAACGAAAAGAAAGCCGGAATTACCATGGCCTGTTATCAGGAGTTGATCCGGTACATCATACAAAATACTGATATGCAGATTGCACTGATCCCTCATGTGGTGTGGGGGAACAATGATGACAGAAAACCTATCCGAAAGCTGTATGAAATGTTTGCGGACAGTGGAAGGGTAGTGGAAATAGGGGACGCCTCCTGTGAGGAATTAAAGGGATATATCGGAAGCTGCAGGCTGTTTGTGGGGGCCAGGACCCATGCAACCATAGCGGCATATTCCTCCTGTGTACCAACGCTTGTGGTGGGATATTCCGTCAAGGCGAGAGGGATTGCAAGAGACTTGTTCGGAACTGAGGAAAATTATGTGCTTCCCGTACAGAGCCTTAAGGAAAGCGGGGATCTGGTAAACGGTTTTAAGTGGATCTTTGACAGGCAGCAGGAAATCAGACATAGGCTTATGGAGATAATGCCCTCCTACAAGGAACAGGCGCTTTTGACAGGGAAAGAAGTAGACAGATTATGGGAAGAGTTCAGTCGGCAGCAAGAAATATAGCTTTTGGATATATCGGTAATTTAACCACCCAGCTGCTTGGGTTTATTCTTCGTACCGTTTTTATCCTTCATCTGGGGGATACGTTAAACGGAATAAACGACCTGTATACCGGAATATTGTCCGTCCTTTCCATGGCGGAGCTGGGGGTGGGAACGGCTTTAAACTACAGCCTGTATGGGCCTGTGGCGCGTAAGGATTATGAAAAGATCAAATCCTATATGCTGCTTTATAAGAATGCTTACAGGGTAATCGGACTGGTGATTGCGCTGATTGGAATTACCATTTCTCCCTTTCTGCCCTATCTGGTGAAACAGCCCGAGGGAGTATCGGTAAGAGATCTGACCCTGTATTACTTTATTTTTCTTTTTAATACGGTAAGCTCCTATTTCGTGGCCTACAAATACAGTCTGGTTAATGCGGAGCAGAATAATTATATTCAGACCAACATTATTACGGTGACCAAGATGATTACTGTAAGTTTACAGCTTTTGGTGATCATTTTTACGGAAAATTTTTATTTGTATCTGCTGACGGCAGCCTTTGTAGAGCTTGTACAGAAGTTTTTCGTCAGCTGGTATCTGAACCGCCGGTATCCCTATTTGAAGGATAAGAATGTGGTGAAGCTGTCCAGGGAAGAAACCGGGGAAGTGGTAAACAAGACCAAGGCGCTTGTGTTTCATAAGATAGGGGATGTGGCAAGGCTGCAGACTGACAGTATGATTATCAGCGCTTTTATCAATGTAACGCTGGTGGGCTTTGTGGGGAATTATAATATTGTTCTGACCTCCGTTGCCAACTTTGTAAATATTATTTTTAACTCAGTATTATCCAGCTTTGGCAATTTGATTGCAACGGAGTCCAGGGATAAGCAGTACCGGCTCTTTAAGGTGTACCGTTTCTTTGCATGCTGGATTTACGGCTTTTCCGCAGTGGGATTTTTCCTGCTTTTGACGCCTTTTGTTATAATCTGGCAGGGAGGCACGGAAAAGGTGCTTCCGGCGGCAGTGGTTGCCTGTATTTTGATAGATTACTATTTTAAGGGAGAGAGAATTGTGCTTTCCAATTTTAAGACGGCAGCAGGGGTGTTTGAGCAGGACAAGTACCTGGCTTTGATACAGGGAGCGGTTAATCTGGTCATCTCCATTGTACTGGTGCAGAAGGTGGGACTTGTAGGTGTTTATATCGGCACTATCATATCCGGGCTGATGGCCAATGTTACCAAGCCGTTTATTATTTATAAGGCCTGCTTTGATGAGAACGTGAAGGCTTATTTTGGAGATTCGGTGAAGTATGTGGCGGTTATTTTAGGCGTGCTGGCAGTGCTTTTAGGAATTCAAAGTGTGGTAATGCAGTCAGTGACGATTGTAAGCTTTGTGGTGATGTTCATTATCATCTGTGTAGTGTTTAACGGAATTTTTCTCCTTTTGTTCGGAAGAACGGAGGAGTTTGGATATTTGTGGGGGATTGTGAGAAATAA
>JAUNGK010000008.1 GCA_030524555.1 Bacillota bacterium | reverse complement strand
ATAAATTGCCCGAAGCCTATGAAATATGCCGGAACATTCATTGTTCCGGCACGTCCCCTGTTATAAGCAATCCGTTTACTTATTCTTCAGATACTGGTCAATACCCTTTGCACCTGCACGCCCGGCACCCATTGCCAGTATAACGGTAGCTGCACCTGTTACCGCATCTCCTCCGGCATAAACGCCTTCCTTGGTTGTCTTTCCGAACTCTTCATCAGCCACAATACATTTCCATTTATTAACCTCAAGACCTTCCGTGGTGGAAGAAATCAGCGGATTAGGCGATGTTCCCAGTGACATGATCACAGTATCTACATCAATAACAAATTCTGAACCGGGAATCTCTACCGGACGTCTTCTTCCTGATGCGTCAGGCTCCCCAAGCTCCATCTTAATGCATTTCATACCGCATACCCAGCCCTTTTCGTCCTCAAGAATTTCCACCGGATTGGTAAGGAGATCAAAGATAATCCCCTCTTCCTTTGCATGATGAACCTCCTCCACACGGGCGGGAAGCTCTTCCTCGCTTCTTCTGTAAACGATATGAACCTCAGCGCCAAGTCTTAAAGCAGTTCTTGCTGCATCCATTGCCACATTACCGCCGCCTACTACAGCTACCTTTTGTCCTCTCATGATGGGCGTATTGGAATTTTCGTCGAATGCTTTCATCAAATTGCTTCTGGTTAAATATTCGTTGGCTGAAAACACGCCGTTTGCCTGCTCTCCGGGGATACCCATAAACTTGGGAAGACCAGCACCGGAACCGATAAATACAGCGTCAAACCCTTCTTCGCTGATCAGTTCATCAATTGTGACAGCTTTTCCAACCACCACATTAGTCTCAATTTTAACGCCCAAAGCCTTTACATTCTCAATTTCCTTTGCCACAACCTTAGTCTTGGGAAGACGAAACTCAGGAATACCATAAACCAAAACACCGCCGGGCTCATGCAGCGCTTCAAAGATAGTTACATCATAGCCCATCTTTGCCAGGTCACCTGCACAGGTAAGTCCTGCCGGGCCGGAACCGATTACAGCAACCTTTTTACCGTTCTTTTCCACTGCTCCCTGAGGCTTAATACCATTCTCGCTTGCCCAGTCGGCTACGAAACGCTCCAGCTTGCCAATGGAAATAGGCTCTCCCTTAATACCTCTGATACATTTTCCCTCACACTGGCTTTCCTGCGGGCAGACACGTCCGCACACTGCCGGAAGTGCAGAAGATGCGCTGATGATCTGATAAGCAGCCTCCACATCTCCTTCTTTCACCTTCTCTATAAACCCGGGAATATTGATAGATACCGGACAGCCCTTAATACACTGTGCATTTTTACAGTTAATGCATCTGGCTGCCTCCTCCATTGCTTCTTCTTTATTATATCCGAGACATACCTCTTCAAAATTGGCTGCCCGTACCTTTGCATCCTGTTCCCTTACCGGAACCTTCTTTAAAACGTCCATTATTATAAACCTGCTCCCTTCTTAATTTCCGCAATTTCCACATCCACCATGGTGGGTGTCACCCTCTTTAGCTTTAAGGAATGCTCTTCCCTCAGCAGTCTTATATATTTGCTGACGCTGCATTGCCTCATCAAAATTCACCTGATGACCGTCAAATTCAGGACCATCCACGCAGGCAAATTTCACCTTTCCACCCACTGTCACACGACAGGCTCCACACATACCCGTACCATCTACCATAATCGGATTTAAGCTGACAATCGTAGGAATATCCAGTTCTTTGGTAAGCTTGCAGACAAACTTCATCATAATCATCGGGCCGATTGCCACACAAACATCGTAATGCTTTCCTTCATTCACCAGATCGCTGATGGTCTGGGTTACCATACCGCTTCTTCCATAGGAACCGTCATCAGTAGTTACATACAGATTTCCTGCTACTTCTTTCATCTCCTCTTCAAGGATCAGTAAATCCCTGGTCTTTGCTCCTATAATAACATCAGCCTTAATTCCATGCTGATGAAGCCACTTCACCTGAGGATATACCGGCGCAGTTCCCACGCCGCCTGCAACAAAAAGCATCTTTTTAGTCTTTAACGTCTCCAGATCTTCCCCGACAAACTCAGAAGGACATCCCAGTGGTCCTACAAAATCATGGAACGAATCTCCGGCTTTCAAAGATGACATGATCTGCGTACCGGCTCCTACGATCTGAAAAACAATGGTTATCGTTCCTCTCTCTGTGTCATAATCACAAATTGTAAGTGGAATGCGCTCAGAATGCTCATCTGTTCTCACAATCACAAATTGACCGGGCTTGCATGCCTTTGCTACCCTTTTTGCCTCTACCACCATATAAAAAATGTTGGCAGCAAGTTCTTTTGTCTCTAAAATCTTGTACATCATTAATCCCTTTCTATTTTTATAAAAATATTTTACTTTGGATTTTAATCTGTCAGGGATATTAACCCCATTTCTCCCTGGTCATCATAGATCAGACGGTTAGGTGCTCCGGTGTAAACCTCTACCGCATACATCCTTTCTGTTTTAGTCCGATTTCCATTTTCATCATCAATATACTCGTTCAACACATAATAATAGCCCAAATTGGGAATTTCCACAATAGTATCATAGGCAAATACATATTTTCCCTGTATTCCATGGGAATGCCCCTGAAGATCATTTAATACCTTACGGTCAAAAAGCGCCTGAACAACATTATGTATCGCCTTATCCACCGTTACATTCGTTTCAAGCTCAAAACTATAGCTTCTGCTTACCACCTCACTTGAAACACCCTCCTCGGACACTGTTATGAACTTAAAGTTTGATTTTCCAAGCGGCATAAATATGGGTTCCGTATATTTTAAGCTGTCCTTGGTAGGCTCGGACCCGTCCATTGTATAATAAACCGTTCCCTCTAAAGGGGCCTCAACTTCTATCATAGTGGGCAAAGAATAATTTCCGCTTACGGGAAGTACCTCCGGCGCATCCGGTGCGGTAAGATTGATAATATACCAGTTTCTTACCACCTCGCTTTTAATTCCATAATCATTCACAAATATTGCGGAAATCTGAAATTCTCCCGTTTCAAGTAAGAGCGGCGCTGTATAAATTTCACTGTTTTCATCCGGTTCACTGCCATCTGTAGTATAATAAATCTTTCCGGCAGTGTTAGCACTTATTTTCAGTGAAAGAATCTCCTCATAGGTCCCTGATGCAAAGCCAAATTCGGGGACCAGCGCCATATACTGTTGAAAATGGTTCTGTATCTCCGAATCCTCACAGGATACAAGCAGGGCATTAATTTTATCATACTGCTCCATCTCATCATAAATACTTACAATATACTCAAACGCTTTTTCTTTATCTTCATATTCAAGGCGATTTTTTTCCACAAGCTCAATTAAAATAGACAGGGCTGTTTCCTTATCCTCCAGCTGATATAAATATGCAGCCTCTAAAAGCACAATATCAGCCTGACCGGGATCCAGATTTCTTGCCCTTTCAAGGAAGCTGACTGCCTGCTCATAATTCTGCTCTGCCGCAAACTTCTTCGCCTGCTCAAGCTGATAGGATACCGAGTATCTATGATACATAAACAATGATGCAAAAATTGCAATTACTATCAGCGCAAAAGCTGTAGCAATGCCGACAGATAACCAGTTTTTTCCTGATATTTCTCCCATAAAGGCATCTTCCTTTTTAGAATGATCAGGATACTCCGAAATGTCCTTGGTTTCCAAGGCTTTTTCAGCAGCCTTTTGCACACTGTCTTCTCCGATTTCCTCTGCAACTGTGGATAAGGTTTCTATTATGCTGTTTTCAATTTCCGGTTCGAAATCCGGAACAATCTGGATTTCATTTCCGCATGTTTCACAATATAGATGCCCCTCTTCTATTTCACATCCACAATTGGGACATTTCATATTTGTCTCCTTTCTGCCAAAGCCGGCATAGTCTAAAAACTAAGGATTGATCGCAGAAGACTCCATACAATTATAAAGGAGCATAGCTATAGTCATCGGACCGACTCCCCCCGGAACCGGAGTGATTGCACTGCACACCGGCTCTACGCTGTCAAAATCCACATCTCCGCAAAGCTTATTGTTTTCGTCCCTGTTAATTCCAACATCTATTACAACAGCGCCTTCCTTCACATAATCTGCTGTAATCATCCTGGGTTTTCCCACTGCTGCAATCAGGATATCAGCTCTTTTTGTAACTTCCTTTAAATTCTTTGTTTTGGAATGAGCAATGGTTACCGTTGCATTTTCGCGAAGGAGCAAAAGTGCCATGGGCTTTCCTACAATATTACTTCTTCCAACTATAACACATTCCTTCCCTGCAATTTCTATGCCGCTGCGCTTAAGAAGCTGTATGATTCCTGCAGGGGTACAGGACACAAATCCCGGCTGGCCGATACACAATGCCCCCACACTCTGGGGATGAAAACCGTCCACATCCTTTATGGGGTCAATGGTCTTGATCACCCGATCCTCATCAATATGCTTCGGCAGAGGAAGCTGCACCAAAATACCATTTACCTCCTTCTTTTGATTTAACTCCCTGATCAATGCAAGCAGTTCCTCTTCAGTGGTCTCCTCGGGCAGTTCATAAGACAATGATCCAATGCCTATATATTCACAGCCCTTCTTTTTGTTTCTGACATAAACACAGGAAGCAGGATTATTTCCCACCTGAATCACCGCAAGGGTAACTGTCTTTCCGGCAGCCTTTAAAGCTGCGGCTCTTTCTTTCAGTTCATCCTTTATCTGAAGGGAAATCGTCTTTCCATCAATAATTTTGGCCATATCTCTTTCCATCCTTTCCGCCTGATCGGCAAACCTAAAACAATCCGGTAATCATACCGTTCTCGTCAACATCTATGGAATAAGCCGCCGGTTTTTTCGGAAGTCCCGGCATGGTCATTACCGCACCGGTCAGTACTACCACAAAACCTGCTCCTGCTGAAACATAAACCTCTCTTACATTAATATCAAAATTCTCCGGTCTGCCAAGAAGAGCTGGATCATCAGAAAGTGAGTACTGGGTCTTTGCCATACATACAGGCAGTTTCCCAAATCCAAGCTCCTCTAACTTCTGCAGCTGCTTTGCTGCTGCAGTGCTATAGTTTACGCCCTTTGCACCATAGATTTCTCTTGCAACAGTCTCAATTTTTTCCTTTAAGCTCAGTGTATCATCATAAATAGGCTTAAAATGACTTTCCTTATGCTCCAGCGTATCAAGCACCTTTTGAGCTAACATGAGGCCGCCTTCTCCGCCCTTTGCCCAAACCTCTGCCAATGCAAATTCACAGCCCTTATCCTCGCAAAACTGCTTCACAAAGGAAATCTCTGCCAGTGTGTCCGTCACAAAGCTATTTAAAGTTACTACTACGGGAACGCCGTATTTATGTAAATTTTCAATATGTTTTTCAAGATTTGCAATACCCGCTTTAAGAGCATCAAGATTCTCCTCGGAAAGCTTTTCCTTCGGCACATTTCCATTATACTTTAATGCGCGGATCGTTGCTACCAGCACAACCGCATCCGGCTTAAGTCCTGCCATTGTGCATTTAATATCAAAGAACTTTTCCGCTCCTAAATCAGCACCAAAGCCAGCTTCCGTAACCACATAATCCGCCATCTTAAGCGCCGCCTTGGTAGCACGGACAGAATTGCAGCCATGAGCAATATTGGCAAAAGGTCCGCCATGAACCAGTACGGGAGTATGTTCCAGGGTCTGCACCAGATTAGGCTTCATGGCATCCTTAAGAAGCGCTGCCATAGCGCCTACCGCATTTAACTGTGCTGCAGTAACAGGCTCTCCCTGATAATTATATGCAACAACCATTCTGCCAAGGCGCTCCTTTAAATCCTTCATGTCAGAGGCTAAACAAAGCACTGCCATGATTTCCGAAGCAACCGTAATAACAAAATGATCCTCCCGGACCGTTCCGTCCGTCTTGGCACCAAGCCCCACTACCACATTTCTGAGGACACGATCATTCATATCCAGACACCGCTTCCATACCACCGCTCTGGTATCAATTCCAAGCTCATTCCCCTGCTGGATATGATTATCCAAAATAGCAGCCAGAAGATTATTTGCACTGGTTATGGCGTGAAAGTCACCGGTAAAATGAAGATTCAAATCTTCCATGGGTAAAACCTGTGAATAGCCTCCCCCTGCGGCACCCCCTTTTATGCCAAAGCAAGGTCCAAGGGATGGCTCTCTAAGCGCAGTAACCGTCTTTTTGCCAAGCTTTGAAAGCGCCTGCCCAAGCCCTACACTGACCGTAGTTTTGCCTTCTCCTGCCGGAGTAGGATTAATTGCAGTAACCAAAATCAGCTTTCCGTCCGGATTAGCTGAAATCTTCCGGAGATATTCATCGGATATCTTGGCCTTATATTTACCATATAATTCAAGCTCATCCTCCGTGATCTGCAGGGTTTTTGCAACATTAACAATAGGTTCAAGTACCGCTTCCTGAGCAATCTGAATATCTGTTTTCATAATACACCTCCTGATTATAGGGACTCCTCTATGTACTGTTCAAACTGTTCCTGACTCATAAGAACCTTCCTGGGCTTAGTTCCTTCCTCTTCCCCAACTACACCTGCTTCACAGAGCTGATCCATAATTCTGGCCGCTCTGTTGAAGCCAATCTTAAAAACTCTCTGCAGCATACCGATAGATGCCTTATCCTTTTCTATAATAAATTTCGCCGCATCTACAAAGTATTGATCCCTTTCGGGGCCTTCAGCGCCTGCGCTTCCTGCTGCGCCGGATCCCCCATAAGTTGAAATTTTATCCTGAATATCTGTATCGTAAATATTTCCAAGCCTCTGGTTCTTCAAAAATTCCACTACATCCGAAACTTCCTTATCCGAAACGAACGCTCCCTGTACTCTGGCCGGTTTACTGTACCCCTGGGGATAAAAGAGCATATCGCCCTTTCCCAAAAGCTTTTCCGCACCATTCATATCTAAGATTGTACGTGAATCCACACCGCTGGAAACACTAAAGGCAATACGGCTGGGCATATTGGCCTTGATCAGACCTGTAATAACATCTACGGAAGGTCTCTGTGTGGCAATAATCAGATGGATGCCGGCAGCTCTTGCCAGCTGTGCCAGACGGCAGATGGATTCCTCTACCTCTCCCGGGGCCACCATCATAAGGTCTGCAAGCTCGTCCACGATAATGACAATCTGGGACATCTTAGCCGGTGCCTGCATATCTCCTGCTTCCTGCATTGCCTCTACCTTCTTGTTATAGCCCTTTAAGTCCCTTACATTAAAGTCAGCAAACTTCTGATACCGATCCGTCATTTCAGCAACACCCCATTGTAAAGCAGCCGATGCCTTTTTGGGATCTGTCACCACCGGTATAAGCAGATGAGGGATCCCGTTATATACACTAAGCTCAACCACCTTAGGGTCAACCATAATCAGCTTTACATCATCAGGATGTGCCTTATATAAAATACTCATAATCAAGGTATTGATACATACGGATTTTCCTGAGCCGGTAGCCCCCGCAATCAGCATATGGGGCATTTTCGCAATATCAGTCACTACCACCTTGCCGGAAATATCCTTTCCTACCGCGAAAGCAAGCTTGGACGGAAACTCCTTAAATTCCTTGCTTTCCAGCAAATCTCTAAGTGCTACCATGCTGTTTTCCTTGTTCGGCACTTCAATTCCCACTGCGGCCTTTCCCGGAATAGGCGCTTCAATTCTGATATCCGTTGCTGCAAGATTTAACTTGATGTCATCAGAAAGTCCCACAATTTTGCTTACCTTTACTCCCTGCTCCGGTTGAAGCTCAAATCTGGTAACCGCAGGACCCTGACTGATATCTGTTACCGTTACCCGGACCCCGAAGGTCTGCAGGGTCTGTTGCAGTCTCTGTGCAGTCTCTCTTAGCTCACGGGTAGAATCCTTACTTGCTCCACTTCCCTTTACCAGCATATTGATGGGTGGGAAGATATACTTTTTGACAGGAGGCGCTTTAGGAACGTCCGGCACAATTGCTTTTTGTTCCCTATGTACGTGGTCTGCATGCTGGACATGGTACTCATCCTCCACTGAATCCTCCGTCGGATCCACCTCTTCATTTCCGTAAACATCCGTAATCTCTGAAATTTCATCATTACCCTCTTCCTCATAAGCGCTATGGATTTTAATCTGATCATAACCGGAAAAGGTGTCCTCATCCTCTTCTATAACTGCCTGATCAATCTTTTCCTCAAAATCCGTAAGATTGATCTCATGTATGTCGTCCCTGCTTTTTTCATCATTTTCCCGTCCGGTGAGAGAAGTATTCAGCATAACTCCTGTAACCTTCTTGTCCATTCGGAGAATCTTTTCGTTTTCTATTTCCTCCTGGCGAATCCGTTTTTCTTCTTCTCTTTTAAGACGCTCTTCCTCCATCTCCTGCCGTCTTATCCTTGCTCTTTCCCTTCGGTATGCCGCATCCTCCCTGGATCTTTCATAAACCTTCCGGCTCCCCGACTTAACTCCCGAAACAAAGGATTTTTCCGTTAAAATAACAATGGAGATAACCGCAGCAACCAAAATAACCAGAACGGTCCCTACCAGTCCCAAAAAATGATACAGTAAATAAGCGAGAGAGCCTCCTACAACGCCTCCGCCTGCATGACTGGTACTGCAGTTTTTATATATTTCACCAATTTGATAGCTCTCTGCAGCTTCTGGTGCTCCCGTAAACAGCTCACATACCACACCTACCAGCAAGGCAATAACCACACCGGATACCAGCTTACGAATGGCTATCGCATTACCGCTGTTCACCGTTCCAAAGGCGATCATAACAAAAAGTGCAAGCGGCATAAGATAAGCTGTAAGCCCAAAAATGCCAAACATAATATCACTGAGCGTATTTCCAAACACACCTGCCACACCAAAATTGCACACAAAGAGAAAAACAGCAACCGCAAACAAGACAATCAAAAACACTTCGTTTCTGATTGCCGTATCCATTGGTTCGCTTTTCCTGGGATTGCTGCGTGAAGAGCTGCTTCTTTTCTGATAAGTTCCTTTACCGGAACTGCCTTTTTTCTGCGTCGAGGTATTACTCCTTCCGGCAGTACTTTTTTTATTCTGTGCCATACTAAAACCCCTTTAGTACCCTGCCGGTACTTAAATAATCTTATATAGTATAGCATTTTCATCAAATCTTGTCATCCACAAACCGTTATTTGTTTTTCTTCTTCTTTGAAATTAAATTGTGCAGTTTGTCCATTGCTTCACTGATTCCGCCTGTTTCATTGATAATTCCTTCTGAAACGGCCTCCTCGCCCACAAGAATTGTTCCAACATCCTTAGTAAGCACTCCTGTCTCCATCATCAGCTCTTCAAATCTGCCCTTATTAATTTTACAGTGACTGCATACAAATCCCGTAATGCGGTTCTGTATCTGTCTGAAATAATCAAAGGTCTGAGGGACTCCGATAACCATCCCGTTCATTCTGACCGGATGAATAACCATTGTTCCCGTAGGAACAATAAAGGAATAATCCGTACTTACAGCAATGGGCACGCCGATAGAATGACTTCCTCCCAGCACCAGCGATACTGTTGGCTTGCTTAAGGAGGCGATCATTTCCGCAATAGCAAGCCCCGCCTCCACATCTCCTCCCATGGTATTAAGAAGAATCAATACTCCGTCAATATTGCTGCTGTCTTCAATTGCGGCCAGCTCAGGGAGGATGTGCTCATACTTGGTGGTTTTCGAGTTTGTTCCCAGATTATCGTGCCCCTCCACCTCCCCGATCACAGAGATCAAATGAATGGTATGAGATTTACCGTTTTTATCAAGTGTAACCTGTCCTGTCTCTTCAATTTTTTCGCTTCGATGCTTTTCTTCCTCAACCTTTTTTCCCGACATCTTATTTATAACCTTTCTTCTCATAAATTATAAAAGAGAACGGCAAAGCAGTTCTTTAAACTCCTTTGCAGTCCTCTTTAGTATGTTGTCTAAGAAAAAATTTTATACATCAAAATCGTCATTTTCCGATATTGAAAAATCAAAATCATCCTTCTCATGTGCTTCTTCTGGAAGTTCATTTATTTTAAAATCCATTTCTTTTTTTACATGAGGCTTCGGAAGCGGCAGCGGATTATCCAAAAGCTCAACCTTCCTTCCCTCTGGAGTAATCACATAATCATGAGTCTCAATTTCCTGTGTTGCTTCCCTGCTGCCCTCATCCTCATACATACGGTCCTGGAGCCTTCTTCTGTAAAGATTTTGTCCAAATGCACCAACGAAAATCCCTAAACCGCCTGCAAGCAGCAGCCACATTGTCATCACAAGTGAAATATCCTGGCAGCGATCCGTAACATTTTTAAACTGATCCGTCCACCATATCATTTGCTCGCCAACGGAAATTCCGGTCAATCCGGTATATTTCATCAAGGTGGCATACATCCCCAAAAGCAAACCAAGTGTCAGAATACTACCCTGGGAGGATACCGGCATCACCTGCTCCCGCTCATAATAAAGCTCCTTTTGCTTCTGCTCCCAGATTCGCGTCCTTAGATTTCGATGATTTTGGTACAGAACCCAAGCCGTCACAGGCACTAAAAGCCATCCCAAATAGTTCCAGATACATAGTACACCCATGCCAAATCCAAGAATCATCAAAAACAATTCACATATACTGCTTCGGTACCAGCCTTTTCTTTTCGTCCAGCCAAGAAAAATTCCTAAAGCAAGAAACATTACGGAAAAAAAGAACATAAAATAGTTTTCCGGAGATATCACAAACACTGATTTCAAAATCCATGGTGAAACTGCAAGCACGCTTCCCGAAAGCAGCTGCTCCACTCTTCCGAAAATAATTCCCATTGCAATAAAAAACATGGTAATCCACAGGATTTGAAGGACTAATTGATAAATCACAACAGGCTCAATACGGTTTCCGAAAAAGGTCAAAAGCTTTGACAGGTTTTCCGTATACGCATAAGCAATTCCAGAAGTCAAGATCGGCTCCGCCTCTTTCGTCCGTATCATAGCACTGGCATAATATTCATATGTATCGGCAGCTATCCCGCCGCCAAAAAGAAAATACAAAATCCTGATTGCTGCTGCCGCCAGTATCCAAATAACCGTCAGCAGCCTTTGTTTCTTCTTATCCATCCCTCACCTTACGGTTCCGCCGTCTAAATACAGCTAAGTGCATGCTCTAAATCATCAATAATATCGCTTACATTTTCAATTCCCACAGAAAATCTGATCAGATCCGGTGCTACGCCGGCCTCTAGCAGCTGTTCATCCGTCATCTGTCTGTGTGTATGGCTTGCAGGGTGCAGTACACAGGTTCTCGCATCTGCCACATGGGTTACGATTGCCGCCAGGGAAAGATGATCCATCATCTTTTCTGCCGCCGCTCTTCCTCCCTTTAAGCCGAAAGAAATTACGCCACAGGTTTTGCCGCCCATATATTTCTGCGCAAGATCATAATATTTATTACTCAAAAGCCCCGGATAGTTAACCCACGCTACCTTTTCGTGCTTTTCAAGATATTCCGCTACCTGTTGGGCATTTTGGCAGTGGCGTTCCATTCTAAGCGGCAAAGTTTCCAGACCCACATTCAAAAGAAAGGCATTTTGCGGCGACTGGATGGAGCCTAAGTCTCTCATAAGCTGCACAGTTGCCTTAGTGATATAAGCCCCCTTTCCAAACTTCTCCACATAAGTAATACCATGATAGGAATCATCCGGCTTACAAAGTCCCGGAAATTTATCAGGATATTTTTCCCACTCGAAAGCTCCCGAATCAACAATTGCACCGCCCACACACATTGCATGCCCGTCCATATACTTGGTGGTGGAATGTGTCACAATATCCGCTCCCCATTTAAAGGGATTACAGTTAATCGGTGTTGCAAAGGTGTTATCTACAATAAGCGGTACCTGATGCTCATGGGCTGCCCTTGCAAATTTTTCAATGTCCAAAACAACCAGCGCCGGATTTGCAATGGTTTCCGCAAAAACGCATCTGGTATTATCCTGAAACGCCTTGTTGATTTCTTCAATAGGTGCATCAGGATCCACCACGGTACATGTAATTCCCATTTTTTTCATTGTTACCGTCAGAAGGTTAAAGGTTCCCCCATATACAGTAGACGAAAGTACTACATGAGAACCCGCCTCACAAATATTAAATACGGCATAATAGTTCGCTGCCTGTCCAGAGGACGTAAGCATTGCCGCAACACCGCCCTCAAGCTCACAAATCTTCTGCGCTACGCAGTCATTGGTAGGATTTTGCAGCCTGGTGTAGAAATAGCCTGATTCTTCCAAATCAAACAACTTTCCCATCTGCTCTGAAGTCTCATATTTGTATGTAGTGCTCTGGTAAATGGGCAGTACACGGGGCTCACCGTTTTTAGGCTTCCAGCCGGACTGCACACATATCGTTTCCTTGGCATATTCTTTTCCCATATTAACAGCTGTCCTTTCTCTTATCTGCAATATTTATAATTTATTACTCATCCCAATTATGGTATACAGCCTGAACATCATCATCTTCATCCAGAAGATCCAATATTTTCTGGAGATTCTTCACTGCCGTCTCATCACTAAGTTCCACATAGTTCTGCGGAAGCATGGTAACCTCTGCGGATACCATGGAAACATTTGCATCCTGAAGTGCCTTTAAAACCCCATCGAAATCATCAGGAGCTGTCAGGATTTCAAAGCTGTCTTCCTCCTCCTGAAAATCCTCAGCACCGGCATCCAATGCCAGCATCATCAGTTCATCAGCATCTCCGTCATATTCTTCCTTGTCAATAATAAGCTGTCCCTTTTGATCAAACATGAAGGAAACACAGCCCGGAGTACCTATATTTCCGTTTCCCTTGGAAAAAGCATTCCTTACATTGGCTGCTGTTCTGTTCTGATTATCGGTAAGCGCATCTACAATAATAGCAATTCCGTTTGGTCCGTATCCTTCATAGGTTATGTATTTATAGTTTACGCTGCCCATATCGCCCGCAGCCTTTTTGATTCCCCTTTCAATGGTATCATTAGGCATATTATTGGACTTTGCCTTTGCAATTACCTGCGCCAGCTTGGAATTGTTAGCAGGATCCGGTCCGCCTTCCTTTACGGCTACCGCAATTTCTCTTCCCAGAATGGTAAAGATTTTGCCCTTTGCCGCATCATTTTTCTCCTTTTTATGCTTAATGTTTGCAAATTTTGAATGTCCTGACATAACTCTCTCCTCTTATTCCTGTATATTTGTATTTTCTTCCTGCTCCGCTAAGGGAACAGCTTCTTTTTTGACCGGAAGCTTTTTGACAAGAACACTTTTAATCATTCTGTTCTCAACAGACAGAATGCCAAAACTATAGCCGTCAACCTCAATGGAAAATTTCTCATTTTCCTCCGGAATCTTCTCCATTTTGGAAATTAAAAATCCGTTCAATGTTTCAAATTCATCCTCATGGAAGGAAATTCCAAATCTCTCCTCCAGCTCATCTAAGGGGGTAATACCATCTATGATGTATTCATCTGCATTTTCTGTTTCTTCAATATGAGCTTCATCCTCATCATACTCGTCAAGAATATCCCCCACAATTTCTTCAAGAATATCCTCCATCGCCAAGAGACCCGCAGTTTGTCCATACTCATCCACCACAATCACCATCTGCGTCTTGGTATGCTGCATGGACTTAAAAAGCACATCAATATTCTTAGTCTCAGGAACAAACACCGCTTCCCGAACCAGACCTTCAATATCTCCTACCGGACGCGATCTGTTTGACTGCTCCCTGTGCGCTCCGAACGCATCCCTGAAATGAAGAATACCGATAATATTATCAATGTTCTCCTCTATAACCGGGAAGCGGCTCTTATGCTCATTTAACATATAATCAAGGGCATCCTCAAGGGTCATATTCCTGTCTATGGCCAGAATATTATTTCTGTGGGTCATAATATTCTGCGCTTCCTTGTCTCCGAACTCAAAAATATTGTTAATCATTTCCGCTTCCGTTGCAAGCAAAACGCCCTGTTCATGACCTTCATTTACCATGGAAATAATCTCTTCCTCCGTCACATCCTCGGAATTGTCATCCTCCTGAATGCCGAATAAGTAAAGCACACCTTTGGAGGTTACCGAGATAAGCCCTGTAAGCGGTGAAAAAAGCTTCATAACATGGTAAATCGGATTTATACAGCCATATGCCCATTTTTCAGCATAACGCGCCCCGAGACGTTTTGGTATTAAAACACCAAAGGTCAGCAATATGTACATCAATGCGGCACCTGCCAGGATAAAGGCCAATGCAGTGATAATCTGCGGTGAAACCACCATATCCTTCAGATAACCACTGACTCCGGCATCCAATACCCTATGCGCCACCCTGCCGAAAACCTGCAGAAAAAAACCACCCATAATTAAATTAATCAGCGTAACGATCAACTGTACGGTATTTATGTACTGCTCAGGGGCTTCTGAAATTTCATGAAGCCGCTTCGCCTTTTTGCTTCCTTCCGCCGCCTGCTCGGATAACTCCTTGGAGTTCAAATCCTTAATGGCTGCTCCAAACCCATAAAAAAGCATATCAATCAGCAATAATGCAAAGAATATCACATAACTGGCCGTAGGCCCGCCGTCGTCCATTTTCCCATCTCCTTTTTTGCGCAAAATATCAAAATAAACTATAGCATTTCCTGTTCCTATCGTCAAGTTTTGCTCAGTTCAATGTATGTACCAAGCTCTAAACTGATCATAAGCCCCCGATTAACCTCTCTCATAATATCCTCATCCAGATGACATACCTTATCCTTAAGCCGCTTCTTGTCAATGGTTCTAAGCTGCTCAAGCAAAATCACAGAATCCTTGACCATATCATATCTTCCGGCACTTAGCTCAATATGGGTCGGAAGCTTAGCTTTATTCAGCTTTGACGTGATTGCTGCACAGATAATCGTCGGGCTGTGTCTGTTTCCTACATCATTTTGAACAATCAAAACGGGTCTTATTCCTCCCTGCTCCGATCCAATTACCGGTCTTAAATCAGCGTAATAAATATCTCCTCTTCTCAACCTTCACACATCCTTCATTCCAATATGATTTTTAGCATTAAGTATTATAACCGTATTGTCAGAAGGTATTCAGATGCGTTTAAAAATCCTGATAATAATCCTTGGTATACAGGATTTTTCCGCCTTTTGTATAAACTCTCGGGATACGTTTTCCCAAATCACAGGCAAGCTCATAATTAAATCTCCCCGATATTTCACCCAGCATTTCCATGGTGATTTTCTCCTGTCCGTCCTGCCCGATCAGGGTTACCCTATCCCCCTGTACAGCCTCAGGAATGTTCGTCACATCAATCATAAACTGATCCATGCAGACTCTTCCGAGAATGGGCGCTCTCCTCCCGTGTACCAGCACATATCCCTTTCCTGATAAGCCTCTGGGATAACCGTCACCGTACCCTGCCGGAATGGTTGCGATCCGCATTCTGGAAGCCGCAGTAAAGGTTCCTCCATAGCTGACCTGGGTTCCTGCCTCTATCTCCTTTATATAAACAATATGACTATACAACGACAACGCAGGGGTCAGGCTTACAATGTCCTTTCGAACCTGCTCGGAAGGCCACAGTCCGTAAAGCGTAATTCCGGCTCTTACCACATCCATATTTGCCTCGGGTAGCTCAATAATCCCTGCACTGTTAGAGCAGTGCTTAAGAGGAATTTCTTTTCCCGTCCTATCCTTGATAAGCTGTAAGAAGCTTTCAAATGCAGACAGCTGCTTCTTTGCTGCGGATTTATCTGTTTCATCAGCTCTGGCAAAGTGGGTAAATATACCTTCCACCTCCACATTTTCCGTATCAAATGCGCTTTGAACGAAAGCAAGCCCCTTTTCATCAGGTGTAACCCCGATACGGCTCATTCCAGTATCTACCTTAACGTGAACCTTTGCTTTTGCGTTCACACCCTTCCTCTTTAGAGCGGCACATGTCTCTGAAAGCTCCTTCAGTGTATCATAACGAAAGACTGCCATCCTAATGTCTTCCCTGATCAGGCTTTCATAGCTGTAGGGAAAGGTATATCCCAAAATCAACACAGGCTTTTTTAGTCCTGCATGCCGCAGCAGCAACGCTTCCTCCGCTGTTGCTACCGCAAAGCCCCACACATAATCCAGCATTTCGAGCTCTTTTCCCAGTGGAACAGCCCCATGCCCGTAGCCGTCAGTTTTAATTACACCAATCATTTTAGTTCCCTGTGCAAGATTTGCCTTCATATTTTCCATATTACTTCTTATAGCATCCAAATTTACCTCTGCATATACACGCTGATAGTCTTCTCTCATGATGTCCACCATGCCTTTCTCTCCTGATCGCCCCTTAATATGCCTTTATTTCATTACACGGGAAAGATATCTTACAATATCCGTTGCTGTTACTGCGTATTTTCCGTTTTCCATAACTGCTTCATCCCCTGCTCTTCCGTGAAGATAAACACCAAGACAGGCCGCTTCATATGCAGGCAGCCTTTGTGCCATCAGGCCTCCTATTATTCCTGCCAATACATCTCCGCTTCCTGCCGTTGCCATGCCGTCATTACCTGAAGTGTTGATAAACACTCCCCCTTCTGCCTCTCCCAAAACCACGGTTACAGCATCCTTAGAGGCCAGAACACATCCATACCGCTTCGCCGCCTCTTTTACCGTTTCCATGCGCTTTTCCCGATAGGATTCCATATCTGTGTCAAGAAGCCTGACAAGCTCTCCCGGATGAGGCGTAAGCACAATTCTTTTTCCGTCCTGCCTTCTTAAAAGCTCTGCCAGCTCCTTATGCTTTCCGATCAGATTCAGTGCATCTGCATCAAGTACCATCGGAATTTTGCCATTAAGCAGGCAATACTCCGTCAAAAAATATGCCTCCTTTCCCATTCCAAGCCCCGGGCCTGCAACAATTATATCTGCCCATTCAAGGGATTTTTGCAGCTGATTCTCCTTAGGAAATTGTTCATAGGAATAAAGCATGGCCTCCGGCAACGATTTCTGTATAATTTCCCTGTTGCATTCCGGAGAGATAATCTTTACCATTCCCGCTCCGGCTCGCAAAATACTGCTTCCGCACAGAATACAGGCTCCACACATATCAAGGCTGCCCGAAATGAGCAGAACCTTACCAAATGTTCCTTTATTTCCGTCAGGCCTTCTTTTCGGCATGCGCCAGGGCACATCCCTCTTATCGTAAAAAAATGTCTCCGGCTTTAACTGCTCTGTCAGCTTATGTGGAATGCCGATATCTCTTACAACCAGCTTTCCCGTATATTCTCTTCCCGGATAAAGCAGTTCTCCCCTTTTTGCAAAGGCATAGGTCACCGTCACATCCGCTTTGACTGCACAGCCCATTATTTTTCCTGTATCAGCACTGATACCTGAGGGAATATCCACGCTGCAGACCAATGCGCCCCTCTGTCTCATTTTCTCCATTTCTTCCACAAGCTCCCGATATGCTCCCTCAATCGGACGCCCTAATCCTATACCAAACAAAGCATCTATTACAATATCATATTCGCGATTTTTCAATTTGCTCTGTATGGAAAACCCTAAATTTCTCAGGATTTCTATTTGACTTTTGGTCTCAGAGGATGCCTTATCCTCACTGCCTGCCAGTAAAAAGGTTACCTCAGCTCCCGAAAGGGCAAGCATTCGCCCGATAGCCAATCCATCCCCTCCGTTATTTCCCACACCTGCCACAACCAGCACCTTTCCTCCGGCTTTTCCTTCCTCTGTAAGCACTCTTACCGTTTCCAAGGCTGCCCGCTCCATCAGCACAAGGGAAGGCATTCCGATTTTGGAAATTGTTTCGGCATCATAAAATTTCATTTCAGCTGACGTCACTGCATATTGCAAGCTATCACTTCCTCTCCGTCACTTCCATCGCTTTATCTACATGGGAAATGCGCCACATACCATCCTTGGTCATGACGCATCCTATCCTATTCCTTCTGATGTTCCATATCAAATATCTCAATCACCTCTGCTCCGAAAATATCATGCATATAGGAGTAAAGCTCCTGATTCATCAGCTCCTTTTCCTGTTTTCTGACCAGACGCTTTTTTAATTCCACACGCGCTTTGTTAATCCACTGCGTATTTTCTTCTATCTCTTTTTCATTTTCTTTTAGTCTGCTATAGCAAACCTCCATAGTACGAAGCATTAGTTCCCTGTTTACACGATCAATTTCTCTTGGAAGAAACAAAAGCTCATCTTCATATTCCTTCAGCTTTTCATTGCATTCTTCAATCAAGCGCTTACTTTCTGCCGCCTTCTTTTGTGCTTTCTCATTATTTTCCATAGAAGCGTCTGCTGCATTTTCCACAATCTCCTGCATCAGTTTCTTCTTCAGCGCTTTAATCCTGCTGCTCTCACTTTTGGCCTTCCCCTGCCTTTTCAGCAGTTCATTCAATTCATCCTCCAGATGCTTAATATACTGATCCGGCTGTGTCTGGGTAAACAGCTGGTGCCACTTATGATCCAATGTAAGCACCGGTATTTTCCTCCCCAAAAGCGCCGGTTTATAAATTTCATCCGTTCTGGACATTTAAATTCCGCCTTCCTGTTCAAATCGATTAATATTATATGCCAGCTTCATAAGACTGTCCGACAGATGAACGTTTTCCACCTGAATTTCCTTTGGAACATTCAAATCAATATGCGCAAAATTCCAAATTCCACGTATTCCATTGTCAACCAGTCTTTCCGCAACGGCTCTTGCGCCGGTTTTCGGAATGGTAAGCACTGCAATATCAATGTGATTTTCTCTCACAAAGCTTTCCATCTCCTCCATGGGCCTTACTTCCATTTCCCTGATCCTTTTACCGTAAAGAGCCGGGTTATTATCAAATATCCCCCTAAATAAAAAGCCTCTTCTCTCAAAATTCATATAGTTGGCAAGTGCCTGTCCAAGATTTCCTGCTCCGATAATGATCAGGTTATGGGTCATATCGAGCCCTAAAATCCTGCCGATCTCCTCATACAGATATTCAACCTTGTATCCGTAGCCCTGCTGTCCAAAGCCGCCGAAATTATTAAAATCCTGACGTATCTGGGAAGCTGTCACTTTCATAATATCACTTAGCTCCTGAGAAGATATTCTCTCGATCCCCTCATCCTTAAGCTCTCCTAAATACCGGAAATATCTTGGCAGACGCGCTATCACTGCCTGGGAAATTTCTTTGTTCTCCACCTGACTTCCCCCTATTTCATTGTGTTGCTTTTTTGCATAATATAAATATATAACACTGTTAAAATAATGTCAATCAATTGACATTCCCTTTCATCATCTGTAAACTGATACGGGAAGAAAAATTTTTATCTCTTAATAAAGGAAAAATACTATGATTTTATCGTGCCAAAATATATCAAAAGCATTTAACGAACAGCCCGTTCTTGCAGGCGTTTCTTTTCATATCGAAGACCATGAAAAGGCTGCCATTGTAGGTATCAACGGTGCCGGCAAAACCACTTTGCTTCGCATTATCGTAGGGGAACAGACTCCCGATGAAGGACAGGTCACACTGGCCAAGGGCAAAACCTTAGGATATCTTGCCCAAAATCAGGATGTAAACAGCGAAAGCTCCATCTATGATGAGCTTTTGTCCGTAAAGTCCGATATAATTGCCATGGAAGAAAGGATTCGTCAGATGGAGCTTTCCATGAAGCAGCTATCCGGTCACGAGCTGGAAGACCTTATGGAGGCTTACTCACGCCTTACCCATTCATTTGAGTTTGCAGGCGGTTATACCTACAAAAGTGAAATTGCAGGAGTATTAAAAGGATTGGGATTTGATGAGGAAGAATTTACCAAGCAAATCTCTACTTTATCAGGAGGTCAAAAAACCCGGGTAGCTCTAGGCCGTCTTCTGCTTCTTAAACCCGATTTAATTATACTGGATGAGCCCACTAACCACTTGGATCTTAATTCCATTGCCTGGCTGGAAACCTATCTGCTTAATTATAAGGGCGCTGTGCTTATCGTCTCCCATGACCGCTATTTTCTGGATCGGATCGCCGGAAAAATCATTGAAATTGACCAGACGAAGGCAACCTCCTTTATAGGTAATTATTCCGATTATGCCGTCAAAAAGGAGCAGCTTCGCACAGCTGCATTAAATGCATATTTAAAACAGCAGCAGGAAATCAAGCATCAGGAACAAGTCATTGAAAAGCTCAAATCCTTTAACCGGGAAAAATCCATCAAAAGAGCTGAAAGTCGTGAAAAGATGCTAAACAAAATTGAAGTTCTGGATAAACCTGCCACAGCCCGCACCGATATTCATATGACCTTAACTCCCAGATGTACCAGCGGCAATGACGTACTTCATATAGAGGGCCTTGCCAAGTCCTTTGGCCATAAGGAGCTTTTTTCCGATATCGGCATGGATATTAAGCGCGGCGAGCATGTTGCAATTATCGGTGATAACGGTACCGGCAAAACCACAATCTTAAAAATTATCAACGGCCTTATTGAAGCTGATGCAGGCAAAATCACACTGGGAACCAATGTACATATCGGATACTACGACCAGGAGCATCATGTACTGCACATGGAAAAAACTTTGTTTGAAGAAATTTCCGACGAGTATCCCTATTTAAACAACACGGAAATCCGCAGCACCTTAGCTGCTTTTCTCTTTACCGGAGATGATGTTTACAAGCAGATTGATCATCTAAGCGGCGGTGAGCGCGGACGCTTATCCTTAGCCAAGCTGATGCTTTCCGAGTCCAATTTTTTGATTCTTGACGAGCCTACCAACCACTTAGACATTACCTCCAAGGAAATATTGGAGGATGCGCTTAATGCCTATGAGGGTACCGTGCTCTACGTGTCCCATGACCGATACTTTATCAATCGTACAGCCAGCCGTATTCTGGATCTGACCGGCGGGCAGCTGATCGGCTATCTTGGTAATTACGATTATTATCTGGAAAAGAAGGATGCTCTGGAAAGCGCTCTGCTAAACAAGTCCTCCTCTTCTGCCGCCTCCTGCCAAAAGGAAGCTTCTGCTTCCTCCGAAAGCAAGCTGGACTGGCAAAACAAGAAGGAGATGCAGGCTAAAGAACGCAAAAAGGAAAATGATTTAAAGAAATGTGAGAACACCATTGCTGCTCTGGAAGCGGAACTAAAAGAACTGGAGTCAGAAATGGCACTGCCGGAAAATGCCACTAATGTAGTCAAGCTGCAGGAATTAACCGCGCAGCAGGAGGATTTAAACACTAAGCTTCTGTCATTGTACGACCAGTGGGAAACACTTGTTTCAGATTAAAAAGGAGTCATCACACCGGCTCCAAATTATCCAGCCGGGTGATGGCTCCTTTTGATAATTATATTTTTATAATGTATCAAAGGTCTCTCTGATCGCCTTAATAAAGTCAAGGCTGTTCAAAATTACAGGATTTTCACAGGTGGATATCAATGACAGGCTCTTAGTCATCTTTCCGTCCTCCACCGTCTTAATGCATGCCTTTTCAAGCTTATCCGCAAACTCCATCAGTTCGGGAATTTGATCCAGCTCTCCTCTCTTGCGCAGTGCACCTGTCCATGCAAAAATTGTTGCTATGGAGTTGGTAGAGGTCTCCTCTCCCTTTAAGTGTTTGTAATAATGACGCTGAACCGTTCCATGTGCCGCTTCATATTCGTAAACACCGCTGGGCGATACCAAAACAGAGGTCATCATGGAAAGGTCGCCGTATGCAGTTGCAACCATATCGGACATTACATCACCGTCATAATTCTTACATGCCCAGATAAAACCGCCCTCTGAACGGATCACACGGGCTACCGCATCATCAATCAGAGTATAGAAATATTCAATGCCAAGTTCCTCAAACTTAGCCTTATACTCTGCATCATAAATTTCCTGAAAGATATCCTTAAAGGTATGATCATACTTTTTGGAAATTGTATCTTTGGTAGCAAACCATAAATCCTGTTTCGTATCAACGGCATATCCAAAGCAGGCTCTTGCAAAGCTGGAAATAGACTTTTCGGTATTGTGGATACCCTGAATAATTCCTGCTCCGTCAAAATTATGTATCAATTCCCTGGTTTCGGTTCCATCCTCCGCAGTAAACACAAGCTCTGCTTTTCCCTTTCCCGGAACCTTGATCTCCGTATTTTTGTACACATCTCCATAGGCATGACGAGCAATCGTAATAGGCTTTGACCAATTTCCCACATAAGGTACAATGCCCTTAACCAATATGGGGGCACGGAATACGGTTCCATCCAGAATCGCCCTGATGGTACCGTTAGGGCTTTTCCACATTTCTTTCAGATTATACTCCGTCATTCTTGCAGCGTTGGGCGTAATAGTAGCACACTTTACAGCCACTCCATACTTCTTGGTAGCCTCTGCGCTGTCCACAGTTACCTGATCATTGGTTTCGTTTCTATGCTCCAGACCAAGATCATAATACTCTGTCTTTAAGTCGATATAAGGAAGAAGAAGCTCATCCTTAATCATCTGCCAGAGTATTCTGGTCATCTCATCTCCGTCCATCTCTACCAGGGGTGTCGTCATTTTAATTTTGTCCATTTTGTCCTCCATCCTTTTATTTATTCTACAAGCTATTTAGGGTCTTTTTCCTCATTGGCAAAAATATCATAAAGACCATTTTTAACCATGTTGTCATATGCATTAACCATATGCTGGGTTGCAAGATGCTCTGCTTCCTCCGCCTGACCTGCCTTGATTGCCTCCATGATTTTCTTATGCTCTTCATTAGACGCAATCCCCCTCTCCTTGGTTGAGAGAGTCTTCTTTCTGATACGGATCACATATTGATGAAAGTCCTGTAAAAGATTTTCCAGCATTTTAGAATCACATGCCTCGTACAGTATATGGTGAAAACGATTATCCAGCTCTGTCATCTGCTCCATATGTCCCTTGGATGCATGAAATGAGGCAAGATATACGTTTTCTTCAAGCTCCTCAAGCTGTTCGGAAGTAATATGCTCTGTTGCCAGACGGGCACACATCCCCTCAAGGGAGGAACGAATCATATAAATATCCTTCACATCCTTGGCTGTTATCCCCGTCACATAAGCTCCCTTATTGGGCACTATCTGTATGAGTCCCTCCAGCTCAAGCTGCCTGAAAGCTTCTCTCACCGGTGTCCGGCTCACTCCAAGCTCTGTTCCAATAGCAACCTCCTTTAGTTCCTCATGCTCCGCATATTTTCCATTTAATATATCCTCACGGAGCTTGTGAAACACTCTTCCCCGCAGGGAGTACTTGTCTGTTACTTCCTGCTTAACATCATATTTACTCATTTTATTTATTTGCCTTTCTTCCCCTTAACCTATCGTGGTATCCAGCAGCTTGCACGCCAACATAATCTGCTCAATTAATTCCTTATCCGTTATAACGGTCACCCGTCCATCCTCATACTGTTTGTCCACCCATTTCTTCACCTCTGCAACTACCGGACTTGATTTGTCAAGCTGCTTATCATCCTTCAGCTTAAAATAAGTATTAATCCAATGGGCAATACCGGCAAGCCCTGAGGTATTGGAAACTGCACATAATACAGGCCTGTTCAAAAACTTATCGGTATCAAAAATATTGTAAATCTCCTCATTTTTCAGAAGACCGTCAGCATGAATCCCGGCTCTTGTTACATTGAAATTCTTACCAACAAAGGGCGTTCTCTCCGGTATGGAATATCCAATTTCCTTTTCATAATACTCTGCAAGCTCTGTAATCACGGTGGTATCCATTCCGTTTAAGTCGCCTTTCAGCTGAGCGTATTCAAATACCATAGCCTCAAGCGGTGTATTTCCGGTTCTCTCGCCAATACCAAATAAGGAAGTATTGACACCGGAGCAGCCATACAGCCATGCTGTTGTGGAATTAACCACTGCCTTATAGAAATCATTATGTCCATGCCACTCTATCAGCTCATGGGGCACGCCTGCATGAGTATGCAGCGCATAAATAATCCCCTGCACACTTCTGGGAATTACCGCACCCGGATAATTGACTCCATATCCCATTGTATCACATGCACGAACCTTGATGGGAATTTTATATTCCTCCATCAGTTTCATCAGCTCTAAGCAAAAAGGAACCACATAACCGTATATATCGGCCCTTGTAATATCCTCAAGATGGCATCTGACACTAATTCCCTCCTCAAGGCAGTCTCTAACAACACTTAAATAATGGTCCATAGCCTGCCTTCTGGTCATTTTTAGTTTTAAGAAGATATGATAATCTGAACAACTGACCAGAATACCCGTCTCCTTCATGCCGATTTCCTTAACCAGCTTAAAATCCTCCTTACTGGCACGAATCCAGCTTGTAACCTCTGGAAACTTGTATCCCCTTTCCATACACTTATAGACAGCATCCCTGTCCTTTTTGCTGTACAGGAAAAATTCACTGGCACGGATCATACCGTTGGGCCCACCTAACCTGTGAAGATAATCATAAATTTTGACAATCTGCTCTGTCGTATAAGGAGCTCTGGACTGCTGTCCGTCACGAAATGTAGTATCTGTGATCCAGATATCCTTTGGCATATTATGAGGTACAATACTGTCATTAAAGGGAATCTTGGGAACTTCTGAATAAGGAAACATATTGCGGAACACATTGGGTTTCTCCACGTCGTCCAATATGTACATATGCTCCTCAATCTCCAGCAGGTTATTCTTAGAATTTAATGATACCGGTCTATCCATGAACAAATTGTTTTCTTCAGCCATTATCATTCTCCTCCGTAGATACAAAGTTTAATTCATGTATAATTGTATACACGGAATCATCTTCTGTCAATCACTTCTTTTAGAAGCTTAAAAGTCTATCAATCTGAATCATCCCCCAGCCCTGCTTATTCCATGGCTCTCTCAAATCCTTTGCCGTATGCTGAAGCCTCTGCTTGATCTGATCATTACTGTAAAAAGGATATTTTTGAAGGAGCAGTGCTGCTCCTCCTGAAATAATGGGCGTAGCCATGGAGGTTCCACTTTTGGCTATATATGCATTCCGATAATACCGTCCTCTCTTTTCAATTCCTGCGTTACAGGAAATAATGTCTGTTCCCGGAGCAACGATATCCGGCTTTTTCATGGCAAAAGGGCTTGGGCCTCTGCTGGAATAGTTTTCACATAAATGCTCTCTGTTTCCAAAGTATCCCCCCTCATGACAGCCTACTGTAATCACCTGTCTTCTGGCGCCAAGAGGCGAAATCGTCATTGGCTTAGGTCCCATATTCCCCGCAGCACAAACAACTACAAGACCACATCCCCACGCCTCATCCACCAGCTTAACCAGCTTTTCCATTCTCTCCCTTTTGGTATTTTCTCCCATACCGATAGAAATATTGAGGATTCGAATATCATATTGTCTTCGAATGTCCAGAATCCACTCTATTCCCTCTGTCATATTCTCAATAATTCCATCTCCCTTGTAATCTAAAACCTTTCCCACGATAAGCTTGCTGTATGGAGCAATTCCCTTGTATCTTCCCAAAGAGAGCTTTCCACTTCCACACATACAGCCTGCTACATGTGTTCCATGTCCGCTGTCATCATAGCATTTCTCCTTTCCGTTTACAAAATCCTTAAAAGAAAGAACTCTATGCTCTAAATCAGGGTGGAATGCCACTCCTGTATCCAACATTGCTATGGTTACTCCGTTTTTTCCGCAGGACTCTACCAGATCATCACTGCAGCCTATTTGATTTCTCACCCGAAGCATAAAAAAACTCCCGGCTTTTTTAATTATGTTATGCCGGGAGCTTCCAACAGTTCTATCACTGCTTATCTTAAATTGTTTTCTTTTTCCCTTTATAAAAGAACATGGCAACCGAACAGGCCAAAAGACCTAACGCTAAAAACCATTTGGGGTGAATAGGATCACCTGTATCCGGTGTATCATCCTTATTTCCGGATAAATTAATGATAACAGCCTTTCCATCGGAAACATATGCCTGCCCGCCAAAATTTGAATACGTATAAATCCCAAAAGGTGAAAAATGGCTTGTGGTAAACTGCAGATATTCCCCTTCATCAGTTTCCACTATCCTATGCTCCACCGCTTCAAGCTGTCCGTCCTGATCCAATGTAACCACATGTAAATCACCTGTAGACGCATTCTCCGGCATAGACACTTGAACGGTAATATACTGCTTGCCCAATCTGGTAATCGGAATACTTCCAGAAGCGTCGTAAAGACAGATGTCATAGGCTGACAATCCGCTAGGTTCCCTTCCTCCGTAAATCTCCCCATAGGCCGCTGAAATATCCTCTGCCGCCCGCTCAGAATCTGTTATTTTCAAAACATAGGTATCATCATTGCCGGGAATAGAAGCAAAAGCATTATTTCCATCACCGATCACCTGACTGTTAATGTCAAGTACAACTCCGCTTTCTTTAGATGCAGACACCCCCTGCGTGTTATCTGCAACCCGGCTGCCTGCTTCATTGCTTATCACACCATTAAAACCGTATATTCCGGCTTCAAGAACTGTTCCGTTCAAACCATCTGCCGTGTTCGGTATTATAGCATTCTTTATATTTCCAAAAGCATAAGTTCGATAGCTGTCATTGGCAAGCCTCTTCGCTCCCTGTCCTACATAAAGCGTCGGTAATGACTCTCCTTTAAATACTACGGTATCTGTACCTCCTGAAGAAATAGCATAGGCTCCCAAACCTATCTCCTCCATAGTTGCCGGTATCGTAACCTCCGACAAGGGACAATCCATAAAGGCCCGGTCTTCCACTCTGACCAGATTATTTCCGCCATTTATGGTTTTCAAATTACGGCAGCCCATAAAGGCTTCTTCACAAATCACCTCCACAGTTTCAGGAATATTTACCGCAGTAATTCCCATATGCTCCTTAAATACCAACGGTCCAATCTGCTTTACACCATTTGGAATATTTACTACGCTGTCGCTTCCCGCATAGGCAACCAATATTCCATCTCCAACTATTTTAAAGGGATAGGTAGATGCATCTATATCCTGAATCCACAAGGTTTGGTCAAACGCATAGGGCCCAATTCTGGTAACCGTAGAAGGTATAGTAATCTCTTTCAGCGAATCGCAGTGATAAAAGGCTCCATAGCCGATATCGGTCACTCCTTCCGGAATAGAAAGTGAAGTAAGCCCCGACCTTGCAAATGCAAACTCACCGATTTGTGTAATTCCATCCTCTATCTGATATTCCGTAAGATTCGCATCCTGGTAAAATGCCTGTGCCGCTATTTTAGTATCCCCAACTATCGTATATTTGGGGAAATCCTTTCCCTTCTGCGCATTATCAGCCAATAAATTTTCCAAGCCCCAGAGGCCTGCCTGACCGGCCCCCGTTTCAACTCCTTCTGCCTCTCCAAGCTGTGTCAAATCAATCCTGTCATTTCCGGCATTACCTCCGGCAGATTGATTTCCGTTTAGAACATTGGACTGTCTGTTATCAATAAAAATAAGCGCACGTCCTGATACAATACTGGACTGTCCTAAAAGTGTCCGGTTATTAATAATTTCTGTTTCCACAGATAAAGCAGGTTCAGATGTAGGTGCCTGTTCATCTGGCGTTGAATTATTTTCCTCTTCTGCCTCTTCCCCACTCACAGAAGTTTCCTTATCCGTATTTTCATCTGTCCCCGGACTGATTACCTGCGCATCCTTTACGTCTTCATACTCCACTTCCTCTACATCGGATTTTTGAAGAGCAGCCGCATACTCTGCACCATATGTTCCGGGTGTGGCATTCAGCTTTATGTTAGGACAGCCATCGAAAGCACTGTCACTAATTTTACTCATAGAATCCGGTATATCCACAGTTTGAAGATTCACACAATCCTCAAATGCCTTACTTCCTATTCCATGAATCGGAAGGGGAATCTCCACCTCCCGCAGATTCATACAATTAGAAAAAGCATATGCCGGCACCTCATACAGACCGCTTCCCAACGTCACCTTTTCCAGATAAGGATTGCCCCAAAAGGCATACCCCATAATCTCCGTAACCGTGCCCGGCATCGTATATGCGCCCTTTTCATAGGCAGGCATCAGTGCATAAAGCTTAGTCTCCTCGTCGTCATACAGGATGCCGTTTGAATAATATAAATAAGGATTATCCTCTGAAACCGATAACTCCTTAAGCTGACTGCATCCTGCAAAAACACCGCTTCCTAAATCCTTAACCCCTGCTCCCAGAGAAACATTGACAAGCTCCTTATTGTTACTAAAAGCTGCTGTATCAATGGTTTCCACACTATCCCCTACCGTAATGGTTCTAAGATTGCCGCATTCGGCAAAGGCCCGATAGCCCACATATTCCACATCGCCGCCAATCGTAATCTTAATCAGATCATCATTTCCGGCAAAAGCCTCTTCTCCAATGGTTTTGATACCATCAGGAATAGACACGACTTCTGCCGTGCCTGTATATTTTAATAATTTAGTTCCCTCCATCTGAAAATCAGATGCAGGCGCTACTGCTTCTACATCTGATACAGGTACCTGGGTCACTGCTATTGCTGTCAGCAATAACAGTGCACTCAGGGTTTTTGCAATTTTCTTATTCATAGGGGCTCCTATGTTGTTTTGGTATTGATGACTACCTTATCACGCTTAAAGAATAAAATCAGTGAAATACATGCAAGTCCCAACGCAAGGAACCACTTTGGATGAATAGGATCACCTGTCTTAGGCGTAGCATCAATGGTTGCCTCTGTCAGATTTGCGGTATCTACATAAATCACATAAGGTGAAAAATGCGTTGCCGTAAAGTTTACACAAGGCACACCGTCTACTGTGGTAAATCTGGCATTAAGCTTCTCCAACGCACCGTTTGAAACAGCCGCCACCTGGTTATTTCCTGCATATTGAACCAGATCATCCGGAAGAGGAAGCGTCAAATTAACCGATATACCTGATGTATCCGCTATTTTAATTCTTCCTGTTGAATCATAAAGGCTGATATCCATCGGCAGATATTTAAATCTGCTGATATCACCATATGCGGCCTGAAGCGCTGCAATTACCGCATCGGTTGCACTTTGATCCTCTGTTACCTTAACAATAAAATTATCTGTGGAGCCGCTTACCGTTGCACCGGCCAGATTAGTATTGGATATTCCCGGCCTGTTTACATCCACTATCGTTCCGTTATTACCGCTATTATACGCAGCAATTCCGCTTTCTGATCCTGCACCGGTATTAGAACCGCCAGAGGAGCTTCCGCTTCCTGTCTTATAGGTTGCCGTAATTGCCACATTAGCCGCAGGCATTGTAAAGGTTGTAGATGTGGCATTGGGATTGGCAAAGCCTACGCCTGCCGTTGAGGAAGTCCACTTATCAAAGTTCTGCCCTTCTCCCATATCGTAAGCATTAATTGCCACTACCGTTCCAGCCGGATAGCTTCCGCTTCCTGATCCACCGGATACGGAAACCGTATATTTCTTAACACTGTCCTCCGGGTTAGGTGTTGCTGTAGGTGAAGGGCTGGCACTGGAGCTGCTTCCGTTTCCGCTTCCGTTACCATTATTTCCGTTACTGTCACTTCCACCTGAACTCCGGTCATAAGATGCCGTAAAACTCTTATCACTGGTAATATTATCGAAACTACCTGCCGGTACCCAGCCAACAAATGTATATCCACTTCTTGAAGGTGCCGAAGGAGGATAAACCGTTCCTCCATTGAGAACCTTCATCTCTGCTATGACCGTTGTTCCATCATAGGAATAAAACGTTACCGTATGCAGATTGGTATCAGCACCGTAATCATACTGTGCAATGCAAAGCGTGTCTTCTGTTATATTATAATATGGCTTACTCCAGCCCTTAAATGTAGCGCCCTCTTTCGTAGGATCCGCAGGCGGTGTGGCACTCTTTCCTGCTTCAATGTATTGCACATCAGTCAGCGGTGTACCGTCATCATCTAAAAATTGAACAGTAAAAACATCATCGCCAAATACCGGATATACATCAATATCTTTAGAAACATTCTGGTAATTCGTCCAACGGCTGAAAACCACTCCATCATGAACCGGTGGTTCTGCGGGAGGCACTGCATCCTCACCGTCAATTACCTTAACCTTATAAAAGACCACCTGCTCACTGGTATCAGGATAATTAGGATAATCCCAAAAGGTTACCGTATGCTGAAGGAATACCTTGTCATAGTTTGGATTGATATACCAATAATAATTTGCATACTCATCAGCCGTTGTACCCTTAACGCATTCAAATTCAATGGTCTGCTGAACCTTAGATGCCTCTGTTTTAGGATCTTTCTCCCTGTCTATGGGATTTTCAATCCAGTCACCTGTCATAAATGCGTCTTCCGCAATATTGGTCTGATTACCCGGAATTGTCACTAACCTCAGTTTTTCATCATTCCTAAACGCCTCCGACCTGATTGTTTTAACGGTATCCGGCAAGGTAACTCTATTTAAATCATCATCATTTTTGAAGCATTTTTCCGGAATTGAGCTAACTGTAGTGGAAGACAAATCAATATGTCCTATGTATCCGCAATCCATGAATGCTTCCTGCGCTATGGAAGTAACTCCTGCCAGTTCCTCCGGCCCTACAGTATAAGAACCGACTCCATTGCTGCTTCTCGACTCCAGACATTCTACAATACTGTCCTTGGTTCCGTTATTCAATCCAAAAATAATTGCATTTTCGCAGCTGTAATATGGACTCCCCACGAAATTCACGCTTTCCAATTCGCCACATCCGGCAAAAGGACGTAAGCCAAGCTCTGAAACGCTGGCAGCAATCTCAACATTTTCCAACTTTTCACAGTCTTTAAATGCATAGTTTCCTATTTGATCTCCGCCTGCCATATAAACGCCGCTTAAATTTTCACATCCTGCAAAAGTATATGGATCAATCTCTTTCACAGAATTCAAAGTAATCGTTTTGATATTGCTGTTTCGATATTCATATTCCGGGCTGCCATCATCACCCAACAAAATATTCCCATCATCATCTACCCGGAGATTTCCGCTTGCATCAGTCTTAATTTCAGAAAAAATGCCCTCTTTAATTGAAGTTATCCCCTCAGGAAGATTGATGTTTACCGCAGCATTAACAGTCTGTAGCTGATCGGTTGTAGCCGTTCCGGCTTCAAACATGGTAATTGCATTTTCTCCGGCAGCTTTGGCACGCTCTGCCGTCATATCAGGATAAGTTACTGCTTGCGGATCCGGGCTTGCATCCGGATCTGTACCTGTTGTCCCATCTTTAGTCCATGCAGTATAATGCTTGATTTTCTCATATGTCGGATAATCAATCAGTTCATTTTCGCCAACCTCCGGATGGTTCACATCATCAGGAGTATATTGTACCGTTAAATAAGTGGGCCAGCTGCTGTAAAATGTAATATAGGATAAAGGCTGGTTGTTGGCATTAATATTATTCTCCCAGTTCATTGCGTACTTAAACGGTTCAGAAGAAGGAGAAATCGTGCCGGTAAAAGACAGCGATGTGGACCGTGTTTTAAATGCATCATCTCCTATTTCTGTTATATTAATCGGTTCTGAAAAGACAACTGCCTGCAAATTACGGCATCCCGCAAAGGCATTTTCTTCTATTTTATTAACTGTAGAGGGTATCGTAATCTTAATCAAATTTAAATTACCCTGAAAACTGGTAGAACCAATTGTAGCAATACCGTGACCTGCGCCTAAATCAGCGGGAATTTCCACAACACCGCAGTCATCAGGAATTTCCATGGCAATCAACTCGTTTGCATCATTAACCGTAAAGGTACATTCATGCCCTGTTCCACTCTCAATGTTGCCATCTTCATCATATTCTGTTTCAGGACACCAGACAACCTTTTCATATCGATTCACTTCATTTCCGTCTTCATCCTTTTCCACATACTTGAAGGCCGCAGAATGCAGCTTTGCTGTTGTATGAATTGCAGAAGTTTTCGGTCCTTCAAAATAAAAGCTGCTTGATACCGTGTTCTTTAAAAAGTTGCCAATATCACACTTCAGTGCTGAATTATGATTGGATTCAATAAACGTAAACACTGTATTCTGTACTTTAACATATTGTAAGGAAGTGCATCCCTCAAAATAAGTAATTGGGATACCGGTAACAGTCCTTGTAGTTGTACTTCCAGGTTCAGTTTCAGTTCCTGTTTCAAAATCAGTATATCCCGCCGGCAATGTAACAGAGATTAATTTCGTACATCCTGAAAATGCCTTATAGCCTATGGCCTGCAGTAAAGCATTATCCGTTCCGCCCCCATAAATATCTATTGTTTCCAAACCTGTATTGGTTCCGGCATTATAGCATCCTTCAAAGCAATAATCACCAATAGCTCTGACATTAATCGGCAGTGCAATAGTTGATAACGCTTCACAGTGCGAAAATGCGCTTTTGCCTATTGCGGTAATTTCCGAATATTTATTCATGGTGCATGTTTTCATATTAACACAATTTTGAAATGCCCCATTTCCAATGGTTTTTAACCCATTTTCAAGCGTTACTCCCTGAAGACCACTGCATCCATAAAATGCATAATCTCCTATGCCTAACAAATTGCCCTTGGGACCGTCCTTCGTTTCTATTGTTTCTATTGTCAGATAAGCAATTTGCCCCTTTCCTGCAAAAACGCCCTTATCAGGATTAGCCTCCGTAACCAAACCACCAATCATCCATTCACTTGTGCCCACTCCCGTCTGTGTATTGCCACCTGTCGAAGTATTGGCCACCAAATATTGCCTGCCGATATACTGAACCTCTGCTTCATAAATTCTCTGCTTGTCAAGTGATGTGGCTGTACTAAACTTATCCACTTTCGTTGTATCCACATCATCTGTGCTGTTCCAATAATAAAGCTGGTTATCCGGCTTTTCTATCCACTCATCACGCAGATCATAATAACAGGGCACGCAGGCATCTATCATAATCGGCAGAGCTTCATACTCAGTATACGTCGGATTCCCTTCATCATCTGTTCCTGTCTGTAAACGATAACTATAATTCCATGTACCATCCTCATTCTGGCTTGTTGTATGCATTTCCTCCCTATATGCTGTTATCTCTCCCGGATCTTTTCCGTCTATACCCATTAATCCAGGGACATAATACAGCGGGAGCCTGGAAGTGTCATCTGTCTTTTGCACGGATGTTTTATAATATAAATATTCTCCAGCCCTGTTCACCGCACAATATCCATCCGCTGTTGTATTAGCGGTATACTTTTTGTATGCATCTACTGTTGCCGGAATCGTCAAACTATTGCCGGGCAGTCCGGCCACATTGGCGCCTAATATAACCGCCACTTCATCACGTGCAGTTGCACTTGGTTTCACAAACGCAAACTGAAATCTTCCGTCACCGGTTGTATATATTGTAGAGCCCTCCTTTACATAAGGAACCCCACTATGCAAATCAGCTTCTATGCTGCTTAAATCAGCATTTGTTTTATTATAATCGCTTATGCTTTCATAACCTGTCATATCAGAAGAAGTATAATTCAGCACCTTGATTTTTTGGTTTGCCGCTGCCTGAGCACCATCCGCTCCTCTGACATCCTGCACCGGTATTGCCGCAACTGTAATTGCAGAAACCATAAGCAGTGCGCCAACCGTCTTCCTTATCTGTCTTCTTAATTTTCTGTTTTTCTTTTTGGTTACTTTAGCCATCGTAACACTCCTTTTGGTTACTTAATTCTCTTTGCCACTACTACAAATCGTCCATCTGCCTGTGAATAATCACAGGTAGACAGCGTCAGAAGACTGTCCCCGAAGCTTGCTGTAACACCTGTATCGTATAGGCTCATCGCTTCCATCTCCCTCATATAAGAATTAAATTCCTCTTCTGAATTTGCATTGATAAATTGATAATATTTAAAAACCAGATCATCCTCACCATACACCTGTGAGTAAAACACATACATAACCTGATAAGTTGCCTTCTCATAAATACTGTCAAACTGTATAATGGAATGCTCTTTCCCGTAACTCTCCTTGGCATACTTCTGAAGCTGTCCAAACATCTGGCCGGACTTCATATGATGTCCATAAATAATCAAATTAGTAGAACGGGGATATATACTGCAATCACAGTCTAAAAACAGACTGCCGTTTTTGTCATACTCCTGATTAAAATTATGCTCCAGATAATATTCGTTATTGCTTGTCTGCATAACAGGGTAATCTATTATTGTATCGTCAATTTTCAGCCATCCGATTAGCTTTTTGTTCTTTTCATATAGAGTTTTATATTCATCCAGCACATCTGGCAGTGCTACCGAAGACTTATGTATAGCAAAATCGTTTGGGGCCTGCGTCTCTGCCAGTGCATCGCTCCCCTTTAGCGCCGCCAGCTCATCATAATCCATACTGGTTCTGGCACTGAAGAAATAGTATACTCCAAAATACCCGAAGCACAAAACTGCCACGGCAGAGGCCAGTATTACAATCAACCGTCGTTTCTTCTCCTGCTTTTTTAACTCATCAAGGATCTGCTTCTGCATATCCTTATCATAATCCTGCAGGCTTTGCTTTTTTGCCGCTTTTTTATTTAACTTTTCCTTCTTTTGAGCTTTGCTTTTCTTCTTTGAAGACTTACCTGTGCTTTTTATGTTATTTTTTTGCTTTTTTAAGGCTTCAACCTTTTCAAATATTTCATCATCAAAGTCGTTTCCTACAGAAGTTTCGAAGCGATAGACCCCGCTTTGAAGTTCACCAAACAGCTCTAACAACTGTTTCGGATCACTCAAATTAGTCTGTGACTTGATCGTATCGATTTTCTTTTGGTCACGCAATGCAGCCTCATAATCCGCACGAGTGCGGAAGCGTCTTCCGGCAACCATCAGACCATCTGCCGTCATGGCACACTTCTCCTTTATCGCATATATTACTTATTTTACTATATCTTGAAATTAATTCAAGTATTTTGTCCAGATATCGTGTAAGTTTTCTTACACCAAAAGTACCAGAGACGCTTTTTCAGCACAAATAAAAGGCCTCTGGTAAAAAGTGGTATATTTTATTTTCAGTTTGTATCCCGGCAATCGCAGACCGGAACTACGCTTGTTCATCCCAGTATTGATCCACTTTCGCTTCTGCTGTTTCTATATCAAAATGATAGATATCCATTACCTCTTCCACTGCCTGTTTTCTTGAAAGCCCGT
>JAUNGK010000174.1 GCA_030524555.1 Bacillota bacterium | reverse complement strand
TCTCTGTTCTTTCAGACATTCCTCATACATTTCCTGAAGAACAGTAAGCTTTTCTGCATTCATCTTCATTTTATTCCCTAAATACAATTTACAATAACCATGATCTACATTCTATGTTCATCATATAATAAAAACAATATTTAGAAAAGTAGAATTTTATTTAATTGGCTCCTTAGAAGGGAGTCCTGCTTTTCGTGGATACTTTAAGGGAGTAGCCTTTTCCTTTCTTATAAGAAATAAATTTCTATAAATATCAGAGCCTGGAAGAAGAAATTCTATCTGTTTTTCATATCTTCCGCCTAATATCATGATAGCCTTCCTGGCTTTTTCATATTCATCTTTGATCTTCTCAGACTTATATGAAATAAAAAAACCATCCTGTCTCACAAATGGAAGGCAATACTCTGACAGGGTTGCAAGATTTGCAACAGCTCTTGAAACACATATATCAAAGGATTCTCTAAATACTTTCTGTTTTGCAAAATCTTCTGCCCTTCCATGAATTGCTTTAATATCCTTAAGCTCTAATTCTGATATTACTTCATTTAAAAACTGAACTCTTTTATTTAATGAATCCAACAAGGTAATCTTCAATTCGGGAAATAAAATTTTAAGAGGAATACCAGGAAATCCGGCGCCTGTCCCTACATCAATAACAGTATAAGCTTTGGTATATAAATCAGGAACAGCCTTGATAATAGAAACACTATCAACAAAATGTTTAATAACCACCTCATCAAATTCAGTAATTGAAGTTAAATTCATAAAAGAATTCCAATGAATTAACAGCTCATAATATTTTAAAAATTGACATATATGTGGTTTTTCTAAACAAATACCAAGCTCTGAAAGATCTTCTTCAAATTGTAAAGTATTATATTTTTGAATTAATTCCTCTTCTTTTATCATATTTAAACTAAGTCCTAAAAATTATTTTCAATCACGTAGGAATTTTTCCTGTTTTTATAATTTTTCTTTTGCAGCTTTATGATTATATTGTTCCAAATAAACAAGCAGCACTGAAATATCAGCAGGTGACACTCCCGAAATTCTGGAAGCCTGACCTACAGAAATAGGATGAAAATTCTTCAACTTCTGCCTTGCTTCAAGGCGAAGGCTTGGTACATCATCATAATCTATATCATCTGGTATTAATTTCCGCTCCATTTTTTTGAATTGTTCTATCTGCCGAAGCTGCCTTTCAATATAACCCTCATACTTAATTTCAATTTCAACCTGCTCTATCACATCATCAGGCAGCTTTTCTCTATCCGGATCAATCTCTCCAAGTATCTCATAATTAAGCTCAGGACGACACAAAAGCTCTGCCAGACTTGTTCCTGTTTTTAAACAAGCGCTTCCGTTTTTTAAAAGAAAATCCTGATTTTCTTTGGCAGCGCCTATTTTCACATTCTTTAAGCGAATAATTTCCGTTTCAATCAATTCCTTTTTCCTTAGAACCGCATCATACTGTTCCTTTGAAATCAATCCAACAAGATATCCCTTTTTTCTTAAACGTAAATCAGCATTATCCTGCCTTAAAAGAAGCCGGTATTCTGATCTGGAGGTCATCATACGATATGGCTCAAAATTATCCTTCGTCACCAAATCATCTATCAAAACTCCGATATATGCCTCTGATCTGTCAATAACCAGCTCTTCCTTACCAATTACCCACATAGCAGCATTAATTCCGGCAACTAACCCCTGTGCGGCTGCTTCCTCATATCCGCTGCTTCCGTTAAACTGTCCTCCGCTGTAAAGACCCTTTACATCCTTAAATCTAAGAGTAGGGTAGAGCTGTTTGGGGTTGATACAGTCATATTCTATAGCGTATGCATTTCGAACCATCCGGCAATTTTCAAGTCCGGGAACAGTTCGATACATAGCAAGCTGTACATCCTCAGGAAGCGAAGAAGACATACCGCCCACATACATTTCATTAGTATGAAGACCCTCTGGTTCAATAAAAACCTGATGTCTTTCTTTATCTGCAAATTTTACTACCTTATCTTCAATAGAGGGACAATATCTAGGTCCTGTTCCTTCAATAACTCCCGCATAAATAGGAGATCTATCAAGATTATTTCTGATAATTTCATGAGTTTTTTCGTTTGTGTAAGTTAAATAACAGGAAACCTGATCAATCTGCACATCATCCGGATTAGTAGAAAATGAAAAAGGAATTACCTTCTCATCTCCAAGCTGTTCTTCCATCTTTGAAAAATCAATACTTCTTTTATCCATTCTTGCAGGAGTACCTGTTTTAAAACGCCGCATTTCTATTCCCATGGAAATAAGAGAATCTGTTAAATGATTAGCAGCCTGTAATCCGTTTGGTCCGGTATATGTAATTGCTTCTCCGCAAAGACATCTTGCTTTTAAATAAGTTCCGGTACATAAAACCACAGCCTTACATTCATAAATTGTTCCTGTAAAAGTCTTAAGACCTTTAATTTTTTTAGATGCCGTTTCCGAAGAATCATTTAAATCCTCCCATAAAAGCTCACATACCTCAGACTGCTTAATGGTGAGGTGCTCCTGATTTTCAAGAACCTTTCTCATGGCACGGCTGTATTCCGCTTTATCAGCCTGTGCCCGAAGAGAATGAACAGCAGGACCCTTAGAAACATTCAGCATTTTCGACTGAATAAAGGTTTTATCAATTACCTTTCCCATCTCACCGCCAAGTGCATCTAATTCTCTTACCAAATGTCCCTTTGATGAACCTCCTATATTAGGGTTACAGGGCATAAGAGCAATACTGTCAACACTGACAGTAAAAATAACCGTTTCAAGTCCAAGTCTTGCACAGGCAAGGGCCGCTTCACATCCGGCATGACCGGCACCTACCACACATACATCTACCTTTTCTCTTAGTTCCATCATAATAACCGTACTTTCTAACTATTTTACTTCTTCATTATCATAATCTGAATTTCTTTTATTCACAGGTGCTGCCCATCTCACAGCATTTGTGATAATTCTTTGGATTTCCGGAATATAATAAATCGGATATTCCTCATGGCCGGGTTGAAAATAAAATATCTTTCCCCAGCCCCTTATAAAAGTACACCCGCTTCTAAATACCTCCTGATTTGAAAACCAACCAAGAAAAATAATATCGTCAGGCTTTGGAATATCAAAATATTCACCATACATTTCTTCCTGTTCAAGAAAAATAGGTTCAGTAATTCCTTCCGCAATAGGATGGGAAGGATTAACACAAATAAGCTTTTCTTTTTCACCGTGTTTCCAACGAAGGCACATGCTTGTTCCTAAAAGTAATCTCAGTACTTTACAATAATGTGCAGAGTGAAGAGGAATAAATCCCATACCATTTAAAACATGTCTTTTTACTCTTTGGGCATTTTCATCTGTCACTTCCTCATGAGCCTGATGACCCCACCAGATTAAAACATCCGTATCATTTAAAATTTCTTCCGATAATCCCTGATCCGGCATAGAAAGTGTCACACATCTAACCTTTATATCTTCATTTTTTGACAAGAAATTTTTAATACTGGTATGTATTCCATCAGGATAAACATTTGCCACATGCTCATACATATTTTCTTCAATATATTCATTCCAAACAGTAACCTTAATCATGTTAGCCTTCTTTCCATACTACAATTTACTCATATTTTTACTTATCCATTATTTCATCAAATCTTAAAATTTTTGCAGCCACATAGCAGATTCCTTCATATCCTGAAACTGGCAGAGAGAACCGAAATGCTCAATTGCAAAATAATCATCATATCCTGAAGCAATTATTTTTTCTAATATATCCTCCATTTTAATACAACCACTGCCCACTGCACAAGAATACATTTTTCTTCCTTTTACGGTTTCCTTCGGAATTTCTCCTTCCTTTTCCTTAAATGTCCTATCTTTACAATGAACATGAGCAATCTTATCAATAAAAACAGGAAGAGCATCCAAGGAATCCTCTTCACTGTAAAGGAAATTTCCTGTATCAAAAGCACATCCAAGGCCCTTCACATGATCCATAAAATATTTTAACCCTTCAATATTACAATATGGGGCAATCTTATCATCAAAATCCTCCAAAACCATTATAATGTTATTTTCCATTGCGTAATTACTTATCGCATTAAGGGCAGATACCATTCTTTCTATTTTCCTTTTATAGATAAAAGAAATTTTTTCAAATCCTTTTATAAATCCGGGTATGGGCATAATCTTTTTAGAATTTACTCTTTTTGCCAGATCTACTATTTCAAACCCATCTCTCACGTCACACTTATGTGAAAAGTCAAAAAAACCATAAATGCAGCTTATTTCTAAATCAGAAAGCTTTAAAATTTTCATTATCTCGTCTTCATTTTCAATAAGTCTCTTATCTTCTATTTCCACTCCCATAATTCCATAGGATGCTGCTTCCTTGCAAACATCCAAAACAGACATAGAGGATTGATTAGCCGCTTCAAGAATATGTTCATAAAAAACTGAAATTTTCATATTTAAAATCCTTTCCTTATAAAATGTAAAAATTACTGACATTCATTACTTTCCCATACAAAACTTTGAAAATATCTCATTAACCAAATCTTCCTCTACCTCTTCACCTGTAATTTTTCCAAGGCTGGCATATGCACTCATCAAATCAATGGAATAAAAATCCTCCGGCATATTGGCATCAAGACTTTTTTGAACTTGATTAAGACTGGATAAAGCATCCATCAAAGCTTCTTTATGACGCATATTAGTAATCAAAAGCTCTTCATTAGCAGAAATATCTCCATGAAAAAACATTTCCTTAACAGTCTGCTCAAAATCGTCAATCCCCGTATTTTCCTTGGTAGAAGTTTTGATTACATACACATTATTTCCAATCCTTAATTTCAAATCATCAATAGAAATTTTTGAATCCAAATCAGATTTATTAAATAAAACAATACATTTTTTATCCTTTATAATTTGAATAATCTGAATATCATTTTCATCCAAAGGAACTGAAGAATCTACAACATATATAATTAAATCTGCTTCCAAAGCATATTTTCTTGCCTTTTCAACGCCTATTTTTTCAACTATATCTTCAGTAGAACGAATCCCTGCCGTATCAATAATATGAAGATTAATTCCGTGTAAATTAATATCCTCCTCAAGTATATCTCTGGTAGTTCCGGCAATTTCCGTAACAATAGCTTTATCCTCTCCTGCCGGAATATTTAAAAGAGAGGATTTTCCTGCATTTGGTTTTCCTACAATTACGGTTCTGATTCCTTCTTTTATAATTTTTCCACTTTCTGCAGTGGATAAAAGCTTTTCAACATCTAAAGATATCATATCTACCTTTTCTCTGAGTTTTTCAGGATAACCCTC
>JAUNGK010000173.1 GCA_030524555.1 Bacillota bacterium | reverse complement strand
AAACCGGTGCTAATGTTTCAATATTTTTGTGACATTTTCAAAAATGCTTGACATACATTTTGCATTTTAAGTTTCCATTTTAAACAAAAGGATGATATAATTGCCCTAAAGACAGAATGGTATACCATGTGGAAAAGGAAGGCTTAATATGGAAAAAGAAAAATATGTTGCATATGTATCTACTTATACATCAGGAAATAAGAGCAGCTGCGGGATCAGAATTTATGATGTGGATATGGAAAAGGGGCGGTTTACGGAGAAGGATCAGGTACAGATTACCAACTCCTCTTATGTATCCATATCTCATAATCGCAAATATTTGTACTCTATCACCGATTTCGGCGTAGAGTCATACAAAATTAAAGCCGACGGAAGCTTAGAGACCTTAAATCATGCATCCATTAACGGTATGAGAGGCTGTTATCTTTCCACGGATTATGATGATAAATTTTTGTTTGTGGCAGGGTATCATGATGCCAAGCTTACGGTTCTTCGGGTCAATGAAGACGGTTCTATAGGAGATATTACGGAGGAGATATTCCATAAGGGTCTGGGAAGTATTGCAGAGCGCAATTTCCGTCCCCACATCAACTGTGTCAAAATGACCAGAGATAACAGATTTTTGTGTGCGGCAGATTTGGGAATGGATCATGTGGTGGTATATGAGTTGAATCACACAAGCGGAAAGCTGCGTCAGGTTGATATCATAAGAAGCGAGCAGGAATCGGCTCCCAGACATTTGAAATTTTCAAAGGACGGTAAGTTCCTGTATATTGTGCATGAGTTAAAGAATTACATTGACGTATATACCTATGGACTTGATGAGAGAAGCAACCCGGTATTTGAAAAGATTCAAAGTATTTCCACATTAAATGATTATCATGCCAAGGGATCAGCGGCAAGTGCACTTAACTTTTCCGAGGATTTCAAATATATCTGCAGCTCCAATGCAGGGGATAACAGTGCGGTTGTGTATTCTATAGATCAGACAAGCGGTATGCTGACCAAGATATTCTGTCTGCCGGTCAGCGGTGATTATCCCAAGGATGTAGCTCTTTTCCCGGATAATAAGCATCTGGTTTCCTTAAACCATGAATCAAATTCCATGACCTTCTTTAATGTGGATACCGAAAAGGGGACCCTTATCATGAACGGACGCGAGATGAAGGTGGATCAGCCGAACTGTGTGATTTTTTATAGAATAAAATAAGTCTGGTTAGTGCTAGGAGCTGTCATTGGCAGCTCCCGTCTTTTTAGTAAAATATTGATATGTTTTTAACAATAAAAATCCTTCAAATAATCTAATCTTGCAGTCATATTTGCCATACAGGCATCCAGCACAGTAAGGGCCGTCATTGCCTCAACGACTACCACAGCTCTGGGAACGATTACCGGATCGTGGCGGCCCTTAATCTCAATTTCTATATTTTCACCGTTTTTGTTTACCGTTTCCTGCTTCTGAAATATAGAAGGAGTGGGTTTTACATGAGCCCGGAGAAGCAGTGTTGAACCGTCACTGATGCCGCCTAATATGCCGCCGGCATGATTGGTCTTTTTGGTGATGCCTTCAGAAGATATACGGAAGGCATCGTTATTTTCAGAGCCCTTGGCGGAAGATACCAAGGTGCCGTCTCCGATCTCTACAGCCTTGACGGCGCCGATGGACATAACTGCTTTGGCAAGATTGGCATCTAACTTCTCAAATACGGGATCGCCGATACCGGCGGGAAGCCCTTCAACCACACATTCAATCACGCCGCCGCTGGAATTTTTCTCCATCATGCATTCCTTTAAATAAGCGGTTGCTTTTTCATCAGCCGCCGGATCAGGCATGCAGGTAGCGGTGGTATAGATAGCCGATTTATCAAAATGGCTGTCGTCAATGGTTACAGGACCGATGGAACGGGTATAAGCGGTAACGGTTATGCCAAGCTCCTTTAAGATTTTAATTGCAACGGCGCCTGCTGCTACCCGCCCGGCGGTTTCCCGCCCGGAAGAACGTCCGCCTCCGGTGTAATCCCGAAATCCATATTTAGCATCAAAGGTGTAATCCGCATGTCCGGGCCTGTAATAAGAAGCAATTTCACTGTAATCTGATGATTTCTGGGAAGTGTTGGGAATGATCAGGGAAATAGGGGTACCGGTGGTTTTTCCTTCGAACACACCGGAAAGAATCTCTACCTGATCCGCTTCCTTTCTGGGGGTGGAAATATTGCTTTGACCTGGTTTGCGTCTGTCAAGATAAATCTGAATATCCTTTTCACATAAGGGCAGTCCTGCAGGGCAGCCGTCAATGACCGCTCCAAGAGCTTTACCATGAGATTCCCCCCATGTGGTTATTTTGAAGTTAGTTCCTAAAGTTGAGCCTGCCATAAGTTTTCCTTTCCGTATTTAATAAATTCACATAAAATTATAGCGGAAAAAGGAAAATGTAGCAAGGTGTAAGAAAAAAGCGTAAAATTGACAAAAAACAGAAATTACCTATTGTGAAAACATGAAGACTTGTTGTAAAATATTATGTAAATCGTTTGTTCGTGTAAATACGTTGGGGGAAAAATGAAAAGAAGTTACCACGAAAGAGCCAAAGCATTTTTTATCAATATGGGACGCAGGAGCTGGCTGCTTAAAGGTCCTGCAATTATCGGTCTGGCAGTATGTATGCTTTTACATAGGGTTTTTGAATATTTCAGAAGAGGAACAAAGCGTTTCGCAAGTGCAGCTTTTATCCTTCTTTGTTTTATGGTTGGGAACAGTTTTGCCTATCCGGTTTTTCAGGAAGAAAGCGGCTTCGTTTCAGGCAATGAAAAGGACCAGGAGGTGGCGGTAGTTGCGGATTCGGATATTACACTTGCGGATGAGCAGGAAGTTGCTTATGAGGATTTAGAAATTCTGGAAGATGAAGATGTGCTGGAAGGCTGTGGCGATGCGGAATTTCATGGAATGGAGAATGTGGATAAATATTCACTGGATGAAATCCTTAATATGGATTATCAGGATGAACAGACAGGTGGAAATATTGAGGATGATGCAGAAGCGGATGAAAAAGATATAGAAGCAGCAGAAGATATAGAGTTTTCCGCAGACGACTGGAAATTAGTTTTAATCAATAAGCAGCATCCTATTCCGGATGAGTACACCTTTCCCTTTGGTGTAATTAAGACTATTAAAGGTGATATGCAGTGCGATGAGAGAGTTATCGAAGAACTTCTGGCTATGATGCAGGCAGCCAGGAATGATGGCGTAAATCTTGAGATTTGCTCGCCTTATCGGGATTTGAGCTATCAGGAATTTCTGTTTAACCGGAAGATTAAAGCATATATGAAAAAGGGCATGTCTTATATAGAGGCCTATGCTTTGACTTCACAGGCAGTGACGGTTCCGGGAGCCAGTGAACATCAGATTGGACTGGCGTTTGATTTCCTTTCAGATACTTATATAACCTTAGATGAGGGCTTTGCAGATACCAGTGCAGGGATATGGCTTGAAGAGCATTGCCATGAATATGGTTTTATCCTTCGTTATCCAAAAGGAAAGGAATATATAACCAGCATTGAATTTGAACCATGGCATTTCCGTTATGTAGGCAAGGAAGCTGCCACAATAATTATGGAACAGGAGCTTTGCCTGGAGGAATTTTGGGATAAATATTTATAAATATGATTTTTGGAGGATTTAAAGCGAATGTATCGGTTGTTAAAGCAGGAAGGAAGAGCAAAGCGGGGAGAATTCACAACCGTTCATGGAGTAATACAGACGCCGGTTTTTATGAATGTGGGAACAGTGGCAGCCATTAAGGGGGCAGTTTCCACAGAGGATCTTGAGCAGATTCATACGCAGGTGGAGCTGTCCAATACCTATCATCTGCATGTAAGGCCGGGAGATCAGATCGTCAAACAGCTTGGCGGCCTGCATAAGTTTATGTCATGGAACAAGCCAATTCTTACAGATTCCGGCGGCTTTCAGGTATTTTCGCTTGCAGGACTTCGAAAGATTAAAGAGGAAGGCGTTTACTTTAATTCCCATATAGACGGCAGGAAGATTTTTATGGGACCGGAGGAAAGTATGCAGATTCAGTCTAATCTTGCATCTACCATTGCTATGGCCTTTGATGAGTGCGCTCCCAGCTTAGCCGACAGGGCTTATGTTCAGGCGTCTGTGGAGAGAACCACCAGATGGCTGGAAAGATGTCAAAAGGAAATGAGAAGACTGAACGGGCTTCCTGATACCATTAATCCGAACCAGCTTTTGTTTGGTATCAATCAAGGGGCAATTTATTCGGATATCAGAGTGGAGCATGCCAAAAGAATTACGGAGATGGAGCTTGACGGCTATGCCATAGGCGGTCTTGCAGTAGGCGAAAGCCATGAAGAAATGTATCATATTCTGGAAGAAACAGTGCCTCATCTGCCGGTTGATAAGCCTACTTATCTGATGGGTGTCGGAACACCTGCCAATATTCTTGAAGGCGTGGAAAGGGGCATAGACTTTTTTGACTGCGTATATCCCAGCAGAAACGGACGGCATGGTCATTTATATACCAATCATGGAAAGATTAATCTTTTTAATGCGCAGTATGAGCTTGATCAGCGGCCTATTGAGGAGGGCTGCAATTGTCCCGCATGCAGGCGCTATTCCAGAGCGTACATCAGACATCTGCTTAAGGCAAAGGAAATGCTTGGGATGAGGTTATGTGTACTTCATAATCTGTATTTTTATAATACCATGATGGAAGAGATTCGTGATGCACTGGATAAAGGCGAGTTTGCCGCTTATAAGAAGCGAAAACTGGAAGGCATGAATGCATAATTCACAATATTAAATTGAAAAAGGCTTGTGTTTGAAGGATGAATTGTGTATTATAATTGATAGGCTTGGCAGTAAAAATGTCAAAATAGATCAGGAGGAAACAATAAATGGGTATTTTGTTAACGGAAGAAGCCGGAACTGCAGCAGGCGGCGGTATTATTATGATTGTGTATCTGGTGCTTATTTTTGCTTTTCTTTATTTCTTTATGATACGTCCCCAAAAGAAAGAGCAGAAAAAAATGGCAGCTATGTTGTCTACGCTTGAGGTAGGCGATTGTGTTCTTACAAGCAGCGGCTTTTATGGAATCATCATAGATATTACGGATGATACAGTAATTGTAGAATTTGGTAATAACAAGAATTGCCGTATTCCCATGCAGAAATCTGCAATTGCTCAGGTAGAAAAGGCAGATGCAGAATAAATGATGTTTACCGGAAGCAAGGCGCAGAAAACTGCGCCTTGTTTTTTGAAAATAATAAGAAAGCTGCTTATGCGGCGGAAATGAGGAAAATATGAAGCTGAATATTGTATGTATACCGGGAGACGGACTTGGACCGGAAATCGTAGCTGAGGCTAAAAAGGTACTTGATAAGACAGCTTCCG
>JAUNGK010000172.1 GCA_030524555.1 Bacillota bacterium | reverse complement strand
GCTTATTAAGTTGGTCTGCAAAAAGCTGTCATAGCTGCTATCAAAGAAGAAGTGCCATATCCGGGGCGGTGCAAAGACTGAATTGTTATTTTCTGATAGCACTTAATATGACATACAGTTGTCATATTAGGCGCTTTATAATAATATAAAAACAAAAGTTACAAACAACGGGGGAATAAAAGTGCACTTTGTAGACGCAAAAGGAATTTTATCGGCTCATAATGGGATGAACTTGTACCGGGGCTGTACCCATGGGTGCATTTACTGTGACAGCCGCAGCAGATGCTATCAGATGAACCATGATTTTGAGGACATTGAGGTGAAGCAGAATGCGCCCTGGCTGCTTGAAAAGGCTCTGCGGTCCAAACGGAAAAAGTGTATGATCGGCACGGGAGCCATGTGCGATCCTTACATGCACTGTGAGGAGCAGCTGGGGCTGACCAGAAGATGCCTGGAGATTATTGACCGTTATGGCTTTGGACTTGCTATTCAAACGAAGTCAGACAGGATTTTGCGGGATCTGGAGCTTCTAAAGAGCATTAATCAGAAGGCCAAATGTGTGGTGCAGATGACTCTGACGACCTATGACGAAGAATTGTGCAAAATATTAGAGCCCAATGTCTGCACCACAAGAAAACGCTATGAAACATTGCAGATTTTCAGGGAAAACGGAATTCCTACCGTGGTATGGCTTTCACCGATTCTTCCCTTTATCAATGATACCAATGAAAATATAGAAGGAATTTTGAATTATTGCATTTCGGCAGAAGTTCGCGGGATTATCTGCTTTGGAATGGGAATGACCTTGCGGGAAGGCGACAGAGAGTATTTCTATGCCGCATTAGACAGGCATTTTCCGGGGATGAAGGAAAGATACCGGCAAAAATTCGGCTACTCTTATGAAATTTCAAGTGAAAGAAGCGGGGAACTGATGAGAATATTTAAAAGCAGATGCAGGGAAAATAATATCATATACGATTTGGATGCCTGTTTTCATTACCTGCAGGAGTTCCCAAAACAGTATACACAGCTGTCTTTATTTGAGACATAATTTGGACGAGATTTTTATCCATTTCCCCTGTTAAGAGAGAAGATAATTTGACAAAAATCAGAGCGGTTTATTATAGTTCCTTCAGGGACAGTGTGATATAAAAAGCATATAAGGTACTGTTTGTGAGGAGAAACTATTATGAAAACATCTTACGTAAAGGATATGACGGTGGGAAAGCCTACCGGACTGCTTTTGACATTTATGCTTCCCATGGTGGTAGGGAACGTGTTTCAACAGCTTTACAATATGGTGGATTCCATGATTGTAGGTCAGGTTGTGGGGGCCGATGCGCTGGCGGCAGTAGGTGCTACCGGTTCTTTGAATTTCCTTTTCTTTTCTCTTTGCGGCGGCATGTCAAATGGAACGGGAGTGGTTATTTCCCAGCACTTTGGCGCCGGAAACCGTGATTATGTGAAAAAGGCAATTGCCAATGCGGCATATATTATGCTGGTGGTAGGAACGGTAATGGGGGCATTGGGTGTTTTACTTTCCCGGCCTGTTTTGATTTTCTTAAATACGCCTGAGAATATTTTGGATGATGCGGTGCTTTATATGCAGATTATGTGCACGGGTGTTTTGGCAGTGGCGCTTTATAATTGTATTTCCGCCATTCTCCGTGCGGTTGGAGATTCTAAAACGCCGTTGTATTTTCTGATTGTAGCCAGTATTTTGAATATTATATTGGATCTGTTGTTTGTGAAAACCTTTGGAATGGGTGTGGCAGGTGCAGGCATTGCTACGATTATTTCCCAGCTGCTTTCCGGAGTGGGAAGTCTTGTTTTTGCAGCAGTGAAAAATCCTTTTTTCAAAATTGACAAGGAGCTGCGCAGGCCCGATTTTGATATTATCTGGCAATGTACCAGAATGGGTGTACCGCTGGCTTTTCAAAGTTCGTTGATTGCAATTTCCTGTGTGGCTCTCCAGAGTGTAGTCAATACCTTTGGTTCCGTTGTGGTAGCGGCATTTACCGCCACCAGCAGGATTGAACAGTTAGTACAGCAGCCCTACAATTCTCTGGGTATGGCAATGTCTACCTATACCGGACAGAATATCGGTGCAGGCAAGATTGACAGAGTGCGTCAGGGATATCGGAAGGGTCTTATGATAATGGCAGTTTTTTCATTAATCATGATTCCTTTGGCGCAGTTTGGAGGAGAAGCAGTTATGAAGCTGTTTGTCAGCGAAGAGGAGGTTATTTCCTTTGGAGCGCAGGCACTTAAAATTACCAGTTGGTTTTATCTGTTCCTTGGAACCATCTATGTGACCAGAGGCCTTTTAAACGGTGCAGGGGATGCCGTATTTGCATTTGCCAACGGAATTGTGGAAATGCTTGGCCGTATCTGCTTTGCAAAGCCTCTTACCATGATACCGATGATCGGTGTATGGGGTGTTTGGCTGGCTACGGCGCTGACCTGGCTGGTTGCCGGATTATTTAATGCGTCACGTTATCTGCAGGGAAAATGGAAGAAGATTGCTGTGAAGAAAGCCATGGAACGAGAGAATTCCGAGAAGGAAGTAAGAAGCACAGCGGAAGAAATATCTGCCACTTAAGATGCTTTATTATAATTTTCATATAGGCGGGGCATCCTGTTGGTATGAAGAAAGTAAAGTGGAATCCTAAATTTGATTATTATGTGCTTTTATTTTTCCTGCTTTCCTTTATCGGATGGCTTTGGGAGGTATTGCTGTTTCTTTTCACGCAGCACTGCTTTGTTAACAGAGGTGTATATAAAGGCCCTTACCTGCCTATTTACGGCGTGGGAGGGCTTTTGCTGATCTTTCTTTTTCGAAGGCTTAGAAGCAGACCCCTTATAGTGTTTGGCAGTTCGGCGCTGGTCTGCGCTGTGCTTGAGTATCTTACAAGCTTTTTCCTGGAGCGCGGGTGGGGGATCAGATGGTGGGATTACAGTGGGCACTTTTTGAATCTGAACGGGCGAATCTGCCTGTTAGGGGTAATGACGTTCGGAATCGGAGGAACACTGTTAATCTGTCTGTTTCTTCCATGGTATGAAAAATTATATGTAAGGCTTTCAGACAGATGGAAAGTGGCGCTATGCATTGTGCTGATACTGATTTTTGCGATGGATGGGGCGTGGTGTGCCATGCGCCCCAATACAGGAGAAGGAATAGCCTTTTAGCTATTCCTTCTTGTTGGAAAAGTGCTGAATAATGCTGATTACCAGCATGATCAAAAGAATGGAAACAAAAATACCGAACATGCCCTGGAGCATAATTTTCAGTGCAATTAAAATGTTTGATGTCATATGTGATCCTTTCCGCATAAAAGCTGATATAGATTTTAAGGTATGTGATTTAATGGTAGAGGCTGACAAGCTGTATGATCAGACCACCGGCAATAACAGAAGCAATCTGGCCGGAAACATTTGCACCGGCTGCCTGCATAATGAGCACATTGCCGGGATCCTCCTTAAGAGCCATTTTCTGTACGACCCGGGAGGACATGGGAAAAGCGGAAATCCCGGCGCCGCCGATCATAGGATTGATTTTCTGATGCAAAAACAAATTTAAAATTTTGGCAAACAGCACGCCGCCAATGGTATCAAATACAAAAGCAAACAACCCGATTGCCATGATAAGCAGGGTATCTGTTCTGACAAAGGAATCTGCCTGCATGCTGAAGGAAATTGTGATTCCAAGAAGCAGTGTAATTAAATTAGAAAGAATATTTTGTGCGGTTTCCGAAAGTGTGTTAAGGACTCCGCATTCTCTCAGAAGGTTGCCGAACATAAGGAAGCCTACCAGAGCAATAGAGGAAGGAGCAATAAGTCCGACAATAAAGGTACTTACGATAGGAAAAGCAATGCGGACCCCTTTGGATACCTGCCCCGGATTATAAGCCATACGGATACAGCGTTCTTTTTTGGTGGTGACAAGACGAATGGCAAAGGGCTGGATAATGGGAACCAGCGCCATGTAGGAATAGGCGGCTACGGCAATCGCACCGATATAATCCGAATGGAGTATCTGGGATACCAGAATAGAAGTGGGGCCGTCAGCAGCGCCGATAATAGCAATTGATGCGGCATTGTTTAAGTCAAAGCCCAGAATGACAGCAAATAACAGGGCAGCAAAAATGCCGAACTGTGCTGCTGCACCAAATAAAAAGAGAATGGGACGTGACAGAAGAGGACCAAAATCAATCATTGCTCCGATCCCGATAAAAAGGAGAATGGGGAGGGCCTCCGAGGCCTCAATTCCTACGGAAAAGAGCCATTCGATGATCCCGTTGGTCTCTCCGATTCCGGCTATGTACTGGTTCAACGCACCGCTATCAGGCAGGTTAACCAAAATAGAGCCAAAGCCGATAGGGAGAAGAAGAGCGGGCTCGTATTCCTTTTTAATGGCGAGATAAATAAGCGCAAGGCCGATCAGATACATAATGATCTGCTTCCATGTGATAGATAAGATCCCTGTGACTAAAAATTCCATGCAGATACCTCCTTGATGAAAACCCGATGAAGGAGAGAGACGCTTTTAAAATTGAAGAACAAAAAAGACCCTTATTGCAGTTAAAAGGCTGCAATAAAGGTCTTACCATTTCAATTTTCAGCGGATGAGCCGTGAACTCTTCGTACTGACGCCGAAAATGCATTTACAGGTAAATGCCGGTTACTCCCCTCTATCGTGTTGTTAATAGATATTATGATGCTATTATAAACAGATATTTCATATAGTGCAAGAAAAATTTTACCTTGCGGCAGCAGGATGCTCATCGATGGAAGCTTTGATGTAATCGCGAACATCATCCCGGGAAATTCCAAGTGCAACGGAAAGCTCACCATAGAGAAAATCTTCTGCAAGCTTGAAATAACGGCTGTCTACAGCAGTGATTTTGTACCCCTTTAGAATGCGTTTCTCTTTCCGTAAATAAATGGTTTTGATCAGCTTAATCCAGGCCTCACAGCTTCCCTCGTGCATGTATTCCTTGTAGGTGCGTTCCAATGTCTTTTCATCTGCCAGCGGAATAAGAGGGATATCGGGGATAGACCTGATTAATTCGTTGGCCTCGTCCCGGGAAGTGGCCTTACGAAGAGATTTTTCCGCCGCATCAACAGGAACATATATGGTACTGCCCGACTGATAGACAGGCTTTAGCAGATAGTATTTTCTCTTTTTATCAACACCGGTGATATCCAGTGTGGTAATATCCTGTATGCAGCATATTCCATTATTACCGCAAATTACATAGTTGCCTTTTTGAAACATAGTACACCTCCTTGATATTATTATTTTAACCGATTTTTCCGAAAAATGTCAGCCAGAACCCGAAAGTAAAAGAAATTCAGCGTTTTTGCCAACCTACCGTAACCTGTGTATTGTGCAAATGTGACAGTTTGGTTTTTC
>JAUNGK010000171.1 GCA_030524555.1 Bacillota bacterium | reverse complement strand
AAAGAAGCAGTACCGTATCAGGGGCGGCGCAGGAAGGCTGAATTGTTACCTTTTCCCCAACATACTATTGCAACAATCCTTGCACCCTGCCGAAAATTATTATATGATAATGGTGTATGCGCAGACATAAATACATCACATACTGAATATTGACAAAGTGAGGTAATCATCATGACCACCAATGAAAAAGCATTAATGCTCCACGAAAAGTGGAATGGGAAGCTGGAAACAGTATCCAAAACACCTGTAAAATCAAGGGAGGATCTTTCCCTCGCCTATACCCCCGGTGTTGCCGAGCCCTGCAAGGTAATTGCCCAGGATAAAGAGGCGGCTTATAAATATACCATGAAAGCAAACACTGTTGCTGTCGTATCCGATGGCAGCGCTGTCCTCGGCCTTGGAAATATCGGTCCTTATGCGGCAATGCCCGTTATGGAAGGAAAAGCCGTTCTGTTTAAGGAATTTGGCGATGTAAACGCAGTTCCCATTTGTCTGGATACCCAGGACACTGAAGAAATCATCAAAGCCGTAACCTATCTTGCTCCCGGCTTTGGAGGAATCAATCTTGAGGATATCAGCGCTCCCAGATGCTTTGAAATTGAGGAACGTTTAAAAGAAATTCTGGACATTCCTGTTTTCCATGATGACCAGCACGGTACCGCTATTGTGGTTCTGGCCGGCATCATCAATGCCCTGAAGGTAGTTGACAAAAAGAAGGAGGACTGCCGGGTGGTTGTAAACGGTGCCGGAAGCGCCGGTGTTGCCATCACAAAGCTTCTTCTTACCTATGGCTTTCCCAATATTATTATGTGCGATAAGGTGGGTATTGTATCCAAAAATACTGAAGGTCTTAACTGGATGCAGCAGAAAATGACGGAGGTTACCAATTTAAATAACGAAACAGGCTCCCTTGCGGATGCGTTAAAGGGCGCTGATATCTTTGTGGGAGTTTCCGCTCCCGGCATTGTTACACCTGAAATGGTAGCTTCCATGAATAAGGATGCAATCCTCTTTGCCATGGCAAATCCTGTACCGGAAATTATGCCTGATCTTGCCAAAGCAGCCGGTGCAAGAGTTGTGGGAACCGGCAGGAGCGATTTTCCCAATCAGGTCAACAACGTGGTAGCATTTCCCGGCATCTTTAAAGGGGCTCTGGAAGGCAGGGCAGCACAGATTACAGAGGAAATGAAGCTGGCTGCTGCCAAGGCAATTGCTTCCCTTGTTCCCGACGATCAATTAAATGAAAATAATATTATGCCTGAAGCCTTTGACCCTAAGGTGGCTGAGGTGGTTTCACAGGCAGTAAAATCCCATATTAAGCAGGTATAAAATTAATGCCTTACTTATCCAATCCTTCTCCCAAATTTATTCGGGATATATGGCAGGGAAAGCCCTATTATTCTTTGGATGCCTATTGCAAAAACACCTTTGGCGAAAAACTGTACAAGGTCTCCTTGAATGCAGGCTTTACCTGCCCTAATCGTGATGGCACTTTAGGTAATCGTGGATGTATCTTTTGCAGCAGCGGAGGAAGCGGTGACTTTGCCAGCGCCTTTTCCCCGGACGCCTCCTTTCATACGGCTTACGAAAGGGGAATACAGGCTCTTTCCAATAAAACTGCTGGGGAACGATATATTGCCTATTTTCAAGCCTATACCAATACCTACGGACCGCTCCCCTACCTTGAGAAAATATATTCGCTTGCATTGGAGGAGCCGTCTGCCGCAGGGATTTCCATTGCCACCCGTCCCGATACACTGCCCGATGAGGTGATCCGGCTTCTTAGCCGCTTAAAAGAAAAATACGCTCCGAAGTTTATCTGGATAGAATTAGGACTGCAGACCATTCACCAACGTACCGCCGACTTTATCCGCAGAGGCTACCCTCTTTCCTGCTTTGAGGATACGGTAAACAGACTTAAAGCAGCAAAAATTCCGGTTATTACCCATGTCATACTGGGATTGCCCGGAGAAGATACAAAGGATATTTTAGAAACCATTGCTTATTTAAATCATTGTCCTGTTTTCGGCATTAAACTGCAGCTTCTTCATATACTAAGAGGAACGGATTTGGCGGTCTTATATGAAAAAGAATCTGAAAAATACTGCCCTGTAGACAGCTTAGATAAATACCTTGACATACTGATCACCTGTCTCACTCACCTGCGTCCCGACATGGTGGTCCACCGTGTCACAGGCGATGCGCCCCGGGCAGACCTTATTGCTCCCCTATGGAGCGCAAATAAAAGAAACGTATTAAATTCCTTACACCGCCAAATGCGGGATAACGGTGCCTTTCAAGGGCAGTTTTTCTGATGAAATGAAAGGGGTAACATTATGCATGATCCACTGACTCTCTATAAACTGATTGTTCTATACATGCTTTCCAGAGTTGATTTTCCTTTGACCAAAGCCCAGATTGGTGATTTTATACTGGAAAAGGAATACACTACCTTTCTTACCCTGCAGCAGGCCATTGGCGAGCTGATCGATTCCGGATTGGTGACTGCACAGTCAATCCGCAACCGGACTCACTTAAGCATCACAAAGGAAGGCCGGGAAACCCTGAATTTTTTCAAGAATCAAATTAATGAAAGTATCAAAACGGATATTGACGAATTTTTCCGTCAGAATGAAATTGAGCTTCGAAATGAAGTGTCCATTCTGGCAGACTACTATAAATCCACCACTGGAGAATATGAGGCTCATTTAATAGCAAGAGATAACGGAATTGATCTGGTTAATATTTCCATATCCGTTCCCTCGGAGGAAACTGCTGTTTCTATCTGCGATAATTGGCAGCGCAAAAACCAGGAGATTTACCAGTATTTGATTAGCCAGTTGTTCTAAAAGCTGCCCCGCAGGGCAGCTTTCTGTTATTCTATTTCCAGGCCGGTTCGCTGACATATTTCAAAACATCATCAAGGATCGATAAATAACCGTTCCGATTAATATGCATGCCTTCTATTGTGTATTCCGCCTTAAGGTTTCCTTCCCTGTCTGTTAAAGCTGCATTTACATCAATATATTTTGCATTATGCTTTTGAGCTAACTTCATAACCTCCGTATTGGCCAGCGCAATCTTGGCATTATTGCGGATTTGCAGGCAGGGCTTCATTTCATCTGTTGCCGCTTCATAATTAACCGGATAATAAGCCATAATGTATAGCTCTACGCCGGGAAGATTAGATTGAATATCCGACAATATTCGATCATAATTACTAATCATTTGTTCAAGAGAAATAGAAGCGTCACTTAAATCGTTGGTCCCGATATTAATAAAGATTCTTCTGGGTGATAAATCATAAACGCAAACCTGCAGCGCTTTTAAAAGATCCTCTGTTTTGTATCCGCCAACACCTCTGTTGTAAACGATCAACGGCAAATTACGTTCCTTTATAAACTCTTCAACAGGAAACATCTCCATCAAGGAGGAGCCCACAAATAAGATTTGATTTTTCTTAGCGGTTTGGTTTAGTTTGCGATAGTTTTCAAGCTTTCTGTCTGTTTCCTTTTTTAATTCAGGCGTCATTTTTTCCCTTTCTTTCTATGCTCCAAACAACCTGCGCCGTCATTACAGGCACCGGAATTGCTGTTATGGATATTTATAGGATACTCCATAAGTATACTGAAAAATATTACAATATACAATAAACAAAGTCCTACAATTTTTCCTACATTGTACTTTCTTCAGCAAATCGTTCCAGTATCCTTGCACTGTCAGCATCAGTTTCATAAGAAAATTCCGGGTGCCATTGCACAGCCCACACAAATCGGGCTGTCGGAAGCCACACAGCTTCCACTAGACCATCCTCAGAATAAGCCATTGGACGCAGCTTCGGTGAAAGCGCCTTTACTGCCTGATGATGATAGCTGTTGACAAATAATTTTTCCTTTTTCAGGAGCTTTTGCAGCGGCGTATTTGGAAGAACAGAAACAGTATGCACAGGCCGGTCATAAGGTGGATTCTGATGGTGCTCCGTATCAGACGGGCGCTCTGTAGGAAGATCCTGATAAAGAGTGCCTCCCAAAACCGCATTCACAAACTGTATTCCGCGGCAAATGCCCAATATGGGTTTGTCACGCTTCAACGCCGACCAAAATAAAGCTGCTTCCATTTCATCACGTTCCACACAGCATTCTCCACACTTTTCAGACGGCATTTCATGATAAAGCGCCGGAGCAACATCCTGCCCACCGGTAAATAAAAAACCATCCAAAGTATCCACCAATTGCTGTAATATAACAGGATCAGACGTCAACGGCAGCATAACCGGAATGCCGCCAGCCTGCTCAATTCCTTTCATATAACCGGGAAGCATCCAATAGCTTTCTTTTTCCGCATCCACCAAAGGCACAATGCCAATCACAGGTTTTCTCATAATACATTTCCTCCTACCAGACAAAGCACACCTTACAAATTCTGCAGCAGTCACCGCACATAAAACAGGACAAAGAAATCCTTGCGAACTTCTTTGTCCAAAGCTATTTTAATCTAATATGTATCAATCTGCAACTCTAAATTCTAATCATGATACACAACTCTAATCATTATACCAATAACCGTCTTCATCCTTTTTTCGGGGATGCTCTTTCAGATACGGACTTTGATCTCCTACAATCCAATAATCACATGTATTACTGTTTGCACAGGTATGCTTTCTGATAAGTCCTGCATGCATCAGATTCATTGCCGGATAATCTCCGTTACAAAAAGCCGGCATTAAGTCAAGATAATTATGCGCTTTGGCAAACTCCGCTAAAGGGCATCTGTCAAACCGATAATGAATTCCCTTCTCTTTATCATAGGGCTCCACTTTCATAATATACCCGTTGGGGACTTTTTCTGAGCTTTTGCTGTCTTTCTTTGCTGTCGAAACAAATACTGCATTCATAAGCCTTAATAAAAAAGGCTTATTGGCATTAACTATCTTCCCAAGAATTTCAAAAGATGGCAGAAAGGTCTGGTTGTTCATTTCATAAAGCTCCTCTACGGAAGGCTTTTGATCCTGCACCTCATAATATGCAAATATTGCAATGCAATCGTATGTGCCGCCAACTCCGTTATGGGTGCACCTTTTGCCGCCAAGATACGTCAGATCCTTCAAAAATTCAACATATTGCAATTGTATCTTCTCCCACAACGCCATGGCTTCCTCTGTGGAATAGTGCATATGTAAATGCTCCTGTATCACTTCTTTGACCTTCTTGGAATAACAGACATGCTTTTTTCTGTCATAATTCAAACTTTTCTCATCCATCACTATTTTCCTTTAAATTTGTAATCATTCGAAAACTGTTATTTTTTATATTCACGGAACTCAGGTTTCAATTTTTTCATGCTGGATTTTTCATGCCAAAACATTCTCTGCAGTGCTATTTTATTGGCTATATAATCATAAAACGCTTCTCTATCCTTAATGATCTCATCAACCTCTTCCGTAAGCTCTCTGCAAATGTCAATCTCATAGCCTAATGTAGAATTTTGAACCTCTTTCAGTAGCTGCTTGTAAAATTTCATTGCC
>JAUNGK010000007.1:7138-36631 GCA_030524555.1 Bacillota bacterium | reverse complement strand
CAAGATGAGCAAGGGGCATAAGGCGATTGCCGCTTATATTTCGGATCATTATGAGCAGGCTGTTTTTATGACTGCTGCCAAGTTAGGAGAGACGGTGGGAGTCAGCGAATCTACGGTGGTGCGTTTTGCATCGGGACTTGGCTATGAAGGGTATCCGGAATTTCAAAAATCTTTGGAAGAGTGGGTTAAAAATAAATTAAATTCCGTGCAGAAAATAGGCGCAAAGTATGGAAAAAGCACCCAGTCGGAAATCCTGCATTCGGTTCTTAGTGCGGATATTGAAAAGATACAGGACACCATTGTTAATCTGGATGCGGCAGCCTTTGAAGCTGCTGTCGATATTATTTTGGAAGCCAGAACGATTTATCTGGTAGGTGTAAGAAGCTGTGAGCCGTTGGCGGACTTTCTGCATTTTTATTTGAATATGATCAGGGGAAATATTGTGCTGGTGAAGACTACGAGCGTTACGGAAATGTTTGAACAGATGATACGGATTAATGAGCAGGATGCAATTATTGGTATCAGCTTTCCCAGATATTCCATGCGTACATTAAAGGCTATGGAGTTTGCCAATGACAGGAATGCGAAGGTAATTACCATCACTGACAGCATTCATTCTCCCATGAACTTATATTCCTCCTGTAACCTGCTTGCCAGAAGCGATATGGTTTCCATCGTGGATTCTCTGGTGGCGCCCCTTAGTGTCATTAATGCTCTGGTGGTAGCGTTGTGCTTAAGACAGCCGGAGGAGGTTAAACAGAATTTGGAAACACTGGAAGAGGTTTGGAACAATTATCAGGTATATTTAAATGATGAAATTAATTTTATTGATGAAGAACCTATGCTGAACTATCCGCTTATGAAAGAGGAAGAAAGCCAGGATGCATCTGTGAAACGGAAGTAGATTGATATATGAGACATGTAGTGATAGCAGGTGGAGGCGCTGCGGGAATGATGGCGGCTGTCTGGGCTGCAAGGTCGGGCGCAAAAGTCACGCTGCTTGAAAAAAACGAGAAAACAGGAAAGAAAATTTTTATTACCGGAAAGGGCAGATGTAATCTGACCAACGCCTGCGAGCAGGAAGATTTTTTTGAACATGTGATCAGTAATGAAAAGTTTCTGTACAGTGCTTTTTATCAGATGGATAATCAGGCGGTAATGGATTTCTTTGAAAAGGCAGGATGCAGATTAAAGAAAGAGCGGGGCGAGCGGGTATTTCCCATGTCGGATCATTCCTCTGATGTAATTGCCGCACTGAACAGACAGATGGATCAAGAAGGAGTAACGGTTTGTCTGCACACGTCGGTGGTGGAAATCATGACATCGGAGGATGGATTAAGGAAAGAGGCAGGCAGTGAAAGTGATGTGGAGGGAAAGCAGCCCTGCGTTACTGGTGTAAGGCTGTCTGACGGAAGGGTATTAAAGGCGGATGCGGTAATCATTGCCACAGGCGGAAAATCCTATGAGTCCACAGGTTCTACAGGTGACGGGTATAGTTTCGCAAAGAGCCTTGGACATACGATTAAAGAAACGAAGCCTGCGCTGGTTCCTTTTACGGTGAAGGAAAGCTGGTGCATGGAAATGCAGGGACTTTCCCTCAAAAACGTTTCGGTGGTGCTTAAACAGGATAAGAAGAAAATTTATGAAGGCTTCGGCGAGATGCTTTTTACTCATTTTGGAGTTAGCGGTCCCTTGATTTTAAGCGCCAGCAGTTATTATGTTAAGAAATGTTACGGCAAACCGGTGCAGCTTTTAATAGATTTAAAGCCTGCCTTATCTATGGAGCAATTGGACAGGCGGCTTTTGCGGGATTTCGAGGAGAATAAAAACAGGCAGTTTAAAAACGCACTGGACGGACTGCTTCCGTCTAAAATGATCCCTGTCATGGTCAGGCTGAGTGGAATCTCACCGGAAAAGAAAGTGAATGAGATTACAAGGCAGGAACGGACTTTATTGCTTGAGTGCGTCAAAAATCTTACACTGACAGTTACCGGAACCAGAGACTTTAAGGAGGCCATTATAACCCAGGGCGGCGTTCATGTAAAGGAGGTTAATCCCTCCACCATGGAATCCAGGCTGGTGAAAGGATTATATTTTGCGGGAGAGGTACTTGATTTAGATGCGCTGACAGGAGGCTTCAACCTGCAGATCGCCTGGTCTACCGGTTACATTGCGGGAATAAGTGCGGCAGAGGAAAATGCATGAAGAACACCAGAGAACTGATCAATCAGATCAAGAACAGAAATAGAAAGGATGTTTCTTTTCTGGAAGATGAGGAGTTTGACTGTCCTAAGATACAATATTATCTTGCGGATATGTTGAGAAGCCATAAGATGTCCGGAGTGGAATATATTACAAAAATGAATCTGGAACGCAGTTATGGGTATCAGATGTTAAATGGCCGCAGGAAGCCTACAAGAGAACTGTTGGTGAGAACCGCAATTTTATTTCACCTTAATCTGGAGGAAGCGCAGAGGCTGCTTAAAATAGGAAACAGAGAAGTGCTTTACCCACGGGTGAAGAAAGATGCTATTGCAATTTTTTCCATTGAAAAAGGATTGTCCTTGTCAGAATATCAGGAATTAATAGATGCGTATGAAGAGGGAATTTGAGGAAGCTTATGAGAAGATGATAGAAAGTGACGGGATCCTGCCGAAGGAATGGCAGGGTGTCTATGAAGCAGCTGCCTGCCTGAAGGATTCTCCGGGCAAAAAGACCTATCTTCTTAAGGATAAGGCAGATGGGAAAAAGTATGTTTTAAAGCTGGCAATGAAAGAAGAAGCGGTTCATCTTCTTGAAGAAGGGAGAATTTTACAGGAATTTCAAAAAACGGAAAATAAGGACGATCTGACAGAGCAAACTGAAATAAGAATAAAAGAACTGATAGACTGCGGAGAAACGGTTTATCTGATTAGAAATTATATAGAAGGAAAATCGCTGGCAGAAATCGGAGAGATGCGCAGCTTTTCGGAGAAAGAGATATTTCACATTGGTATTCAGCTATGCAGAAATGTCATGAAGCTGCATCAAAGAAAGCCACCTGTGATTCACAGAGATATCAAGCCGGAAAATATTATCATAAAGAAGGACGGAAGTCTTGTGCTGATTGATCTGGAAACGGCGCGCGTTTATAAAAAGGGAAAGCGCGAGGATACCTACTTTGCTGGAACAAGACAGACAGCGGCTCCGGAGCAGTATGGTTTTGGACAGTCAGATGAACGGACGGATATTTATGGAATCGGCAGAACGCTTTTGTATATGAAAACAGGAGACTATCTTCTGGAAGATATGGAAAAGGCATCCGGAAACCGGCGGCTGAATGGAGTTATAAGGAAATGCTGTTCCTTCGATCCTGACAGCCGGTTTGAGTCTGTGGAAAAACTGCTTTATGAGCTTTACAAGTGTCAGCCTGCTGTAAAGGGAGAAAAAAGAAGCCTCAGAATACTGACAGCGATGGTTTTGATCCTGTGTGCAGCGGTAGTTGTGCTTTCTTGGCAGGTAATATCGTTAAGAAAGGAAATGAGTGTACCTGCAGCGGCAGAGGCAGGACAGGGGAATGGAGAGAGCAGGTTTTTTATTAATGGCTGGGATGTGACAGATTATGACCTGCTTGTGGAACAGATTGTAGACAGCTGTGAGCAAAAGGATTATCAGTTAATGACAAAGCAATGCAGCCAGCTTATTACAGAATTATATGAAGATGAAATGCTAAGGCAGGTGGAAACAGAGGACACCTGGTATTATGCAGCAGATGATGAAAGGTGGGAGCCCTATCATATTATTCGGTTGGGCTATGAAAAGGTTGCAGATACACTTGCCTATCATGATGGAATGCTGGAAGCAGAGGTTAATAATCTTGAAGAATATAAATATTATATTGCTTCTGTAATACGGAATGCGATTGAGGCCACTGAAATTGATGAAGAAGGAAATATTGTTCATACGCTTCTTTATCAATATAAAAACAAAGAAAGCGTTGACAGAGTGAATATTGATCACAGCATTTATGAGCTTATGTCAGCAATTATTGTGGGAATTGAAAGTTATCAGACGGAAAATTAACAGAAAGTGTGCAGATCTGCACACCAATAAAGAAAGGTTCTATGCTAATTTGAAATAGCGTAGAACCTTATTTTTATGAGTTATCGGAAGGAGATTGAGGGTCCTTTAAAGATTCAAGACCACGCCGGATTAATTCACAGGTTGCCTGGGAACGGGTCGCATAACGGTTTTTGTAGCGGAAATCTTCAATTTGTTTAAATAATTCATCATCTACAGAAACAGTATACCTGGGTTTGTTGGTAGCCATGTGCATTTCACCTTCTTTCATTATTATTATACACATGTGCGGTACATTTTCAAGTTAGAGTTGACAAGTGAACCAGTGAACCACTATAATGGTAATGACTATAGGTGAACCAGTGAACCGATACTAGGAGGAGTTAGCTTGGATAATGAAAAAAAGCGTATAACCATAACAATTCCTTTGGAAAAAGAAGAGGAGATTGAAGAATTGAAAAAGGAAAAGTTTAGGGGGAAAAGCAACTCTGAACTGTTTCGTTATCTGATGAAAGAAGGCCTCTCGGCCTCTTCGGGCCAGGAACAGGAGGTTGATTTAAGAAACTTCAAGTAATCCGGATATAAAAATTGGTTCATAACAAGGTGTGATGAAAGAGAGGAAAATGATATGAAAAAAGGAAAAATCGGCGGAAGAATACTATCCGCAGTCCTAGCATCTGCTATGCTGCTTAGCAGTATGACTGTGTTTGCAGCAGATAGGCCTACGAAAAATACAGGAACTCCAACATGGGGAGATGTATGGGCAATACAAGATTATTTAGAGGAAAATATTTATGCTCAGGATAGGAGTGGTGAACTATCCTTTGAAGATGACCCGAATGCTCAGGCTCCTTACATGGAAGCAGGGCATAAAATGGTAGCGGTGTCTTTAGAAAAAGCATATGCAGAAGATTGTTCTGAAGAATATTATAATGATCCAGGTGATGCGGACGCTGAGACAGAGCTCACCGGCGATCAGTATGACAACTATAGTACATTGTATGATGCCGGTATGGCTATGGTTGATAATATTGTAACTGCTACGGGAACAAAATATATTGACGATATTTCTTCAGGCTATAGTGACTTCTGGGATAACTATGATGCCCCTTTACGTGCTAAAGTTGACGCCGGACAGATAGTTGTTGTTGATATTAATGGTGGTGAAGAGGCTCCTGATGCTGAGACAATGGATAAGGGAACCTATTGGGTAGATTCGGCAGATATGGACGCATATGATGTTGCAATTGCAGCACAGGAATCAACAACGGATAATTGGAACTGGGAAGGGCATGACGGAGGCCCTGACATCTTACGGACTGAAATGGAAAGCGTAATTAGTGCATTAAACGCAGCATATAATACATTCATAGGAAAACTGCATGAAGGAACGAAGGAAACAGCAGCGCCGGTGGAAAGCCTTAAGGAAGTAAAAGAGTCGTCCTTATCGTCCAAGTCTTCGCTTAAACAGGAGGAAAAAGAAGTCCCTGTTTTGGTAAATGAAGTGTTATATTCAAACGGAACCAGGAAACGATCAAGCATTGAAGGTGTTTACGGACAGACATTTGCTGCCGGAACAATTTTTATTGATGAACAGATGAAAATCAAGCAGGCAGCCGGATTATCTGAAGAAGAAATTAAAAGCGGTGTTGTTATCAAATATTATATCTGTAACAGCTTAAACAAGAAAATGAATGAAAAATTGTCCAGTGTAGTAACCGGACAGGGCTATAAGGTATTAGGGGTTATGAACTGCGATCTTTATAAGCTGTATAAAGGGGAAATCACAAAGATCAGGACTACGTCTGAAGCCATAACAGTAACCATTGGAGTGCCGGAGAACCTGAGAAATGAAAAATATGAATTTATAGTTATGTGCTATGATGAAGGTGGAAATCTTGTAACAATGCCGGATTTGGATACAGATAAGAATACCATTACCGTACAGGCAAATTCATTTGGCTACTGGGCGGTTGGTTATAAGGTAAAATAATGGATATGATATGGCTGCATTAAGTAAATGAAAACAAATATAAAAATTCAGTAATGACAGATATAAGTTGGCGGAAAAGCAATTATATGTTTTTTTTCTGCCAACTTATTTTGTATAAAAAGTAAATAACAGGGCGAAAAAGGACGCTTGGCATGAAAGCAGGTTCGTGGTATGATAATGAAAGCAATTGTATAGGTTAATTATATAAAAATGGAGAGAAAAAATGAGTTATCAGATCGCAATAGACGGACCTGCAGGGGCAGGTAAAAGCACTATCGCTAAGAAAGTGGCTAAGGAAAAAGGATTTATTTATGTGGATACCGGTGCCATGTATCGTGCCATGGCATACTATCTTTTGACTCAAAACGTGAATCCGGAAAATGCAGAGGCTGTTGAAAAAAGATGTGTGGAGGCTGATATCGCAATCCGGTATGAAAACGGAGAGCAGGTAGTTCTTTTAAACGGTGAGAATGTAAATGCTGTGATCCGCAGTGAAGAGGTGGGAAAGATGGCTTCTGCCAGCAGCCCTTATCCGAAGGTGAGACAGCGGATTACCGCCCTTCAGAAGGAGCTTGCAAGAACCAATGATGTGGTTATGGATGGAAGGGATATAGGTACCTGTGTCCTTCCCAATGCGGATGTAAAGGTTTATTTGACTGCCGGTGCCCATGTGAGAGCCCAAAGGCGGTATGATGAGCTGTGTGCCAAGGGGGTAAGCTGCGATATCCGGCAGATCGAAGAGGATATTATTGAAAGAGATAAGCAGGATATGACCAGAGAAATTTCACCGTTAAAGCAGGCTGAGGATGCGGTGCTTATCGACTCATCCTATATGAGCATTGACGAAGTAGTACAGTCCATTTTGGATTTATGCAAATAGAAACGGGCGGTCTGTTCAGACGGCTGATTTACAGAAACAGGAAGTAAGGCAGGAGAAAAATTTTATATGCAGGTAATACTGGCTAAGAGTGCCGGCTTTTGCTTTGGGGTAAAGCGGGCAGTGGAAAAAGTATATGAACAGATTGACAGCGGCAGAAAGATTTATACCTATGGCCCTATTATTCATAATGAGGAAGTGGTCAGGGATCTGGAGGAACGCGGTGTTAAGGTAATAGAGGATGAAAAGGAGCTTGCCGGACTTAAGGAGGGAGCCGTTGTAATAAGATCTCATGGAGTTCCCAGGCGGATTTATGAATTGATTGATCAGAATGGGTTGGAATGTATCGATGTAACCTGCCCTTTTGTGAAAAGAATACACAATATCGTGGAAAAGGAAAGCGGAGAGGGCAGGAGGATTGTAATTATCGGAAATGACGGGCATCCGGAGGTGGAAGGAATAAAAGGGTGGTCACATACGCCGGCAGCGGTTATTGAATCTGTTAAAGAGGCTGAAAATTTTGAAACGGATTTTTCACAGCCGCTCTGTATTGTATCCCAGACGACATTTAACTACAACAAATTTCAAGAATTAGTTGAAATTTTTCAAAAAAGAGGTTACAATGTTACTGTTGTAAATACTATCTGTAATGCAACAGAGGAACGACAGAAGGAAGCTGGCGAGATCGCTGCGAAAGTTGACGCAATGATAGTGATAGGTGGCAGGCACAGCTCCAATACACAAAAGCTCTATGAAATCTGTCGTGGAAAGTGCGCAGCCACATATTTTATACAGACACTGGAAGATCTGCATTTAGAACTACCTAAAACTGCTGCTCTGGTGGGTATTACTGCGGGGGCTTCCACCCCCAACAATATAATCGAGGAGGTTCAAAATTATGTCAGAATTAACTTTTGAACAAATGTTGGAAGAATCATTAAAGACAATACATACAGGAGAGGTAGTTGAAGGTACAGTCATTGATGTTAAGCCTGAAGAGATCATACTTAACATTGGCTATAAGTCTGATGGTATTTTAACAAGAAACGAATATACCAATGAGCCCAATGTGGATTTGACAACTGTAGCCAAGCCGGGCGATACCATGGAGGTTAAAGTCCTGAAGGTTAATGACGGTGAGGGACAAGTTATCTTAACTTATAAGAGACTGGCAGCTGACCGTGGCAATAAGAGAATTGAAGAAGCTTTTAACAGCAGGGAAGTGCTTACCGCTAAGGTTGCACAGGTGCTTGATGGCGGCTTAAGCGTTATTGTGGATGAGGTGAGAATTTTTATTCCCGCAAGCCTTGTTTCAGATGTATATGAGAAGGATCTTACCAAATATGCAGGTCAGGAAATTCAGTTTGTAATCAGTGAATATAATCCTAAGAGAAGAAGATATATTGGTGACCGCAAACAGCTTTTGGTAGCTGAAAAGGCAGAATTACAGAAGAAGCTCCTTGAGCACATTCATGTTGGCGATGTAGTGGAGGGTACCGTTAAGAATGTGACGGATTTCGGTGCGTTTATTGATATTGGTGGTGCCGACGGACTTCTTCATATTTCTGAAATGTCATGGGGCAGGGTGGAAAATCCTAAGAAGATATTTAAGGTTGGCGATCAGGTTAAGACCTTTATTAAGGAAATTACAGGAACCAAGATTGCACTTAGTCTTAAATTTGAGGATGCTAATCCCTGGAAGGTTGCGGAAACCAAGTATGCAGTAGGCAATGAGGTTACCGGCAAGGTAGCTAGAATGACAGATTTTGGTGCTTTTATTGAACTGGAGCCCGGTGTGGATGCACTTCTTCATGTTTCTCAGATTTCCAAGGAGCATATTGAGAAGCCTTCAGATGTACTGAAGGTAGGAGATGAAGTAACAGCTAAGGTTGTTGATTTCAACAGTGAAGATAAGAAGATCAGTTTAAGTGTAAAGGCAATGTTTGCACCTGAGCCAGCTGAAGAGCCGAAGGAGACTGTAAAAGAGGAAGATGCTGATGTTGTCTCTGTAGATATTGATGCAGTAATTGCGGCAGAAGCAGCTGAGGAAGAATAATAAAGGCAGGGCGGTCTGTTATGTCTTATGATTACGAGTGGTTTAAAGGTGCTGTTTTTCAGCTTACCAGGATTGACTTGAATGCTTATAAAGAGCGTCAGATGAAGCGTAGAATTGATGCATTAATTTCTAAGCATGGTATTGTGGGATATGACGCTTATATTCAACTCCTTAAGACGGATAAAGCAAGATTTGAAGAATTTGTCAATTATTTGACTATCAACGTTTCGGAGTTTTACAGAAATCCGGAACAGTGGCAGGTAATGGATAAGGAAATTATTCCGGAGCTGATTGGAAAGTTTGGAAAGAATTTGAAGATATGGAGTGCAGCATGTTCTACCGGAGACGAGCCATATTCGCTGGTGATGGCATTGTCGCGGCATATCCCGTTAAATCAAATTCACATTATCGCTACAGACCTTGATAAGCAGGTGATTGCCAAAGCTAAGGTAGGGCTCTATAATGAAAAGAGCATTGCGGCTGTACCGGAGGATTTGAAGAAGAAATATTTTACAAAGGTTGGGCTGTCTTATCAAATATCTGATGAAATCAAGTCCAGAGTTGAGTTTAAAGAGCATAATCTGCTGGAAAGTAATTATCCTAAGGATTATCATATGATAGTCTGTCGTAATGTACTTATTTATTTTACGGAGGAAGCTAAGGACGAGGTATTTAGAAAATTTTATCAGTCATTGGCTCCGGGGGGGATTTTGTTTATTGGAAGTACGGAGCAGATTATTAATCATCGGGATATAGGATATGAAAGGAAAAATTCCTTTTATTACGAGCATCCTAAAAAGTAACAGTATATAAAGGGTGGTGAGATCACTAATTATGTTGTGATCTTACCACCCTTTTTGATATGTAAAGAAATGCTAATCCTGCATTGCCATTGCGTTCAGCACATGACTTGCATAGTTTGAAAACAATTCTCTATCTTTTTTGATGTCATCAGTCAGTTCGAAAAATAAATCCTTACTTTTGTACTCGCGTTTGAAAAAGGGCTCAACCAGAACCTGCCACTGCGGCAGATAAAGGGATAATTTTCTGGTGTAGCAGTTCGCAGCAGTGGCCTGCTGGCGGTATTCTTTGTCTACAAAGGTGGCAATGGATTTGTGGAGTGCCATGTCCTCGGTAGGCAGGTAATAATAATTCTTATGGTTGGCGTAAAAATATTTTAACTCCTCTTCATAGATAGGAACAATTAAGGTCCCCTCATGTCCCTCGCCCTTGAAGTGACATCCTCTTCCCATAAAGCTTACGGGAACAGGCAGGGGAGAGGTAAACACCAGCTGAAGAATTAGTTCTTTTCGAGGTACTCCATGGATATCATTATAATAGTTAGCCTGTACCTTTCTGGCTTTCATACTGCAGTTAAACAGATCGTAATAAGAAAGAATGGGAAGAATTTCCAACATTCCTTTCATATCGTCTGAATTATGAAGAAGAAGAGTGTGGTAAAGGTTATAGTCATGGGAAGCGGTATAGTCCCTGTAAACCTGGATAAGTTCGCCACCGGTATAGCCATCCTCGCGCTGTAATCCAAGGAACTGTTCAACTGTTTTCAGTTTACAGTCGGGAAGCTTTAAAAAATTTTTATAAGGAGAAATGCGGCGGTAAATATCCAACCCTTCCATTTGACCAAAGGAGCATTCAATACCATGCTGACCTGCTTTGTTTCTTAAAAAAGGGAGATCAAAGGTATTTCCGTTGTAGTGAATCAGATAAGAGTAGTTTTGGGCAAAGCTGAAAAATGCGTGAAGCAGCTCCGGCTCTTCATCAGGAGTCTGGGCAAACCACTGCCGGATAATCCAGTTGCCTTCCGAATAGAAAGCGCAGCCGATTAAGTATAAAGTAGAACCGGATGACAGAAAGCCTGTGGTTTCAATGTCCAGAAATAAAATTTGATCAAGGGGAGCTAGTCTCTCCAAGGGATATTCCAACTTAAAATTACCGAGTATAATCTCTTCAACCTTCATAGTGATAATCATGCCTTTCCTATATTGAAAACCGGGTACTAAAGCAAATTAATCCGGCTAAATTTTTCTATTGATTAGTGTAGCATATTTTTAAAAAATACTGTAGTATTTTCGACAAAAAAATAGTATATTTAAAAAGATGAAGAGAATTTAAATATCAGTTCAATGATGATTGGAAGTGTATATTTCGGCAGCTTATGAATGACATGGCTGAACTGATATAAATTATGGAAATTAACGGAAAGAAGGGTAGATCATGGCGAGATTAACATTTTCGGGCGGGATACATCCGTATGATGGAAAGGATCTTTCAAAGGATAAACCGATTAAAGAGGTTCTACCAAAGGGAGATTTGGTATATCCGCTGTCACAGCATATAGGAGCGCCGGCACAGCCTATAGTAAAAAAGGGCGACCATGTTTTGACCGGACAGAAAATTGCGGAGGCAGGCGGTTTTGTATCGGCTCCGATTCATGCCACGGTTTCAGGTACTGTTAAGGCAATAGAACCCAGACGTGTGGTTACCGGCGATAACGTGATGAGTATCGTAATTGAAAACGACGGACTGTATGATGAGGTTGAGTGGCCTGCTGTTAAGCCCTTTGAAGAGCTTACAAGGGAAGAAAAGATAGAAATGATCAGAGAAGCAGGAATTGTAGGAATGGGCGGAGCCGGTTTCCCCACTGCGGTCAAGCTCTCGCCTAAGGAGCCGGACAAGATTGAGTATGTGATTGTGAACTGTGCGGAGTGCGAGCCTTATCTTACATCCGATTACCGCAAAATGTTAGAAGAGCCGGAATATCTGATCGGAGGGCTTAAGGTTTCTTTAAGTTTATTTGAAAACGCCAGAGGAATACTGGCTGTTGAAGACAATAAGCCGGAATGTATTACGAGGCTTAAGCATTTGACCAAAAATGAGACCCGGATTACGGTTAAGGCATTAAAGACCAAGTATCCGCAGGGAGCGGAGAGACAGCTGATTTATGCTGCCACCGGAAGGGCGATTAACTCTTCCATGCTTCCTGCAGATGCAGGCTGTGTTGTGAATAATGTTGATACAGTGATTGCCATTTATCATGCCGTGATGGAGGGCAAGCCCTTAATGCATAGAATTGTTACGGTTACGGGAGATGCCATTGCCCAGCCGCAGAATTTTAAGGTTAGAATAGGAACCAATTATCATGAATTGGTGGAGGAAGCAGGAGGCTTTAAGGAGCAGCCTGAGAAGATCATATCCGGCGGCCCTATGATGGGATTTGGTATTTTTGATCTGGATGTTCCTGCCACCAAGACCTCATCAGCGCTTCTTTGTCTCACGAGAGATGACGTGGCGGCGATGGAGCCTTCCGCATGTATTAACTGCGGTAAATGTGTTGAGGTATGTCCGGGCAGGGTAGTGCCGAGAAAGCTTGCGGATTATGCAGAACATTATGATGAAGAGGCTTTTGTGAAGAATAATGGTATGGAATGCTGTGAATGTGGCTGCTGCAGCTTTATTTGTCCGGCTAAACGCCCCCTTACACAGGTCATTAAATCCATGCGTAAGATACAGCTTGCGAAGAAGAAGTAGGAGTAGGAGGAAAGTTTCATGAGTGATTTGATGAAAGTGTCATCCAATCCCCATATCAGGTCAAAGGTGACCACTGCCAATATTATGCTTGCGGTGGTAATTGCACTGCTTCCGGCGACTGGCTTTGGTATTTATAATTTTGGATTAGATGCACTGGTTTTAATACTTGTTACCGTGGCAACTACGGTACTTACGGAGTTGGTTTATGAAGTAGCTATGCATAAGAAGGTAACGATAGGAGATTTCTCTGCTGTGGTAACCGGCCTTTTGCTGGCATTAAATCTTCCTCCCGCAGCGCCCTGGTGGATTGGCGTTATAGGCGGTATTTTTGCAATTCTGGTTGTTAAAATGCTGTTTGGAGGCCTGGGACAGAATTTTATGAACCCTGCGTTGGGCGCAAGATGCTTTCTGCTTATTTCCTATACATCCATTATGTGTAATTTTGATTGTGATACTTATTCGGGAGCAACGCCGCTTGCCAGCTTAAAGGCAGGAGAAAGCGTGAATATTCTCGATATGGTGATCGGCAAGACCGGAGGAACGATAGGGGAAACCTCTATGATTGCCATTGTTATTGGCGCCTGCTTTTTGATCCTTTTGGGAGTGATTGACCTGAAGGTTCCCGGAAGCTATATAGTGACCTTTGTTATTTTCCTGATTTTGTTTGGCGGACATGGATTTGATCCTGCATTTATCAGTGCCCATCTTGCAGGCGGCGGACTGATGCTTGGCGCATTTTTCATGGCAACGGATTACGTAACCAGACCGGTTACCAAAATGGGACAGTATGTTTACGGAATTCTTTTGGGTATTCTTACAGGAATATTCCGAATTTACGGTCCTTCTGCCGAGGGCGTATCCTATGCCATTATTTTGGGAAATTTACTGGTGCCGTTGATTGAAAAGGTAACAATGCCAAGAATGTTTGGAAAAGGAGGGGAAAGAGCATGAAAAATATGTTGAAAGATGCTGCTGTCCTTTTCGTGATTACATTGGTGGCAGGATTGGCTCTTGGGTTTGTATATCAGATTACCAAAGAGCCCATAGCTCTGGCAGAGGAAAAGGCTGCAAAGGAGGCTTATGCGGAGGTATTTCCTGCGGCCTCGGATTTTGAGGAGGCGGAGCTTGTGATCCCGGAAGATGAAAGCTGGCAGTCGGCGTGGCTTGAGTCTGGTTTTGAAAATGTAGAGCTTGTAAATATACTTCATGCACTGGGGGAGGACGGAAGCCTTCTGGGATATGTGTTTACGGTTACCAGTCATGAGGGATATGGCGGTGATATAACCTTTACTATGGGAATTAGCAGTGACGGAACCTTAAACGGAATTTCTATTTTAAGTATTTCCGAAACCGCAGGACTGGGGATGAAGGCGGAAAGCGTGCTAAAGCCGCAGTTCGCAGGTAAAAAGGTTCCAAGCTTCACCTATACGAAGCAGGGAGCGGTATCAGACAGTCAGATCGATGCAATCAGCGGCGCAACGATCACTACCAGGGCATTAACCAATGCCGTGAACGGCGGTTTGTATTATTTCCAGACCCAGTTGGGAGGTGGCAGCTATGAAGCAGAATAGTATATTGGAAAGACTGACCAACGGACTTATCAAGGAAAATCCTACCTTTGTTTTAATGCTTGGTATGTGTCCTACGCTGGCAGTTACCACGTCAGCCATAAACGGCTTGGGAATGGGACTTACTACCATGGTAGTTCTGGCCTTAAGTAATCTGTTTATTTCGCTGCTTAGAAAGGTGATTCCGGATAAAGTGAGAATACCGGCGTTTATTGTTATTATTGCATCCTTTGTTACAGTTGCGGAGCTGCTTCTTAAAGCATATATTCCTTTTTTGTATTCGGCCCTGGGATTATACATACCGCTTATCGTGGTAAATTGCATTATACTGGGGCGTGCCGAGGCATATGCTTCCAAGAATGGCGCGATATTGTCCTTATTTGACGGGATTGGAATGGGACTGGGCTTTACCTGTGCATTGACGATTATCGGAGCAGTCAGGGAACTGCTTGGTGCAGGAGAATTATTTGGTTATTCAGTGATGCCTGAAAGCTATGTTCCATGCAGTATCTTTGTTTTGGCGCCGGGTGCATTCTTTGTACTGGCTGCGCTTACTGCCATACAAAATAAAATAAAGCGTATCGGTGAGAGTAAGGGCAGGGATATGTCAAAGATACAGTCGGGATGCAATTCCGATTGTATGAACTGCCATGACAGCTCATGCGGCAGCCGTAAAGAAGCTGTGGAGGCACCGATGGAAGATGCAGAAAACCCAAAGAAAGCAGCAGATGATCTTGAGATTATTGAAATCAATGATGATGATGATTTAAAAGAAGATACAAAGGAAGAAGCAAAGGAAGGAAAGGAGGAGGAAAGCAATGATTAAGGAGTTATTAATTATACTGATTTCATCCTCGCTGGTAAGTAATGTGGTGCTTAGTCAGTTTCTGGGGCTTTGCCCTTTTCTTGGCGTGTCCAAGAAGACCGGAACGGCGGCAGGAATGGGAACTGCGGTTATTTTTGTGATTACTCTTGCTTCAGCAGTAGCAGGAGCAATTTATAAGTATATTTTACTTCCCTTTGATTTAACTTATCTGCAGACCATTGTATTTATTCTTGTAATTGCAGCTTTGGTGCAGTTTGTGGAAATGTTCTTAAAGAAATTTATGAAGTCGCTGTATCAGGCACTGGGAGTTTATCTGCCTCTGATTACAACCAACTGTGCAGTGCTTGGCGTTGCGCTCACCAATGTGCAGAAGAATTACGGAATACTTGCAGGAATAGTGAATGGCTTTGCCACTGCCTTAGGGTTTACCATTGCAATTATCATACTTGCCGGTATCAGGGAAAAGATGGAATATAACGATATTCCCGAATCCTTTAAGGGAATGCCTATTGTACTGGTTACGGCAGGGCTGATGGCAATTGCGTTTTGCGGTTTTTCAGGGCTTTTGTAAATCGTATTTGAGAAAGGCGTGGTTAATGAGATGAATATATCAGGAATTTTGATGGCTGTACTTGTGGTTGGAGGCGTCGGTGCATTTATCGGACTCTTCCTCGGGGCAGCGGCAATTAAATTTAAAGTAGAAGTAGATGAGAGGGAGGAAGCTGTGCTGGCAGCTCTTCCCGGAAATAATTGCGGTGGCTGCGGCTTTCCGGGATGCAGCGGCCTGGCGGCGGCAATCGCAAAGGGAGAAGCAGCGGTAAATGCCTGTCCTGTAGGCGGTGAACCGGTGGGTAAGGTTATTGCCCAGATTATGGGTGTGGAAGCGGGGAAGACAACCCGAATGACAGCATTTGTCAAGTGTCAGGGAGACTGCGACAAAGTAACTCTTGACTATGAGTATCATGGCATTGAGGACTGCCGGATGCTTTCCTTTGTACCTAATGGCGGCGCTAAGAGCTGCAATTATGGGTGCCTTGGCTTTGGAAGCTGTGTTCAGGTATGCCCCTTTGATGCCATTCATGTGGTGAATCAGGTGGCAGTGGTAGATAAGGATAAGTGCAAAGCCTGCGGCAAGTGCGTAGCGGTATGTCCCAAGCATTTGATTGAGCTTATTCCTTATGATGCTAAATATACGGTGGCCTGCAGCTCCGCAGATAAGGGGCCTGTGACAATGAAGGATTGTACGGTGGGATGTATCGGATGCCAGCTTTGCAAGAAAAACTGTCCTGCTGATGCAGTGGATATAACGGATTTTCATGCTGCCATTAATTATGACAAGTGCGAGGGCTGCGGTGTCTGCGTGGAAAAATGTCCCAGAAAGTCTATTGTAGCACATTAAAGGGCTAAAGAAGCAGACAGATGCCAAATTTCTTTATCAGGAGGAACTGAGTGAAATGGAACAGGCAAATGAAACGGTTAGACTTGGAAGTACGGAAATTCAGGTTAACAAAAACGGATTTGGAGCGCTGCCGATACAAAGGATCAGTGATGAGGCAGCTGTATATCTTTTGAGGAAGGCTTATCAGGGCGGCATACGTTTTTTTGATACTGCCAGAGCTTATAGTGATAGTGAGCATAAGCTGGGACTGGCCTTTGAAGGGATCAGAGAAAAGCTTTTCATTGCTACTAAATCAGGCGCAGTTACGGGAGAGGATATGCGGAAGGATTTGGAGGCAAGCTTATCCAATCTTCGCACGGATTATATAGATATTTATCAGTTCCATAATCCGTCCTTTTGCCCTAAGCCGGGAGATGGCAGCGGATTGTATGAAGCAGCGCTGGAAGCGAAAAAAGCTGGAAAAATCCGGCATATCGGCATTACGAATCACAGACTGGCAGTAGCCAAAGAAGCTATTCTTAGCGGCTTATATGAGACCTTACAGTTTCCTTTTTGTTATCTTGCAACCGAAAAGGAGGAGGCATTGGTGAAGGAATGCCAAAAGGCGGACATGGGATTTATTGCCATGAAGGCGCTTTCCGGCGGGCTGATTAACAATTCGGCGGCAGCATATGCCCACGCTGCTCAGTATAAGAATGTACTGCCGATCTGGGGGGTGCAGCGGGAAAGTGAGTTGGATGAATTTTTGTCCTATATCAATAATCCTCCTTCCATGACAAAGGAAATAAAAGAGCTGATAGACAGGGATCGAAAAGAGCTGGCAGGTGATTTTTGCAGAGGCTGTGGCTATTGTATGCCGTGTCCTGTAGGGATTGAGATTAATAATTGTGCAAGGATGTCACTGCTGCTTAGAAGGTCGCCTTCTCAAAACCAGTTAACCAAAGAAGTGCAGGAGAAAATGAGTAGAATTGAAGATTGCCTCCACTGCGGACAGTGCAAAAGCAAATGTCCGTACGGGCTGGATACGCCTGCATTGCTTTCCAAAAATTTGGAGGATTATAAAAACGTGCTTGCCGGAAGGGTAAGTGTTCAGTAATTTAGAAATTATAATAAATGATTTGACCGTCCGTTGTGATAAAGACAGCCTGAACTTCAGGGTAATCCGTTAGCAGCTGGGCGGCCTTTTCATAACCGAGGATAAAGCAGAGGGTGGAAAGAGCATCCCCATCTACGGATTGATCGCTTATGATGGTAACCTGAGACAGACCGCTGTCTACCGGATATCCTGTTTGAGACGATAAGATGTGGTGGTACAAGGTATCGTTTTGGATGAAATATCTTTCATAATTTCCAGAGGAGACAACGCTTTTGTCGGAAAGCTCCAGCACCAGTGCAGAGGTACCAGAAGGTTCGAAGGGCTTTTGAATACCAATTTTAAAGGGGGTATTGTCAGGCTTTTGACCCAGTGCAATTACATTGCCGCCAAGATTGATGGTTGCAGAGGTAACGCCTTCTGATAGAAGATATTCCCTGATGCGGTCTCCAATATAGCCTTTGGCAATAAAGCCAAGATCAATAGAGGCATGGATATCAGACAGACGGACACTGCTTTCCTTTATTTCTATCAGGGTGTAGCCTGTGTGCAGGAGGGCATCATTTATAGCTTCCTTAGAGGGGACGATCTGTTGATTGCCGGAACCGAAATTCCATAAGGAGGAGAGGGCGCCGATGGCAGGGTCTACCAGACCGTCGGAAAGTCTGGCGTAGGAGATGGCTGTGGATAAAAGGGAAAGGGTCTCTTCTGATACGGTTACATAGTCTCCGTTACCGTGATTGATCCGCCAAATGTCACTTCCTTCTATATTGGGGCTGAAGAGATTTTCATAGTGCTCCGCAAGCTCCATGCATTGATCTAAAAGCTCCTGCTCGCAGGGCTGATATAAGGTTATGGTTATCACTGTATCAAAGTAAAAGCCGGTTGCGGAAAGCGGCTTTATCTGGCGGGCGCAGCCGGAAAGCAAAGAAATGGATAAAATACAGGATAAAAACAGTACAAAACAATTTGAAAATTTCTTATTCAAAGCAATACTCCTTAAAAAATCGGCTGGTTATCTTAGAAATCCGATTGTAATAGATTTGGGTTTCGTGTATAGTTATTATATAGTTTCAAAGAAGATTTGAAAAGGAAAAGGTTGAAAGATATGCGTTTACCCGGAGAAACGGAAGAAGGGGGCATGGGAACGCCCGTTATATATATGATTGTCGCAGTGTCAGCCTTTGTGCTGATTATACTTGCAGTGGTGTTTATCAGTAACGGATCGAATGACAGATCCGGAAATCAGGGCGGCGCAGCAAGAGCTTCGGCGGAGCCTACGCCGGAGGAAGAGCAGGTGGAATTTGCCAAGGGGCAGGAGGATATAGAGTCGCTGTATAAGGAGCATAAGCTGCGGGCAGAGGATCTTGATTTCTGGAATATGTATCAGGATGATGACGAGGTAATAGTGGAGGCGGCGCCTACGGAAAGCCCCATGCCTACAGAAGCTCCGGAGCCTACTGATGAGGAAAAGGCCAAGGATGGAATGCACACCAGGGTGACCTATCGGGATGGAACAGAGGAATGGATAGAAATATCAGAGGATATTCCTCTTTACACATATGATCTCACAAACATTAAAATCACAAATGATCAAATGTCGTATTGGGTCGAGGGAGAAAAGACCTCCAAGCTGGGAGTAGACATTTCGAAAAGCAGCGGGGAAGTGGATTTTGAAGCACTTCGGGATAACGGAGTTGACTTTGTAATGATCAGGCTGGGGAGTAGAGGCTATGAGACGGGATTGCTTTCGCTGGATGAAAAGTTCGTATTGAACATCACGCAGGCACAAAATGCCGGACTTGAAGTAGGCGTTACCTTCTTTTCGCAAGCAGTGACGGTGGAGGAGGCAGTGGAAGAGGCTGAATATGTTGCCAGCAACCTGATACCTTACCAAATTACCTATCCTGTTGCGTTTGATATGGAATATATAGCAAATGATAAGGCACGAATAGAGATATTGGATGAGGATCAGAAAACCCAGATTGCGGAAGCGTTTTTAAAAACAGTGGAAAGTGAAGGATACAGAAGCATTTTATACGGGAATAAAACCTGGCTTTTAACTGAAATTATCCCTGATAAGATTCTTGCGGAATATGATGTGTGGTTATCGGATCAATCTCCGGTTCCGGATTATCCGTATCAGTTTAAAATGTGGAAATATACATCCGGGCTTAATATATCCGGCGTGGAAAATGAAACTGCATACATTATAAGCTTTGTGGATTATACCCGTAAATAGTCTGTAATTTTTGAAGAGACAGAGATATTTGAATATAGGTCGGCGTAAGCGGAAGGAGAAAGCTTCTCAATGTAATTGGGAGTGAAATTTTTGCTTATGCCGGCTTTTTTCAGGATATCTATGGCTTTGTTATAGGCAATAGCCGCTTCGATATCGCTGGAGTAAGATCCTATAATATAGTTCCCGTTTATGTGAATTTTAGCAGTAAAAACAATTCCTGCCGGCGTTTTACGCCTGGATACTCCGTGGTAAGTGTTGAAAATTTCTATATTTTCGTAGCGGAAATCCATATCATCACCGTTTACAAAGCGGTAATCCTTTCCCACAACCGCATAATTCTTAATGCCGTATCTGTTCATGATATTTACCTGCATGCCGTAATCGGATACGAAAAAATGGCGTCCGCGTCTCATGATTTTGTGGGAGGAATAGTAAAATAAATCGTCAACATCAAATTTAAGAAGCTCCGTAGGGGAAAGATAATACTCAAAATATTTTTTGCGCATGTAAATAGGGGTGGCAAAATAAATCTGATTATCCCGAAAGTTAATCAGACAAACCCATTTGTGGAAAGGAAGAACACGATGCCTGGAGTATTCGGAGAGGCCAAGCGAGGTATCATAAAGAAGTGAGGTTCCTTCTAAGTAAGCAGCGTAAGCAATAGGAGCAGTTTCGTAGCTTCCCAAGCTGATATGTTTATTCTGGTAAGTGATAGAGGAACGGTAGTAGATGCTTCCGTCCTTTTTTTGTGCGGTAAACACACCGGGAAGGTTTTTGGCCATAGACAACTCCTTTCGCTTTTTTCTAATTGTATCAGAAAAGGACTGATTTTGAAAATATTACCTTAATAAATTTTTTTATCAATAGAATTTTGAAAAAATTACCCGCATAAGCATTTTTTAGAAATATTTCTGGCAGTTCCTGTATAAAATATTAAAGAACTGTTACATAAGTGTAACAGAAACTTAAATCAGGGCAGGAAGCTGCCTGCACAGGTGTTTAGGAAAGGATGCGAATTTATGTATAAAAAATTTATTATCCAGCTGTTTTTGGGTAATATGCTGCTTGTAATGAGCTGGTTTTGTATTAAGGGAACGCAGGTGACAATGTTTGCAGCTACGCCGGCATTTCAGTTAAGTCTTACGGAAAGTGCTTTGCCGGAAGAGGAAACCAAAGCCGATCACTTTTTCGGAATATTAAAAAAGGCGGCTTCAGGACAACGAATAGTAGACTATTCGGTAATGGAAAAGGAATACGAATATCAGCTGTCCGAGGAGGATTATGAAGCTTTGCTTAAAATTGTACAGGCTGAGGCTGGAAATGAGGACGAGGAAGGAAAAATGCTGGTAGCGGGAGTTGTTTTAAACCGTGTGGAGAGCGCCAGGTTTCCTGATACGGTGGTTGAAGTAGTGCTGCAGCAGGAGGATGGCGTATATCAGTTTTCGCCGGTAGCCAACGGAACCTACCGGAGCGTCAGGGTTAGTCAGGAAACAATAGATGCAGTTGAACGTGTGCTGATGGGGGAGGATATTACGCAGGGAGCATTGTATTTTGCCTCAAGAAAATATGCGGATCCGGAAAAAATGAAATGGTTTGACAATTCTCTTACCCGATTATTTGAGCATGGCGGTCATGAATTCTTTACAAATGGCTGATAAATCTTTCTTTTCATTGTAAATTAGCTCTTTTTGTGGTAAAATGTAGAACGGGTTTTACAGAAGGATCAGTGAAAAGGAGCATAATGATGGAAGTTTTGTATAACAGTACCAGAAGTAAAGGAAAGCCCATTAAGGCGTCAGAAGCAATTTTGAAGGGACTTTCTGATGACGGAGGCTTATTCGTACCTGACAGTATTCCGGCTTTGGATAAATCATTAAAGGAATTATCGGAGATGACATATGGACAGGTTGCATATGAGGTAATGAAGCTGTATCTGTCTGATTTTACAGAAGACGAGCTTAAGAGCTGCATTGCAAAGGCTTATGATGAAAAGTTTGACACGGAAGAGATAGCACCTATGGTTAAGGCTGGCGGAGCGTATTATTTAGAGCTTTTCCATGGACCGACTATTGCGTTTAAGGATATGGCACTGTCAATTTTGCCTCATTTGCTTACAACTTCTGCAAAGAAAAATCATGTGGAAAATGAGATAGTAATTTTAACGGCCACCTCAGGGGATACAGGTAAGGCGGCACTTGCAGGCTTTGCGGATGTGGAAGGGACAAGAATTGTTGTATTTTATCCGAAAAACGGTGTAAGCCCCATTCAGGAAAAGCAGATGGTAACGCAAAAGGGCAGGAATACATATGTGGTAGGTATTCACGGTAATTTTGATGATGCCCAGACAGGTGTCAAGCAGATATTCGGAGACAAAGAATTGGCAGCCTATATGAATGAAAAAGGCTTTCAGTTCTCGTCTGCAAACTCTATCAATATCGGACGCCTGGTTCCCCAGATTGTGTATTATGTTTATTCCTATGTGAAGCTTTTGAAGGAGGAGAGAATTTCAGAAGGAGAAAAGATTAACGTTGTAGTGCCTACCGGTAATTTCGGCAATATCCTTGCTGCGTTTTATGCAAAGCAGATGGGGCTTCCGATTGATAAGCTGATTTGTGCATCTAATGAGAATAAAGTACTTTTTGATTTCTTCCGTACAGGAACCTACGACAGAAACCGTGAATTTGTTTTGACATCTTCTCCGTCTATGGATATCTTGATTTCCAGCAACCTGGAGAGATTAATTTATAGAATTGCAGGAAATGATCCTGACCAAAATAAAGAGCTTATGGCAGCGCTTGTAAGCGGCGGCGTATACACGATTACAGAGGAGATGAAAGTGCAGCTTCAGGACTTTTACGGTAATTATGCAGATGAAGCACAGACGGCGCAGACGATTCATGATCTGTATGATAATACGGGATACGTGATTGATACGCATACTGCGGTTGCTGCCTGTGTGTATCGGAAATATCAGGAGGAGACCGGAGATTGTAAGCAGACGATCATTGCATCAACTGCAAGTCCCTATAAGTTTACCAGAAGCGTAATGAATGCAATTGACAGCAAATACGATGCAATGGGGGATTTCGAGCTGGCGGATGAGCTTGCGCGGATATCGGGAGTATGTGTGCCCAGGGCAATTGAAGAGATTAAAAAAGCGCCTGTTTTGCATGATCGTGTGTGTGAAAAGTCAGAAATGAAACAGGTAGTAATGGATTTCCTTGGAATATAGTGCATTCAAAATGACGATTTGAGGGTTTGAAGGGAGAAGGGAGAAGCATCAAAGGGATGAAACACATCTTAATGGTAGACGATGTAGCAACCAATTTGAAATGTGCTGCGGAGGTTTTAAAAGATTCTTATGATATTACAACAGCCAGGTCTGGCAAGCAGGCATTGCTTATTGTGAAGGAGTATGTACCGGATCTTATATTACTTGATATTAATATGCCTGAAATGGACGGCTATGAAGTAATGGAAAAATTAAAAGAAAATCCTGATACAAAGGATATTCCTATTATCTTCCTGACTGCGGAGACAGATCAGGCCAGCGAAGTTAAGGGATTAAAAATGGGGGCTATGGATTTTATCAGAAAGCCCTTTGAGCCGGAGGTTATGCGGAGCAGAATTGATAAGATCCTGCAAATGACTGATCAGAAGCGTGAACTGGCAGATATCGCACGGAAGGATGGACTTACGGATCTTTTAAACAGGAGATATCTGGAGAATATGCTTGATAAAGCAGATGCATCAGCTGCAGAGGGATATTTTCTGCTTCTGGATCTGGATAATTTTAAGCTGGTAAACGAAAATTTCGGGCATATGATCGGGGATGAGGTCTTAATTAAATTTTCTAAGGTACTTCAGGAAGAGGTTGAAGATAAGGATGCTGTTTGCAGAGTAGGCGGAGATGAGTTTGTGGTATTTATTTCCGGTGAAAACAGTGATGATAAGATCAAAAGCATTGCCAGAAGACTGATTGCCGGAATAGAGTTTGAAGTGAACGATCTGATTTCGGATGCCTGTGACTTTAAGCTTTCCGTATCGGTGGGAATTGCGGAAAAGCCGGTAGACGGAAAAACCTTTCAGGAACTTTATTCGGCGGCGGACAAGGCGTTGTATTATGTGAAGCAGAACGGAAAAAGAGGTTATCATTTTTATCATGCGGAAGGTGAAAAGGAAAAAGATGATGATGAAAACAGTTTGATCAATCTGCTGCAGCTTCAGCGTCTGATACAGGAAAGAGGCCATCAAAGCGGTGCTTACCGTGTGGAATATGGTGGATTCAAGAGGATATACCATTTCGTTTCCCGGTGTATGGAAAGAAAGAGCCAGGATGTTCAATTGGTTCTTTTTACGATTGCGGACAGAAAGGCTGCAGATGTGGACAGCAGCAAAGCGGCAGCAGCAATTGAGACCTTAGAGGAGGCGGTTTCCAAATCTCTGCGAAGAGGAGATGTGGCCACCAGATGCGGCAATACACAGTATGTAACAATTTTAATGAATGCCTCCGCACAAAACGGCAAGCAGATAGTTGAGAGAATACGTAAGAAATTTACTGAGCTTTCAGGTGATGAGGATATTTATCTGGAATATGAGATGCAGAATGTGGGCAATAAAGAAGAATAAAGGAGAGCAATTCAAAAGGCTGGTCATTTGACCAGCCTTTATGTTATCTGTCTTTAATATCAACGTATGTGCGGTCAGCGCCGATTGGCTTATAAGCAGGCCGGATGATCTTGCCGTTGTTAGCCAGCTCTTCCATGCGGTGAGCGCTCCAGCCGGAGATTCGTGCAATTGCAAAGATGGGAGTGTACAGCTCCATGGGAAGCCCAAGCATATGATAAACGAAACCGGAATAGAAGTCTACATTGATGCTGACGCCCTTATACATTTGCCGTTCCTCCGCAATTACCTTTGGAGCAAGGGATTCTACCAATGAGTAAAGGGCAAATTCTTTTTCCAGTCCCTTTTCTACGGAGAGCTTCTCTACAAAGTTTTTAAAAATGACAGCACGGGGATCGGATTTGGAGTAGATTGCATGGCCTACACCGTAAATAAGCCCTGCGTGATCAAAGGCGTCCTTGTTGAGAAGTCTGCGGAGATAATTGCTGACCTCTTCCTCATCTGTCCAGTCATTGACCTCAGCTTTCATTTCTTCAAACATCTGAACGACCTTAATATTAGCACCGCCGTGTCTGGGGCCTTTCAGAGAACCGATAGCCGCTGCAATGACAGAATAGGTGTCTGTGAGAGAGGAGGTGACCACATGGGTGGTGAAGGTGGAGTTGTTGCCTCCGCCATGCTCCATATGGAGAACCAGCGCAATATCCAGAAGCTTAGCTTCCAGCGGCGTATAAGAGCTGTCGGGCCTGAGAATATGTAATATATTTTCAGCCGTGGAAAGAGAAGGGTCTGGCTGATGAATAAAAAGGCTCTTGCCGTCATGGTAATGACAATATGCCTGGTAACCGTAGATAGAAAGCAGCGGAAATAAGCTGATCAGCTGGAGACACTGACGCAGTACATTGGGTAAAGACACATCATCTGCTCTGTCGTCATAAGAGTACAGAGTAAGGACGCTTCTGGCCAGTGTATTCATCATATCTCTACTGGGTGCTTTCATAATAATATCTCTTACAAAGCTGGTGGGAAGAGTCCTGTATTTGGAAAGCAGATCCCGAAAATCAGCCAATTCCTTTTCATCAGGAAGCTTGGCAAAAAGCAGAAGATAGGTAATTTCCTCAAAACCAAAGCGATCATCCCTGGTAAAACCGTTTACAAGATCCTGAACATTATAGCCGCGGTAAAAAAGACGGCCATGAGCAGGGTAGGAGACACCGTCGATAATTTCCGTTGCCCGCACATCGGAAATATTGGTGAGTCCGGCCAGAACTCCTTTGCCATTTAAATCGCGAAGACCTCTTTTAACCTCATATTTGGTAAAAAGCTCAGTATCAATAATATCTGCCTGCTCACTCATTTTGGCAAGACGGATGATTTCGGGTGTAATTTCAGAAAAACTATTATGATCCATGCGATACTCCTTTCTTATGGAAATCGTGTTAAAAAGGTAACTCAAATCCAGCCTGAACAATTAGTCAAGCTGAATAATACTTTAAATTGAACTGGTGAATGCATCAGAACATTAGAATAATTCAGAAAAAATTAATATAACTATATTAACATGCAAAAACAATTCAAACAAGGGGCAAAAATATAAAATATTTGTAAATTCTATGAATATTTTTTATTTCTATGTGAACTTAAAAAAATGAAGACTATAAATATTGACTTTTAAAACCATGTCTGCGATAATACAGTAGATGTGCAGGATTGCACACCATGAGTAAGAAACCGCAGTATCGGGGTCGTGCGAAAGGATTCCGGATGCGGTGAAAATATACATTTATATAAGGAGGATGACACATGTCAACAAAAGCTTATTATCCAATTTCCGAAATTGGCGCTGGTAAAGTTGGTTTTTCCAAAACCCGTTCTATTATCGAAGCTGCTTTTTACGGAAATAACGTAGTAAAAGTAAACACTTTGAAAGAAGCTTACGAATTAGCTAAAAATTCGCCCGGAACAATCGTTACGGACATGCCTGTAAAGGATGGAGAGACATTTGGTCTTGAGAAGGATGCAAAGGTATTACTGTTCAATGATGGCGCTGTAACAGGCCGTTATGCTGCTGCACGTCGTATCAAAGGCGAGCCCGGCGTTGATGAGGTTAAGCTTGATAAGGTAGTTATGGATGCAGTTTACGAGACACGTTGGAAAACAATGTATCATGCAGAGTGCTTCGTAGGTCTTGATCCTGAATTTATGGTAAAGGCTCACCTTCTGATTCCGGAAGGAGAGGAGAATATTCTTTACAACTGGATGATCAACTTCCAGTATATGTCAGATGAGTATGTTAAGATGTATAAGAAGTCCAAGCCCGTTGGCGATGGCAAGGAGCCTGATATCTACATCTTCTCTGATCCTCAGTGGGCACCTCATGATGCACCTGATGTTGATTACAGCTGCTTAAGCGATCCTCTTACACTTTGCTATTTTGATACCAACCAGAACTGTGCAGCAATTCTTGGTATGAGATATTTTGGTGAGCATAAGAAGGGTACGCTTACCATGGCATGGGCGCTTGCTAACAGAAACGGTTATGCAGCCTGCCATGGCGGACAGAAGGAGTACACATTACCTGATGGCTCTAAGTTCGTTGCATCTGTTTACGGTCTGTCAGGATCAGGTAAATCTACTTTGACACATGCTAAGCATGGCGGCAAGTATCCTATCACTGTACTTCATGATGATGCTTTTATTATCAATACAGATACATGTGCTTCCGTAGCACTTGAGCCTACATATTTCGATAAGACAGCAGATTACCCTACAGGATGCCCTGATAATGAATATCTGTTATCTGCTCAGAACTGTTCCGCAACTCTTGATGAGAATGGAAAGATTCAGCTGGTAACTGAGGATATCAGAAATGGTAACGGACGTGCTATCAAGTCTAAATTATGGTCTCCTAACCGTGTGGATAAGATTGATGCGCCTGTTAACGCTATTTTCTGGATTATGAAGGATCCTACCATTCCTCCTGTAGTTAAGCTGAAAGGTGCAGCTTTAGCATCAGTTATGGGTGCTACACTTGCTACCAAGACTTCTACAGCAGAGCGTGTTGCTGCAGGTACAGACTTAAATGCTCTTCGTATCGTGCCTTATGCTAACCCGTTCAGAACCTATCCTCTGGTTAATGACTATGAGAAGTTCAAAAAGCTGGTTGAAGAGAAGAACGTAGCATGCTATATCGTTAATACCGGTGACTTTATGGGCACAAAGGTTAAACCCGCTGATACGCTTGGTATCTTAGAGACAATCGTTGAAGGTAAAGCTAAGTTTGAGAAGTGGGGCAACTTTGATGATGTTGAGATTATGTATGACTGGGAAGGCAAGACAGCAGACTTTAAGCCTGACTTAAATGATGCATCTTACAAGGCAGCCTTAAAGGCAGCTATGCAGAACCGTGTAGATGCTGTTAAGGGCTTTGCTGAGAAGAAGGAAGGCTATGATAAGCTTCCTGATGAGGCTCTTGCTGCAGTTCAGAAGCTGGTTGATGCTCTTAGCTAATTTGAGCTAAACGGAAGATTAGAATTGATACGAGTATACCTTAATTGGTATACTCGTTTTTTGTTGCTGGACATGATGGATTTATGTTATGCTAAATGAAGTATGTGTGTGGGGGAAATAATATTGCGAAAAAGAAGACAAAAGAATGATAATCTGCTTCATACAGAGTATGGAATTATCAGTAATTCAATTTACATATTAGGGAAAATCAGGCAATATTGCCCCATTTTATTATTTTTAATGGTAATTGGTGTGTTTGTCGATTCTTTGAGACAATACCTGTGGAGTTTTATAGGGAAGTTTGTCATTGACATTGTGCAGGTGCAGGCAGAAGCAGCAGACAAGAGTATTTTACCTCTTTTGAAGCTGTTAATCATTATGTCGTTGATAGAGCTTATTGCCGGGATTTTAAATACCGTTGTCAACAACAGGCAATGGTATTATTATGTTTATGTGCGGATGAAAATGATTACAGAGCGGGTAGATAAGGCTCTGTCCATGAATTATCAGACGTTGGAGCAGCCTGATATTCTGGATATGCATCAGAAGGCGATGCAGGCAACTGCCGGGAATAACAATGGTGTAGAAGGACTGATGCATTCCGTTTATGGGCTTGGTGTGCAGCTTATGCTTATGGTTGTCACGGTTTCGGCAGTGACAGCGTTGGATGTGCGAATGCTTCTGATATTGTCGGTAATTTCCTTTTTTCAATATTTATTTTTCAGATATACCGTAAAGAAGGATAGAAGGGAAGTATGGGATAAGCTTGCGCCTATCAGACGCAAAATTGATTATATGACACGAACCACGCAGGATTTTGATTATGCAAAGGATATCCGGCTTTTTCATATGAAGGATTGGCTGTCGGGAAAGCAGCATGAGGTTTTCATGGAAAAGCAGGAAAAAATGCTTCGCAGCCGAAATCTCTGGATCTATAATTCTGAATTTGCTCATATAATGTCCATGTTGTCCATGGCAGCCGTATATGGCATTCTGATATTCAATGTGATTGACAGGAATATGTCCATTGGCAATTTTACTCTTTATCTTGGTCTTACCACCACATTTACCTCTGCCCTTACAGAATTTTTTAATTCTCTTGGGGGCTTTAAGGAGCGTTCCATGCAGGTGGATGATTTCCGCTCCTTTTTGGAGATAAAGGAGGAAGGGAATGATCTGCTGCCATTGCCTGATAGGGAAAAATATACTTTTACCTTCAGAAATGTTTCTTATCGATATCATGGAGCAGAAGGATATGCCCTGAAAAACTTAAACCTTACCTTTGATGCGGGAGAGCGCCTTGCGGTGGTAGGTCTTAACGGAGCCGGAAAAACCACCTTTATCAAGCTGCTTCTAAGGCTTTATGATGTGACAGAGGGAGAAATCCTATTAAATGGTATCAATATCAAACGCTTTAAAAGAGAGGAATATTATAGACTTTTTGCTCCGGTGTTTCAAAATGTGGAAATATTTGCATTTCCTTTTTCTGAAAATGTCTCAATGAAAACACCGGAAAATACAGACAAAGAGCTGGCAAAGGAATGTCTTATAAAGGCAGGAATGGAGGAGAAGGTAAACGGTCTTCTAAAAGGAGTAGATACTCAGCTGTTGAAGGTTTTGCATGAGGACGGCGTGGATTTGTCAGGAGGAGAAAAGCAAAAGCTTGCCCTTGCAAGGGCGCTTTATAAGGATGCA
>JAUNGK010000007.1:0-7128 GCA_030524555.1 Bacillota bacterium | reverse complement strand
TGCACCTGTGATTATTTTGGATGAACCTACGGCGGCTTTTGATGCATTGGCAGAATATAACCTCTATAAAAGCTTTAATGAACTTATAGGAGATAAAAGTGCGATTTATATTTCTCATCGTCTTTCTTCCACCAGATTTTGTGATCACATTGCCATGTTTAAGGAAGGAGAAATAGTGGAATATGGAAGCCATGAGGAGCTTCTTTTAAAAAAGGGAGCTTATGCGGAAATGTTTGAAATACAGGCGCAGTATTATAAAGATAAGGAGGCTTCGGAAAATGCAGGATAAAGTGCAGAAAGGGCCAGAGAAAGCCTTTTGGATTGTATATAAAACCCTGCAATATTTTTATCCTATTGCATGGAAAAGATATAAGGCCTTCTTTGGAGTGGGAATAGTAAAGGTTATTATCTATGCAGTGCTTCCTTTTGTGAAAATTATGATGATGCCGCTTATTATTGATGAGCTTTTGGGAGCAAGGAACTTTCACAGGCTGGTTTTGTATGCAGCAATCCTTGTGGCAGGGCATACTCTTTTGTCCTTGTGTGGTTCTTTTGCAGATGTGACGCTGGAAAAGTATCAGGAAAAGATGGATAATTTTTTTAGTGAGGAGATGGGACGGCGTGTAATGACGCTGGATTTTCAGCTTACCGAGGATAAAAAGGCCTTGGATCAGATCGAAGCCGCACGTACGGGGATGGAATGGTATTCCGGCGGAGTATACGGGATTTCTATGGAGCTTTTTCAGGGAATTTCCAATATCATAACCGGTGCTGGCGTAATCTTTCTGATTGCCTTATATGCGCCAATATTGTTTGAACTTAATATTGCGCTGCTGATCGTAAGTGCCATAATAAACAGTAGAAATAATGCCATTGAGATTGAGACTTACGGAAGAATGGCTAAGATAAACCGGATATTTTCTTATCTTGCTTTCAACATGATGGATTTTCGTTATGGAAAGGATATCCGCCTCTATCATGCAAAGGAAATGATGGTGGAAAAGTGGGAAGCATACAGCAATGAATGCCGGCAATATTGGAAATGGCAGGCAGATAAGAAGCTGCCCTTAGGTATTTTTAAGTCAATATCCGAAAGCGTAAGGGGATTTGGAAGTTACTTATATCTTGGTATACTGACCATTATGGGGAAAATTACTGTAGGAACCTTTTCCCAAATGATTTCCGCCGGAAACACCTTTCAGTATTCCCTGGAAGGGTTGATTCGAAATATGCAGGAGATAATCAAACGTTCCAGTTATGCCTATGAATACGTGAAATTTATGGAGTATCCTGCAGCGATTGAAAAAGGGGAGCGTCCGGTAGAGGATAAAACCCATACTATTGTTTTTCGTAATGTATCCTTCGCTTATCCGGGAAGTAACACTTCGGTGCTGAATGATGTAAACATTCAGCTAAATCCTGGGGAGCACCTGTCGGTGGTAGGTCTTAACGGTGCCGGAAAAACCACCTTTATCAAGCTGCTTTGCAGACTCTATGACCCTACAGAAGGAGAAATCCTGTTAGATGACGTCAATATTAAGGAGTATGACTACAACCAGTATATGGCTTTATTTTCCCCGGTTTTTCAAGATTTTAAGCTTTTTGGCTTTTCTATTAAGGAAAACATTGTGCTGGATAAGAACTATTCTGAGGAGGAAGTAAGTGGACTGATAGGTCAGGTTGGCCTTTCAGATAAAATAAATTCTCTTTTAAAAGGAACAGATACCATTCTTTTTAAGGCTTCCGATGAAAACGGGATAGAGCCTTCAGGCGGGGAGCAGCAAAAGCTTGCCATTGCCAGAGCTCTTTTTAAGAAGGCACCGGTGGTGATTTTGGATGAACCTACGGCAGCCCTTGATCCTGTAGCTGAATATGATATATACAGCCATTTTGATACACTGGTAGGAGGAAAAACTGCAATTTATATTTCACACAGACTTTCAAGCTGCAGGTTTTGTGACAAAATTGCGGTTTTTTCGGAGGGAAGAATTAAGGAGTACGGAACTCATAATGAATTGATCGGAATAGATGGAGGAATCTATGCCGGAATGTTTGCTGCCCAGGCTCAGTACTATCAATGAGTTTTTACAATGATTTTTCATGAAATTTTCCAGTTGTATTTTAGCTCTATATTGGATATAATAAAACCAACCTGAGATGCACGACAATTCCTGTTATTTTTGAACCTACAGATACTTTAAACGGGATTCCTATATCATCTGGCGGCTGTCAAGCCCTCACTCATTATGAGGATTGGAAGGGAAGGCAAATGTGCAGGTTGCGGTCACCCACCTAGCATAGCTAGGAGTCAAAAGGCAGGAACCGGCATTTTGGGGAATATACCAAATGGTATAACAATAGAAAACAGCGCTGTTGCTGTTAATATTACGAAAGAAAAGCAGCCTTTTAGCGGGCTGCTTTTCTTTCGTATAAAATAAATTTTTGACAGGTTAAAAGGGGCATTCATGGAAAAACAGTTTCGGATTTGGGCAAAGCTTGCTCTCGCAGTAATTTTGACAGTTCTTTTTATCTGGCTGATAGCCAGAGACGTGACAAATTGGCAGCTTAAGCAGCCGGAGGGTGATTTGGTTAAGGCGGAGGATGTTAAAATTTTAACTATGGAGCTGCTGCAGGCAGGTGATCTGCCTATAGACAGGGATGAGGTATCTGCATTTTGGCAGGAGTATACGGAGCAGTACATGGATTATGGTACATACAAGCAGCTATTGGGTTATCTGGATGGTCAGGAGAAGGATTATCTTTTTGACACAAAGTATAAGGATGAATTTTGGCTGCTTGAAAAGGATTGGTATAGCAGCTATGAAAAGCTTCTGGGTAAGTATGATTTAAAGGATGAGATAGGGGAAAGAAAGCTGGCGCTTGTTGCTTGTGACGGTAACCTGACAGGGGAAAAAAGACTTGAGGATCATCAGATTTTAGGCGGTGATGGAGAAATCTATACGTGGGTATCCTCTGATTTTGAGGAGATCAGGTTTACCACGGTGGAGGCATTTGTGCATGGAAACCGGCTTTTGACATTAAGAAGGGAACTTCCGGATGAGCAGACCTTCACCAATGTATGGGTTATGGAAAGCAATGATCAGGAGATACGGTTTTTTGATGGAAGCTATGAGTTTTCTCTTCCCATTGGAATGTTAGCTTCGGAACTTGTAAGTGAGAAAGCACAAAGTCCGACTAAAGCAGAAGGTTTAGATGTCATGGAAAGTTCAGGAAGAACAGACTGGCGTGAACAGATTGCAGATTTGACATTCGGAAACGGAAAGCTGAAAGATGTGCAGATCAAGAAAGAGAAAGTGGGTGGAAAGCTTTTAAGCTTTGGAGAAGGAAAGCTTGAACTGGAGGGTTATGGTGTTTTGGAGCTTCAGGATAACTGCACAGGCTACCAGCTGTATGATACGCTGAAAAAGGCGGCAATAAGTGAGCTTTCCATAGGATATTCTTTTGCTGATTTTGTTCTGGAAGAGGGAAAGGTATGTGCATTCCTGATTACCAGAAAAGAAAGGATGGAAAATATTCGTGTAGCTATCAAGGATAATACCGGGGGCGGAATTTATCATAAAAGTCTGGAGTTTTACTGTGAGGATCCTATGAGAATTGTATACGGGGAATATGATGACCGAAAGGAAGAGACGATACCGGCAGGGCAGGTGTTGACCATTGAAAGTGACAGCAGTTATTTAAAGGGCGGACGGGTAGAGATCTATACGGACTTAGGAACCGGAAGAATAGAATTAAGATCACAGCTAAGAGCCTATGGCGTTCCTTCCTACCGGGGAATGATGGAGATTGCAGATACAAAGCAGGGACTCGTACTTATTAATGAACTGCCTTTGGAGGAATATTTGTATTCTGTTGTTCCAAGTGAAATGCCGGCATCTTATCCTATAGAAGCTCTTAAGGCACAGGCGGTTTGTGCCAGAACCTATGGATACCGGTATTTGGAGCAGCCGGGATATCAGAGCATCGGAGCCCATCTTGATGATAGTGTAAGTTATCAGGTATACAATAATATTATTGAAAATGTAAATTCCACCAGAGCAGTAAAGGAAACCTCCGGGATCGTGCTGAAATATGATGGCGAGCCGGTGAATGTTTATTATTATTCTACATCATGCGGCTTTGGCAGTGATGCAGGGGTATGGAATGAGCAGCAGAAGGAGGAAATGCCATATCTAAGGTCAGAATATATCGGCGATTTTAAGGAAGGAGAAAGCCTTTTGCCGGAAAATCTGAGGGATGAGGAGTGTTTTGCACAGTATATTTCAGAGACAGATGACGCTGCCTATGAGAGAGAAGAACCATGGTTTCGGTGGACATATACTGTAGAAGAACTGGATACAGCTCTTATTTCCGACAGATTAAGAGAAAGGTATGAGGCGGTTCCCCAAAAGGTTCTGCATGCGAAGGAAGAGAATGCCGGAGAGTTAAGTGATTTTATATCGGAAAAACCGGGAAAAATTAAAAAAATTTATGATATCAGGTGTCTTAGAAGGAAGGAAGGCGGTGTGATAGACGAACTGCTTATTGAGACGGATCAGGGAACCTATAAGATTATTTCTGAATATAATATCAGATATATTTTAAATCAGGGAGGCGACGTGATAAGGCAGGACGGAAGCTCTTATCAGAGTAATACCCTGCTGCCCAGCGCCTATATGATAATCGATGTTGTAAAATCGGAGAAAAATGTGGTAGGATATACTATATTTGGCGGAGGATACGGTCATGGCGTGGGAATGTCCCAGAACGGGGCGAGGGCTATGGGTCTTGCAGGGATGGACTGCGACGAAATTCTTGCGTTTTATTTTGCAAACTGCCGTGCGGAAAATGTCTATTAGAAAATACTTTTTGACGGGGATGCTCTATGCTTAGAAGACTAATATTTATCGGATATGATTTTGGAAAACATATGGGCAGGAAGAATATCAGCGCTTTTGCAGCGAGTACAGCGTTTTTCCTTTTTTTATCACTGATACCTGCACTGATGTTCTTATGTGCGTTGATCCCTTATACACCGCTTACCAGAGAGAATTTAATGAATGTAGCTACCCAGATTTCACCGGATGCAGTAAATCCGCTTTTAAAAAGTGTGATTGTGGATGTATATGATAAGTCCGTCGGAATCATTTCCGTTACCGCTATTGCAACTCTTTGGTCCGCAGGAAAGGGAATGCTTGCCCTGATACAGGGACTGAATGCCATTAATGATGTGGAGGAGAACAGAAACTACCTTTTGCTTAGAATGGTAGCCAGTATGTATACGGTTCTGATACTTATAGCTGTGCTGCTTTCTCTGCTTGTCAATGTATTTGGAAAAACCCTGATCGGCATTATAGAAGGATTGATACCCCAGAGCGCTTATTTGTTTAATCTTCTGGTCCATTTCAGAACGCCTTTTATGTGGGTGATACTTACGCTGATGATTGCCCTGATGTATACTTATGTGCCGGGAACAAAGCAGGGATTTAAAATGCAGATTCCGGGAGCCGGTTTTGCAGCTGTGGGATGGAGCTTTATGACATGGGCCTTTTCCATTTATGTGGATGAGTTTAATGGATTTAATACCTATGGAAATTTAACAACGATCATTATATTAATGTTTTGGCTGTACGCAGGCATGTATATTATTTTGGTGGGAGCCTACATGAACAGGTACTTTAAGCCGGCGTTTCAATTTTTCATAGGAAAAAAGAATGTTGACAAGCGAAAGAAGATTGACTAAAATGTAAGTCAGTAAAATAAAGTAGCTATGATGGTGCTAAGTAGGATATTGTTTTCTGGCAGAGAGAGGAAGTCACCGGCTGAAAGCTTCCTTAAGTTCAAACAGTATGTGAATTTCCCACCGGAGCTTTCAGGTTGAAGCAGATGGGCATAATGTCTTATGCGGATTTGTGTGTAGATTTGAACGTGACACGCGTTAAGTGAATGAAGCGTCTGCCCTTGTGGCAGAAATTTGGGTGGTACCGCGGAGATAATTCGTCCCTTGTATGGAAATACAAGGGATTTTTTATTTCACAGGAAAAGGAAAGGAAGAAAGCAATGAAGGAGAAATTGGAACAGATTAAAGCGGAAGCTTTAAAGCAGATTGAGACTGTAGGCGGACAGAGCGGCCAGGCATTGGATAAGCTAAATGAAATCCGTGTCAATTATCTGGGAAAGAAGGGACAGCTCACAGCTCTTTTGAAAGGAATGAAGGATGTAGCGCCGGAAGAAAGGCCGAAGGTGGGACAGATGGTGAATGATGTCCGCTCTGAAATTGAAGAGGTTTTGGAAAGGGCAACAGATAAGATGAAGGCTTTGGCGTTAGAGGGAAGGCTGAAGGGTGAAACCATTGATGTAACCCTGCCTGCCAGGAAGAATAATGTGGGACACCGCCATCCCAATACTATTGCGCTTGAAGAGGTAGAAAGAATTTTCGTAGGTATGGGTTATGAGGTTGTGGAAGGCCCTGAGGTGGAGAAGGATTATTATAACTTTGAGGCTTTGAATATACCGGCAGACCATCCGGCCAAGGATGAGCAGGATACTTTCTATGTAAACGGTGATATTCTGCTGCGTACCCAGACTTCACCTGTACAGGTTCGTGTGATGGAGCAGACCAAACCGCCCATCCGTATTATTGCGCCCGGAAGAGTGTTCAGATCCGATGAGGTGGATGCGACCCATTCCCCTTCCTTCCATCAGATAGAAGGCCTTGTGGTAGATAAGAATATTACATTTGCTGATCTTAAAGGAACGCTTGCACAGTTTGCAAAGGAATTATTTGGTGAGGAGACAAAGGTAAAATTCAGACCTCATCATTTTCCGTTCACAGAGCCCAGTGCAGAGGTGGATGTTTCCTGCTTCAAGTGCGGCGGAAAGGGCTGCAGATTTTGTAAGGGAAGCGGCTGGATCGAAATTTTAGGCTGTGGCATGGTTCATCCCAAGGTGCTTAAGATGAGCGGTATTGATCCGGAAGTATATTCGGGATTTGCTTTTGGTGTAGGACTTGAGCGTATTGCATTGCTGAAATATGAGATTGATGACATGCGGCTTCTCTATGAAAACGATATCCGTTTCCTGAAACAGTTTTAGCGAAGGCAATGAGCAGTGCCAAAATCAAGTATG
>JAUNGK010000170.1 GCA_030524555.1 Bacillota bacterium | reverse complement strand
ACATTAAAGCCTGAAGATACAGTTATTTCTGCAGCTTCCTGTACAACAAACTGCTTAGCTCCTATGGCTAAGGCTTTAAATGATTTAGCACCTATCATGAGCGGTATCATGACAACCGTACATGCTTACACAGGTGATCAGATGATCCTTGACGGACCTCAGAGAAAGGGTGATAAGAGAAGAAGCCGTGCAGGCGCTCAGAACATCGTTCCAAACTCAACAGGTGCTGCTAAGGCAATCGGCCTTGTTATTCCTGAGTTAAATGGCAAGCTGATCGGTTCTGCACAGCGTGTTCCTACTCCTACAGGTTCTACAACAATCCTTGTTGCAGTTGTTAAGGGACAGGTTACCAAGGAGCAGATCAACGATGCTATGAAGGCTGCTGCTACAGAATCCTTCGGTTACAATACAGATGAAATCGTATCCTCCGATATCATCGGAAGCACATTCGGTTCCATCTTTGATGCTACACAGACAATGGTAGCTCCTATGGAAGACGGCAATACTCAGGTACAGGTTGTATCCTGGTATGACAATGAGAATTCTTACACAAGCCAGATGGTAAGAACAATCAAATACTTCTCTGAGTTAGCTTAAGTTTTAGACCTTTAGGGTCCGGTCTTATGGACCGGACCCTTTATTTGTCTGGCGCATTTTACTTTTTAAATAAATTAAACGGAGGAAATTATCATGGGATTAAACAAAAAATCAGTTGATGATATCAATGTAGCCGGAAAGCGCGTACTGGTAAGATGTGATTTCAACGTACCTCTTAAGAATGGTGAGATTACGGATGAAACCCGTATTGTTGCCGCTCTTCCGACAATCAAAAAATTACTGGCAGATGGCGGCAAGGTAATCCTTTGCTCCCACCTTGGAAAAGTTAAAAACGGCCCCAACGAAGGCGAATCCTTAGCACCTGTTGCCAAGAGACTTTCCGAAAAGCTTGGTAAGGAAGTAAACTTTGTTGCAGATTACAACGTAACAGGCGAAGCTGCTACCGCAGCTGTTGCAGCCATGAAGGATGGCGATGTTGTACTGCTTCAGAATACACGTTTCCGCGGAGCAGAGGAAACCAAGAACGGAGAGGCTTTCTCCAAAGAACTGGCTGACCTTTGTGATGTATATGTATGTGATGCATTTGGTTCTTCCCACAGAGCACATGCTTCCGTAGCAGGTGTTACAGATGTTGTTCGTGCTAAGGGCGGCGAATGTGCAGTTGGATACCTTATGCAGAAGGAGATCGATTTCCTTGGAAATGCAGTAGAAAACCCGGTTAGACCTTTTGTTGCAATTCTTGGCGGCGCTAAGGTTGCAGATAAGCTGAATGTTATCAATAACCTTCTTGAGAAGTGCGATACGCTGATTATCGGTGGTGGTATGGCCTTTACCTTCTTGAAGGCAAAGGGCTATGAAATCGGTAAATCATTGGTAGATGATGAGAAGCTTGATTATTGTAAGGAAATGATGGAGAAGGCTGAAAAGCTTGGCAAGAAGTTATTACTTCCCGTTGATACAACAATTGCAGCTTCCTTCCCTAATCCTATCGATGCCGAAATCGAAGTGTCCGTTGTAGATGCTGATAAGATTCCTGCTGATATGGAAGGACTTGATATCGGAAACAAGACAGCTGAGCTTTATGCAGATGCTGTTAAGTCTGCGAAGACTGTTGTTTGGAACGGACCTATGGGTGTATTTGAGAATCCTATTCTTGCAAAGGGTACTATTGCAGTTGCAAAGGCACTTGCAGAGACAGATGCAACAACCATCATCGGCGGCGGTGACTCCGCAGCAGCTGTAAACCAGCTTGGATTTGCCGATAAGATGAGCCACATTTCAACAGGCGGTGGCGCTTCCCTTGAGTTCTTAGAGGGTAAGGAACTGCCGGGTGTTGTAGCAGCGGATGACAAGGAATAAGGAATAAAGTACATCTAAGCTGACAAAGGACGTCAGCTAAGATGCACTAAGTTATTCCTAAGAAGAATGCCCCTCAGAGGGTCATTCTTCCTAATGGCATCAGTTAAAAATGCTAAGTTGTTCCTAGAGTAACATCAGTGATTTGAGTTAAGGAGAAAAGAAAATGGCAAGAAAGAAAATTGTAGCCGGAAACTGGAAGATGAATATGACTCCCAGCCAGGCAGTAGCATTATGTGATGAATTAAAGGATCTGGTTAAATCCGACAGTGTAGACGTAGTTTACTGCGTACCTGCAATTGACATTGTTCCTGTAGTGGAAGCTGTAAAGGGAACCAATGTTGAAGTCGGTGCAGAGAACATGTATTTTGAGGAAAAGGGCGCTTACACCGGAGAAATTTCCGCAGCTATGCTGGTTGATGCAGGCGTTAAGTATGTAATTATCGGACATTCCGAGAGACGTGATTATTTCAAGGAAGATGATGCTTTATTAAATAAGAAGGTAAAGAAGGCTTTTGAAGCCGGACTTACACCTATTCTTTGCTGCGGTGAAACCTTAGAACAGAGAGAAATGGGCATTACACTTGACTGGATCCGTATGCAGATCAAGTCTGATCTGGTTGGCGTAAGCGCAGATCAGGTAGCTTCCATGGTTATCGCTTACGAGCCTATCTGGGCAATCGGAACAGGTAAGACAGCTACTACCGAGCAGGCTCAGGAGGTATGTAAAGCAATTCGTGACTGTATCGCAGAGATTTATGATGCAGCAACAGCAGATGCAGTTCGTATCCAGTATGGCGGTTCTGTAAATGCAGGTAATGCAGCAGAGCTGTTTGCACAGCCGGATATTGACGGCGGTCTGGTAGGTGGAGCATCCCTTAAGGCTGACTTCGGTAAGATTGTAAATTATTAATCTGTAAAATTTCAAAATTAATTTAAAGATAAAGTCCTGAAGTTTATGATTTCAGGACTTTGTTTTTGTTATAGGAAAGTGCATGAAAAACAGAGCAAAGCCAGTAAGAATTTGCAGAGCTTATTTCAGAGCTGATACTTTGATTTGAATAAAATTAAAAATAAAAATATACACAATATTGTTGATATCATACTTTTGTTGTGATATGATATATGCAAAGCAAATGATTTCTTTAAGCGAGAGCTTGTGTAGCGGCACAGCCGCATCTGACAGAACATTCTGTTCTTATATAATCTTGAAATCCTGCTTTTGAATCCCGGTAAACAAATAAAGCAGGAAAATAATGAAAGCTAATCATACATACGTTTTCCTGCGCAAAGGAGGAAGATGTATGGTAAATGATGTAACTACAAAACTTACGGAATTGAATTTGGTGGACAGGTTCCTGTTTGATGAAACGATGGAGGACAGAGAAGTCTATCAGGCGGTTGTCAGTATTTTACTTGAAAATGAAATAGAATTATTGGATAAGCCGGAAACAGAAAAGGAATTTCGGGTATCGCAGGAACTGCGGCAGGTTAGGCTTGATGTAATCAGCATGAGCAGCGACAAAACGCTTTATTACACGGAAATGCAGCAGAAGGATACCGGAAATCTCCGAAAGCGAAGTCGTTATTATCAGGCGCAGCTGGATGTCTCTCTGCTGGAGCCTGGGAGCAAAAATTTTAATCTGCTGAATGACAGCTGTTTTATTTTGATAGCGCCGTTTGATATTTTTGGAAAGGGGCTGTATAGGTATACTTTTGAAGGAACCTGCAGGGAATGTACCGAATTAAAGCTGGAAGATGGTGCGATACGAATTTTTATTAACACTGTGGGAACCAATAAACAGGATTTTTCGCAGGAGTTTCTTGATTTTATGGAGTATATAACGGCATCGACAGATGCTGTGGCTGAGAGAACCATTAGCGAAAAAGTCAGGATGATTCATGAAAAAGTGAAAAGAATAAGAGCATCAGAAAAGATAGGGGTGAAGTATATGCAGCTGTGGGAAGAGAAGGCCTATATCAGAGATGAGGGGCGTGCGGAAGGTCTGAAGGAAGGCTGTATAAAGGGCGAAGAAATCAAACTGATACAGTTAGTCGGCAAAAAGCTGCGCAAAGGGAAAAACGCAGAAGAAATTGCAGATGAGCTGGAAGAAACAATTGAAGAGATCGAAAAAATAGTTAATGCGTCTAAGGAATGCGCTCCGGATTATGATCATAAAGAAATATATAGAAGCTTGCATAAGGACGAAGATAATAATATAGAGTGAGAATAATAATTAGTTACGTAGATAATCCCCGTTGAAACAGGTGAAACGCACGTTTGTTTTGTGCAAAAACACTATTTCAAATGGGGATTTTTAACGTTTTTGACGAAAAATGCCCAACCGTTTGAAAATGTGGTGGAAAAAGTATATAATTATTATGGTACTATAGTAACATTTTTTGTGCAGTTAGGGGGATGGAAAATGTTCAAAATGAAAAGGCATACACAAATCTTATTGATGAGGATTATTGCTATTTTTATGTTTATTGTGACAGTAACCGTTAGTACGATTGCGATTTATGCATCGGTTCCTGCTTCAGATACAGAGCAGGAGCAAGCACGGGAAACCGAAGAAATGACTGATCAAAATAAAGAGGAGGAGTCGGATAGTGATGCTTCATTGGAAGATGGAAGCGATCCTGCTGTGATATCTGACGCACCACAGGCAGTGGATCCGGTAGAGAATCCGACAGATGATGGAACACCGGATGAAATGCCCAGTGAGACACCAGGTGAAACACCGGAAGAGGCGCCGGAAGAAATACCCAGCACAATGCCGGATGCCTCTCCCAATGAGGTGATAGAGGAAACACCCAGTACATCACCTTCCGCAAAGCCCGAGGAAACATCCAGCGCATCACCTTCTGCAACGCCTGAGGAAACGCCCAGCGCATCACCTTTTGCAACGCCAAGTGCTACGCCCGATGCAGCGGATGAAGACAGCGCTTCTATTTGGTATAGCAGCGAAAGCGTTTCGGGAACAGGATTAGATGAAGTGACGGTATCTTTTGACACATCAGAGCTGAATGAAGAGGATACCTTTGATCTTATTTTGTCTGTTGATACAGAGGATGTAACGTCCAATTACTCATTTACCTCCAGCGGAGACAGCTATTATGAAATCAGTGGTTTGAGTAAGGATGCTCAGGATATAACATTTAGAAATTTGAACGGTGAAGAATTCTCTATAAGTGCAAAAGGGGATGCAGCAGCGTTTGATTATTATGCTTCTGATGAGGTATCAGAGACAGAAGAGGGTTATGCCGGTAAGGCAGAAATTACGGTAGTGTCTGAAGAAACAGAGTCAGAAGAACCGGAGACGGAAGAGGAGGAACTGACAGAACAGAAGATTATTACCAAGACGGATGACGGCGCATGGATTACCGTCAGCGGTTTATTGCCTGAGGGCGCCGCAGTAAATGCTGTTCCGGTATCTGTTGAAATTGAGGGAAAAGTCGTTTTGGCGGCTTATGATATTACGATTTTGGATGCAGGAGGCGTGGAATATCAGATTACGGAAGCTGTTACAGTATCTATTACTACGCCTGCATTAAAGGAAGCCAATGATGATAAGGTGTCTATCTATCATATGGAGGATACTGATTCAGCAGCTCAGAAGGTAGCCGATGTGGAAATTAACT
>JAUNGK010000169.1 GCA_030524555.1 Bacillota bacterium | reverse complement strand
TCATCTGAGCCTTTTTTCTTTGCCCAGTTTTTTCATAGATCATTTGACACTATCACAATTATGCTTGCTTGTATTGATATTTCTATATTAATTGTTGTGCGGAGGAAATAATAGAAAAAAATTATTTATAAATAGGATTAAGATGTCAAAAGCTAACTTGTTAAATGATATGTGCCAAATTGCACAAAGTATTATGCGCATCAGCTCCGAACAATGGATTTTCTAAATGTTCCGGAAAAGCTTTTTTTTGGTTGCGCAACCGCCCGCAATTCGCCATCCGGGCGAAGTTACGGGCTTTTCGGGACATCCTTGTCCCGAAATTGCAGATAGCTTTTGACACCTCAATTCTAATAGTATAATCACCGATATTTCCTTACCGCAAACATGCACAGAAGGGTCTGAACCATCTGACTGGCGATTAACCCGACCAGGTAACCGTGTATGCCAAACCTGGGGATGGCCCAAAATACAAAGCCAAGCCGCACCAAAAGGCTGATCATGCTGTAAGCAAAGGTAATGCCTGTTTTTCCAAGACCGTTTAAAATACTGTTTAAGGTGCTGGCGATATACATCAGCGGGCACAGGAAGCTGAGCACCAGAATAAAGCTTCCGGCCAGTGTGCTTTGATAGAGAAACCGTCCTAAAAATCTGCCGAATAAAAGAAACAGCGCTGTAAATAAAACTCCCAGTCCGAAACCGTAGCTTATGGATTTATGTACGGCTTTTTTAATTGTGCCTACATTATCGGAGGCATCTGCTTCTGATACAATCGGAAGAAGCAGAACGCAGATAGAATTAGTAATGGCGCTTGGAAAAAGGATAAGGGGCAGCGACATACCAGTGAGAACGCCGTACACGCTTAAAGCTGCTGCGTTATCGTAGCCGTAGCTCATCAGCCTGTTAGGGATGAAAATTGCCTCAATGCTTTGAAGAAAATTGATAATGACCCTGTTTAAGGATAAAGGCAGGGCAAGCGTCAGGAGACGCTTTGCGGTTTCGGCAAAGGAGGTGAAATTCATTTTTAGCAGTGGACCGTAGTTTTTGGGAACTGCATTTTCAAAATGTGCTCTCACCGCAATAATGGAAACCAGCATGGAGGCACTTTCGCCGATCACAAGTCCTACCACAGCAAAGCTGATCGTAGGCGTCATGCCGCGCTTAGAGCAAAAGAAGTAAATCACGTAAACGCTGCCTACCCGGATCAATTGCTCAGCAAGCTGGCATAGAGAAGGAACGGAGGTTTTTCGTATTCCGTAAAAATATCCGTTAATACAGGAATGAACAGTAGCAAGAGGAATGGATAGCGCAATAATCCGAAGCAGCGGCGCAGTTCGGGACTCCAGGAGAAAATATGCGGCAATTGGCTCGGAAAAACAATATATTCCCACCGCACATACAACAGAAGCGGCCATGGAAAGAACAAAGCCGGTGAATAAATGTGATGCGGATGAACGATAATCCTTAGAGACTGTTTCACCTGCAACATATTTTGAGATGGCAGTCTGCATACCTGCTACCGTAAGAGAGAAGGAGAGAGCCAGCACGGGAGAAATCAGCTGGTAGATACCCATTCCCTCCGCTCCGAATATGCGGGAGAGAAAAATCCGATAGAAAAAACCGATGAAACGGCTGACAAAGCCGGTAACTGTAAGGATAATGGTACCTGTAATCAAAGGACTTTTATGACGGAAAAGCTGCATTGGGAACTACCTTAAATATGTGGATGAGTTATTGATAAATATATGCTTTAAGGTGCATTGACAGAACAAATAACCGGTGCTATAGTAAATATGCAAAACCTAGTAAATTGATAGGAATAAGACCTGCGGAAGATCAGGAGAAGGACATAGATATGGATCATTTAATTTATTTAGATAATGCCGCCACAACCAAATGTGCGCCGGAGGCGGTACAGGCTATGCTCCCATATTTTTCAGAGCATTATGGAAATCCCAGCAGCATTTATCAGCTGGGATCAGAAGGAAAAAAGGCGGTTTCGGAGGCGCGCAGTACCATTGCCAAAAGCCTGAATGCGGATTTAGCCGAAATATATTTTACGGCAGGCGGTTCGGAATCCGATAACTGGGCGCTGGTAGCTGCCGCTGAAGCTTATGAAAGCAAGGGGAAGCACATCATTACCTCTGCAATTGAGCATCATGCAGTGCTTCATACCTGTGATTATTTGAAAAAGAGGGGCTTTCAAATCACTTATATTGATGTGGATGAAAACGGAATTATTAAGCTTGATGAGTTGAAAAAGGCTATCCGTCCTGACACGATTTTGATCTCCGTTATGTTTGCCAACAACGAGATCGGAACCATTCAGCCCATTGCCGAAATAGGGGAAATTGCCAGGGAACATGGAATTTTATTTCATACGGATGCGGTGCAGGCCTATGGGCATCTTCCTATTGATGTGGAGGAGCTTCACATTGACATGCTCAGCGCCAGCGCTCATAAGATTCACGGACCGAAGGGAATCGGTTTCCTTTATATTCGTAAGGGTGTAAAAATCCGCTCCTTTATTCATGGTGGTGCGCAGGAAAGAGGGAGACGTGCGGGAACGGAGAATGTACCGGGAGTAGTAGGCTTTGAGGCAGCAGTGAAAAAGGCTTTTGACGGTTTAGAGGAGCGTGCCGACAAGGAAAGAAAACTCCGGGATTATTTAATAGAAAGACTGGAGAAGGAGGTTCCTTACTGTCGGCTGAACGGAGACCGCACTAAGCGGCTGCCGGGCAATGTGAATTTCAGCTTTCAATTTATAGAAGGCGAATCTTTATTAATTATGCTGGATATGAAACAGATTTGTGCATCCAGCGGATCAGCCTGTACGTCAGGCTCTCTGGATCCTTCCCATGTCCTTTTGGCTATCGGACTTCCCCATGAGATTGCTCATGGCTCGTTAAGACTGACCTTAAGTGAGGAGAATACAATAGAAGAGCTTGATTATGTAGTGGAATCCGTGAAGGAGATTGTGGAAAAACTTCGTCAGATGTCCCCTCTTTATGAGGATTTTGTAAAAAGAAATCAGAAATAACGAAAGGAGATTGCTTATGTATAGTGAAAAGGTAATGGATCATTTTTCCAATCCCAGAAACATGGGAGAGATAGAAAATCCCAGCGGCGTGGGTACGGTTGGAAATGCAAAATGCGGAGATATCATGAGAATGTATCTCGATATAGATGAAAATCATGTAATCAGAGACTGCAAATTTAAGACCTTTGGCTGTGGGGCGGCAGTGGCGACCAGCAGCATGGCAACGGAGCTTGTAAAAGGGAAGACCATCGAAGAAGCTCTTTTGGTAACCAATAAGGCAGTTATGGAGGCACTTGACGGACTGCCTCCTGTGAAGGTACACTGTTCTTTGCTGGCAGAGGAAGCCATTCATGCGGCCCTTTGGGATTATGCGGAAAAGAACGGGATCAGGATTGAAGGACTTCAAAAGCCTAAGACGGATATCCATGAGGGCGAGGAAGAGGAAGAATATTAATGAAGAAAAAGGTGGTAGTAGGCATGTCCGGAGGAGTGGATTCCTCCGTGGCGGCCTGCCTTTTAAAGGAACAGGGGTATGAGGTGATCGGCGTCACCATGCAGATTTGGCGAGATGAGCAGCCGGAGCAGATCTCCGAAAATGGAGGCTGCTGCGGCTTATCTGCTGTAGAGGATGCAAGAGAAGTGGCGCATCTGATCGGAATTCCCCATTATGTAATGAACTTTAAACAGGAATTTCAGCATCAGGTAGTGGATTACTTTGTGGAAGAATATCTGAAAGGAAGAACCCCCAATCCCTGTATTGCCTGCAACAGATATGTGAAGTGGGAGGCTCTGCTTAAAAGAGGCATGGAGATAGGTGCGGATTATCTGGCTACAGGACATTATGCCAGGGTGGAGCAGCTTCCAAACGGCAGATATGCCATCCGCAATTCCGTAACAGCCAGAAAGGATCAAACCTATGCATTATATAATCTAACCCAGTTTCAGCTTTCTCATACCTTAATGCCGGTGGGGGCTTATGAAAAGAGTAAGATAAGAGAGATTGCCGCAGGCTTAGGGCTGCCTGTGGCAGATAAATCGGACAGTCAGGATATCTGCTTTGTGCCTGACGGTGATTATGCCGCTTTTATTAATAAGGAGGCAGCAGGCCGGGTGCCGGGAGAAGGAAATTTTGTGGATGAGGACGGAAGGGTACTTGGCAGGCACAAAGGAATTACCCATTATACGGTAGGCCAGCGTAAAGGACTTGGCCTTTCTATGGGGCGTCCGGTTTTTGTTTCCGAAATAAGGCCGGAAACCAATGAAGTGGTCATTAGTGATGAAGGCGCTGTGTTTCACAGTGAGCTTGTTTGCGACAGAATTAACTTTATGGGAATGGAGGGGCTGCCAAAGCCCAGAAGGGTGTGGGCCAAGGTGCGTTATGCCCATAAGGGAGAATGGTGCACCATCAGAATGGATGGAGAGCAAAGAATTCACTGCAGCTTTGAAAACCCGGTGCGTGCCATTACACCGGGCCAGGCAGTGGTTTTTTATGATGGAGAATATGTGTTAGGAGGCGGCACGATACTATAGAAAGATGCGTCTTTTTATATTTTGTGAAACTCCGGCATTCTTTTTTCAAAGGTGGTATAGTACTTAAAGCCGCATTCAGTCAGTATGTCAGCTGCCCGGTCAAAGCCGTTTGCGATTGCGGAAGGCTTATGGGCATCAGAGCCTACGGTGATGATTTCGCCGCCAAGCCTGCGATAGCGTTTAATTAAATCGGTGCAGGGGTTTAAATCCTTTAAATGATAGTTTATGGCACCGGTATTAATTTCAATTCCTTTTTCCTTTTCAAGGATGGTTTCCAGAATTGGATCAAGAACATCCTTATATTTATCGTAGCAGTAATCCGCATCCTTGGTTTTTCCGTAGCGCACCACATAATCCAGATGCCCGTATACATCAAAATTGTTAAATGCCTTTAAGTTGTCTGAAATGGAAAGAAAATATTCCCGGTATGCTTCCTCGTCTGACCTTCCTTCATAGAAGGAGGGATAATAAGGGTCTTTACGGTTACAGAGATGGGAAGAAGCAATAATAAAGTCGAAGTCAAAGCTCTTAGCGTAAACTGCCAGTTCGCGGCGCAAGTGAGGTTGTACCCCAAGCTCCACACCGAACAAAATCTTAATCTGGCCGGCATATTTTTCCCTTAATCGGATAAGCTCATATAAGTAGGAGTCGGTATTTAACTCAAACATACCTTCTTCAAAAGGAGCGGTATAAACGTAATCCATATCCATATGCTCGGTAAAGCACATGGTTTCAAGCCCCAAAGATATTCCTTTTAAAATCATATCCTCCATGGGAGCAGTGGAATCTCCCGAAAAAGAGGAGTGTAAATGAAAATCTGCTTTAACAGCCATAATATGTCACACCTCCTGATTTGCATTTTCAGTTTATAGGACAGTGATAAAAAAAGCAAATATTTTTCATTTACATCTTGAACTTTCTGGACAAATTAGGTAAAATAATCCTGCTGATAAAATTTTGTCAATCTAAATGACTGACAAAATAAGATAAAATAATTATTCATTTTTAGGAGGAAACTAAAATGGCAGTAAGAGTAGCAATTAATGGTTTTGGCCGTATTGGTCGTCTTGCATTCAGACAGATGTTTGGTGCAGAAGGCTACGAAGTAGTAGCAATCA